>NZ_JAWDIY010000003.1:0-309461 GCF_032380655.1 Diplocloster hominis | reverse complement strand
AGTTGGGTATAGCCTGGTAACCGGAATGCCCGCATACTTATACATTAAGCCGGTTGCGGGCATTCCGGCTACCAGGCTATACCCAACTCTCAGAAAGAACCCCTGGAATACTGTTCGAGCCGTTTTTTGGCGAGTTTATTCCAGGCCCTGCTAATAAGAGGTTCTCCCTCCTTCGGAGTTAGCCGTTCTTAGGTCCGGCCGAAGTGATTTGGCCTCACGAGAGGAGCCCCCCGGTTCCAAAGCCCCCGCCGCTTCCCTCTCTTCCCTGCCCATAATAAAATGAAACCTCACGCACAGTAGAAAGATACTATAGACAAAAACGGCGTGGATGTTGTAAGGTAATAATTAATGAATTTGGACATGTCCCAAACTGGTTTGGACATGTCCCCCTTTGGGAGGTTAAAGTGATGAAGATTGTGAGGGAAGTGCTGGATGCGGGGACCGACGCTTATGTGACGGGATATCTGCACGATATCAGCTGGGAAATGAAGAATCATAGAATCAGGCCCTGTGTGGTGGTATGTCCGGGGGGCGGGTATGAGATGCTGTCAGACCGGGAAAAAGAGCCGCCGGCGTTTGCGTGGTTCGCGGCGGGGTATCAGGTGTTTACTCTGAATTATTCTGTTGGGGAACTGGCCGGGGATCTCGGGCCGCTGATGGAACTGTCGGAAACTGTTCTGATGATCCGCAGGAGGGCCGGAGAATGGCAGATTAAGGAGGATCAGATTGCGGTGATGGGATTTTCGGCCGGAGGCCATCTGGCTGCCAGCCTGGGGACGCTGTGGAACAGCGACCGGCTGAAAGCCAGAATGGATACGGAAAACGGCAGGAACCGTCCCAATGCGATGATCTTAAGTTATCCGGTGATCACCGCTGGAGAGTATGCGCATCAGGGGTCCCTGGATAAGGTGTCCGGGGGAGATGATGAGCTCAAGGAATGGTTTTCTTTGGAAAAGAGGGTGACTGCTGATACCCCTCCGGCATTTTTGTGGCACACGGCAGATGATACGGTGGTGCCGGTTGAGAATACGCTGCTGTTTGGCATGGCATTAAAGCGGGCTGGCGTTCCGTTTGAGTGCCATGTGTTCCCCAGCGGGACGCACGGGCTTTCCATGTGCAACTATGACGTGGATACGAATAATGACAGCTGCAGTAAATGGGTTCCGCTCAGCATGTATTGGCTGAATCACCTGTTCGGCTATCAGTGCTGATTTAGTGATGGCTGCCGCTGTGGCTGTGATGTGAATGGCTGGAAGTGGTCTTGGTGGTCTGTGTTGCAGTGGAATCCTGGGCTTGGGTTCCAGTGTGGTGGGACTGTGAGTGGTGAGTTTGTGACTGCGTGGTGTTCGTATGGTGTGTGCTGGAGTGTTTTCCGGTACAAGTGGAGGAGGACGTGCAATTGGAACCGTCTTCTGCATGGTGTCCCTCATACCAGGTGCCGTCATGGGTGTGATCGTAGGTTTTGCTGCACCCTTCTTCTGTACATACCGGATAATTTGTACTGGTGGAAGCGGCGGCGGGCGCGGTCTCGGAGGTGGATGCAAGGACAGGGATAGATACGGCAGCGGTCAGCATAGCGGTTAAAAGGAAAGCAGCGAATTTTTTCTGGAACATAAGATTACCTCATTTCATTTTTTTATTTTTTTGACTCGCTAACAGAATACGACTGACAATATGCAAAACGTAGGGTGCCGGAAAAATTTTTTTCGCACCCTATAAAAAATGGACTTAATTTCGTATATTAAATATAGATGCAAATTCATCTTCTTCGAATTAAATCAGAAGAATCGAAGAAGCAGAAGAATCGAAGAAGCAGAAGAATCGATGAAGAAGAATCGATGAAGCAGAATTGATGAATCAGAAGAATCGAAGAAGCAGTCCATGAAGTAGAAGAAAATGAAACAGAAGAAAATAATGCAGAATAAAATTAGCAGAAAGGAAAATTTTCGCGGTGGGCGGATAGGAGAAATGATGTGAATACGATAGAAATGCGGGTTCAAAACGCACAGGATGATCCCGAAGAAACAGAGCGGCTGATGGCGGATTATCTGCCTTTTATAAGAAAGCAGATATCCGGTATGCAGGATATGATGTTGGAATACGACGATATGCTGAGTCTCGCCATGCTGACATTTTTGAATTGTATCAGACAATATTCCTCCCAGAAGGGAAACTTCCTGTCTTTCTGCAAAATCTGTATCAAAAACCGGCTGATCGACGAAGGTAGAAAGCAGATGGGATACCGATCAAGGGTGATCGCTTTTGAGCCAAAGGATGAGGAGGAAAACGCTCAGATCTCCGATGCGGAGGCTAAGGTGTCCTGGCAGCTCTATGAGAAAGAACAGGAAAGGAATGCGCTGACCGAGGAGATCCAGCTGTTATCGGATACCCTGGATTCCTACGAGATACGCTGGGAAGAACTCCCCCGGATCTGTCCGAAGCAGGAGCGGTCCAGGAAGAACTGCCTTATGATCGCCCATGCGGTGACCGGGGATTCTGAATATAGGAAGCTTCTGACACAGCAGCACCGCCTTCCCCAGGCCGACTTGTCGGCGCAGCTTGGGATCTCGGCAAAGACGATAGAGAAACACCGGAAATATATCGTAACCCTTGCAATCCTGCTGATGGGAGATTATCCCGGAATCCGTACATTCTTACCCCAGTATAGGGAGGTGAAGTAAAATGAAAGCACAAACCGGAATTGTTATGAAAATAGAGAAAAATACAGCTGTTATTATGAAAAATGGAGGAGAATTCGTATCCCTTCCAGCCAGCCAAAGCTGGAAGACCGGTGATGTGATACTGCTCCCGGAAAAAAGAAGGAGTTTCAGACCGCTTTATACGGCGGCGGCCTGTCTGGCCCTGGTATTTACCCTGAGCGCTGGCAGCTTCCATTACTACTATGCCCAGACCTCTCTGGTGAGTATCGATGTGAATCCCTCCATCGAACTGGGGATCAACCGCTTTAACCGTGTGGTCGAGACCAGAGCCCTTAATCCGGAAGGAGAACAGATCCTGGCTGATCAAAATCTGAAAAACCTCCCCTGGCAGGAGGCTGTGGATGCGATTATGGGAACGGAGGAGATGGAAGGATATTTCAAGGCTGCATCGGATATTGTCGTCACTGTCTATGCGAAGACGGCAGATACCCAGGAAACTATGCTGGAGGAGGTCCGCCAGTACGTGGACACCGCGTCTGCGGAATATCCGGCTCTTCAGTCAGAATGCCATGCGGTGGATGAGGATACGGTCTCACAGGCCCATGACTACGGCGTCACTCCTGGAAAATATCTGTATCTGCAGGAACTGAAGGAAACCGATCCGGAGGTCGACATCACCGATTACACCCACCACAGCATCGAGGAACTGCAGGGTCAGATCGACGCCTGTGAATCCCATGGGGAAGGCACGAATCATGGGGAGCACGGCAGCCATGCAAATGATACGGAAAATACGACGGTTCCCACCGGCGGTCAGGAGAGCCATCATTCAGAGGAGAGTTCCGACGGGCAGGAAGCCCATCACCATGAGTAAATAAACGAAACTGAAAATGACATCGCTGCGACTTTGAAGAATGTTATAGTCGCGTCGATGTCATTTTCTCTTTCAATAGGAAAATGCGAATTTATTGTATTACTTCCCGGTAACCCAGGCACGCACATTAGGAATCTGATATAATACCGGAAACAGGATGATGGCAAGAACGATACCTACCACGCCCTGCACGATGTTAAAGATAACGCCGGCGGCAGAGGCTGTGAAGGCTGCGGCCAGGGCGCTGCCGCTGATGACGGCCAGCAGGGTTTCATAGAATAGATAACCGATTACCATGAACAGCTCTCCCAGTACTCCGCCGGTGATGATTCCGGCGTAGCTGCTGCCGGTGCTTCCGCTTTGGACCGCACGGATGCGGCGGAACAACAGTCCTGCGATGGCAGCTGTCAGTGCCTTGATGATCAGGGTGCCGAGCGCGAAGGACATGTAACCGGAGAATACGTCCGCCAGCATGGAGCCGATACCGGCCGCCAAGGCGCCTCCTACCGGCCCAAGCACGATTCCGCATAATAAGACCAGGCCATCCCCCGGGTGGATATAGCCGAATGTCGGTGTTGGGATTTTAATCACCATGGTAGCGGCACAGGTAAGCGCCGCCATCAGAGCGGCTACCACAAGTTTCTTTGTATCTTTCATTACTGATCGCCTCCTTTATGCTTTGCAGTATAAAACAATTGTGGCATTATTGGAATAACCAGTTATGATAAAAATAACCATACCAGATTGTGAGAGAAAAAAGTAGAGGTTCCGCGTCCGTAATATACCGTCATCAGCTTTTAGGGGGATTGCTTTATCGGGACATATGCCGGATAATGAGACCATCAGCAGGCCGGACTAGGGTAAAGGCCCAAAAACAGCCGCTAAGTGCTCCTGTCAAAAAACCTCTGTAGGCCATAGCAAAAAAATACCCGGTTGACGCATACTTACATGCAGTCTATAGTTAGAGTAGAATATAAAATTCTGCGCAGCCCGGTCGGCGGGCATGGCAGTAACCCAAGTCAGGAGGGATGCTATGAAACCAAGTAAAAAAAGGAATCTGGCCACGACCGCAAAATCCCTGTTTGCCTCCATTATCTGTTTTTTTCTCTACCGGGGAATGAAAGTCCTCTATAAGCTGGACTCCAGGGTGAAGGAGGAGATTGACAGCTGGCCGGTGGGCCGGACGATTGTGCTAAGCGCCTCCCACAATGGTCCCAAGCTGTGTATGAAGCGGGTGTCGTGGGGGTTGGCGCGGTTAAAGGACGTGAGCGAGCCGGATATCTGCATTGCTTTTAAGAGTCTTGACGGTGCTTTTCTGGTATTTTCCGGGCAGATCGGGACTACGGCGGCATACGCCCAGCACCGGTTTATGGTCAAAGGGGATCTGTACGAGGTTATGTCCATCGTCCGGTGCATTGACCTGACGGAAAGCTATCTGTTTCCGCCGGTTATGACCAGAAGAATCCTGCGCAGACTGCCGAAGAAGCAGGTCAGCAGTATTGCGGTGTACTGCCGCGCTATCTTAGGAATATAAGGGAGGGTTACTATGCTGCCAAAATATTATGAATTTCAGAATTCCACAAAAATCCTGTCCGGGCAGAAGGCGCTGGAAAATATCGCCTATGAGCTTGAGGGACTGGAGGCGGGCAGGCCGATGGTGCTTTCCGACCAGGTGCTGGAGAAAATCGGAGCGCTGCAGAAGGTACTGGATGCTATGCTAAGCCAGGGCAGCCGGCCGGCTGCCGTATTCACCGATATCCCGGCGGACTCCTCCGTGGAAGTGGTGAATGAGATTACGAAACGGTACAAAGAGAACAACTGCGACAGCCTGGTCGCCATCGGAGGCGGTTCAGTCATGGATACCGCAAAGGGCACGGCGATCATGATCGCGCACGGTGTGGATGACCTGTTAAAGCTTCAGGGGTGTGAGTCCATGACCAGGGGAAAACATGTGCCGTTTATCACAGTGCCAACCACCTCAGGCACCGGTTCTGAGATGACGATGGTGGCTGTGATTAAAAATGAAAAGAAAGCGGTCAAGATGGAGTTTATCTCCAACCATATGCTGCCGGATGTAGCGGTGCTGGACCCCCGGATGACCGAGACCCTGCCGCCCAGAATTACGGCATCCACCGGCTTTGACGCGCTGTGCCACGCGGTGGAGGCATACAGCTGTACACAGAAAAATCCGCTGAGCGATGCGTATGCCACGGCGGCGATTACGATGGTGCGGGAGTATCTGATCAAAGCGGTGACGGACGGGAAAGACCGGGAAGCGCGGCTTGCTATGGCAAATGCCTCCACCATGGCGGGAGCCGCATTTTCCAATTCCATGGTCGGAGCGGTGCACGGGATCGGCCACGCGCTGGGGGGAGTCTGTCATGTTCCCCATGGGGATGCGATGACGATACTGCTGCCCCATGTTATGAGATATAATCTGGGAAAATTGGATGAGGTCTACGGCGAACTGCTGTTATATCTGGCAGGCCCTGAGGTTTATGCGCGGACCGCCAGGGAAGAGCGGGGGAAAGAGGCGATCCGTACAGTCCGGCGCCTGCAGAAAAAATTGAACCGCATCTGCGGCCTGCCCATGCGCCTTCAGGATGCCGGAGTAAATCCGGGGGATTTCGAAACGGTGGCGGTCACGGCGCTGCGGGACGGAGCAATGCTGGCAAACCCGGTGGCTGTGGACAAAGAGGACGTGATCCGGTTACTGAAAAAAGCTTATTAACCGTCAGGAGGTGTCTGGCTAAATGGCATACCAGATAACAGAAGCCTGTATTGGCTGCGGCCTTTGTGCCCGCCTGTGTCCGGTGAGCGCGATTACCGGTGCGGCAAAACAATTACATAAGATTGATCCGAGGCGGTGTGTGGAGTGCGGAGTCTGCGGCCGCGCCTGTCCGAAGGAAGCGATCCTGGATCAGGAGGGGAGTAAGTCGTCCAAAGTTCCCAGGACCGAATGGAGGAAGCCCGTCATTGACACGGCCAGGTGCAGCGCCTGTTCTATGTGTGTGCAGATCTGCAGGGCCCAGGCATTGAGGATCTCTTTCCCTGCGTTTAAAGGGGATATTCGGGTATTTGCGCAGCTGGCCGATGAAAAGTCCTGCGTCGGCTGCGGCCTGTGCGAACAGAAATGTCCGCTGCACGCGATCAAAATGAGAACTGTCAAGGAGGTGGGAGCGCTGTGAGATTACCGGTTTATGCGAAAATAGATCTGACCGGAAGAAAAGCCACCCGCTATCCGATCAGCCAGGAGATGTTTGAAAAATATATTGGCGGAAAAATCATGGGTTCCAGGCTTTTGTACGACTTGACATCTCCGGGGCTTTATCCTCTGGCGCCGGAGGCCGTGCTGATTATAAATACCTGTCCGGCGAACGGAACCGGAGCGCCCTCTTCCAGCCGGTTTAATATGAGTTTCAAAAATGTGATGACCGGCGGCATCGCTACCTCCAACTGCGGGGGCACGTTCGGGATGATGTTAAAGAGAGCCGGTTATGACGGGCTTATTATCACAGGACGTGCGAAAAACCCCTGTTATCTTATGGTGATTGACGGGGAAATCCATTTAAAATCGGCCAGGGAATTGTGGGGAATGGACGCACAGGAGGTACAAAGACAATTTCCTCAGGAATACGGAAAACTGGTGATCGGACCTGCGGGTGAACATCTGGTGCGGTATGCCTGCGCGGTATCCGGCGAACGGGTGGCCGGGCGGTGCGGCGCAGGGGCCGTGATGGGGTCGAAGAACCTAAAAGCCTGTGTGGCTTATGGTACGAAGGAACCCTATATCTATGACCGGGAGGGGTTTGATGAGTACGTGGAGAAATGGGTCCGCTTCCTTAAGCATCATCCGATGACCGGAGCGTCCCTTCCGAAATACGGCAGCGCCGGGCTGGTGAACAAAGCTAACGCCTCTGACGCGCTGCCCACGCGGAATTTCCAGAAAGGTTCTTATGCGTATGCGGATGAGATCAGCGGTGAGCGGCTGGCGGACACCAAACTGGTGAAAAACAGCGGCTGTACCAGCTGCCCGGTTCGCTGCGAGCGGCGGGTGAAGGTTCACGATGTGGAAGTCAAAGGGCCGGAGTATGAGACCGTGGGACTGTTTGGATCGAACATTGAAAATGCGGATCTGGATATCATCAATGAAGTGAATTATCTGGCGGATGAACTGGGAATGGATACCATATCCCTGGGAGGGACCATTGCCTTTGCCATGGAATTAAAGGAACAGGGAATTGCGGATTTCGGTGTGGAATTCGGCCGTACCGACAACCTGACGGAAGTGATCCGCAAGATCGCTTATCGGGAGGGGATCGGCGATGAGCTGGCGAATGGTTCCAAATGGCTGGCAGAGCGCTATGGACATGAAGCGGCGGCGATCCATGCCAAAGGGCTGGAATTAGCCTCCTATGAACCCAGGCAGTCGGTGGGAATGGGGCTGGGCTATGCCACTTCGAACCGGGGCGGCTGTCACCTGAACGGAGGATACCTGGCTCTGTTCGAATCTGTGGGCGTGATTTCCGCCGATCCGCTGGCTGCAAAGGGAAAGCCGGAGCTGACCGTCATGCTGCAAAATACCATGGAGGCCGTATCCGGGGCCGGATTCTGTCTGTTTACCGCTTACAGCATGATTCCTGCGTTTCTCTTCCGCCTGGGACCTTCCCACTGGTTCACGAAGTTCTGCGGAAAAGCACTGCTGGCGGCCCGGGGAATTCTGGGAATCATGTGGAAACTCATGCCGGGGCTTCTGCCGTTTAATTCCATGTATCTGCTGCCGCATGCCCAGACGCTGAAGCTGATCACGGGACTTCCGATGACGACCGGTAAGTTTATGCAGCTCGGTGAGAGAGGATATAATCTGGAGCGGATGTACAACTACCGGGAAGGTATGACGGCGAAGGATGACGCGCTGCCGGAACGGCTGACGAAGACACCCCAGGACAGCGATAATCCGGATACCGTGGTTAAGCTTAAGGAAATGCTTCCCCGTTACTATCAGGTTCGGGGATGGGGAAAGGACGGCTATCCGTCGAAGCGGAAACGCAAACAGCTGAAGCTGTATGAGTGACAGGGGGCGTGGGATATGGCATATTTGAAATATTACGGGGAGCTGCGGGAATTGACCGGTGCGGAACAGGAGGTCTATCCCGGGGATGACGTCAAAGAGTGTTTAAAACATATTAAGACGGTTTATGGAAAAGAGGCATACGCCGAAGCGAAAAGAAGTCTCATAACCGTAAACGGCAAAGGGATTCTGAACACTGGAAACTACCGCACCAGGATTCAGGATCAGGACGAGATCCGTTTTCTGCCGCTGTGCGGAGGAGGCTGAAGCCCTTTGGGCAGGTTCGCAGCACAGCAGCTCCACAAAGTTAACGAAATGCGCAAAGAGGCGCATGCATCGGGGAAAAAATGGATTTAAAGCGATATGACAGACAAGCGAAAATAAAATATCTGCAGGGCAGCGGACAGAAGAAACTGTTCGCTGCTTCTATCCTGCTGGTGGGGGCCGGAGGACTTGGGTGTTCGGTACTTCCAGGCCTTGCCGGCGCTGGGATCGGCCGGATTGGGATCGTCGATGATGACAGGGTCACTACGGAAAATCTGAACCGGCAGTTCTTGTATACACCCGGAGATACCGGTAGATACAAAACCGAAGCGGCAGCCGCGTGGCTGGCCCGTTTTTCCCCCGACACCCAGACGGAAGTATCCACACAGCGGCTTACCATGGCCAATGTGGAACAGGTAGAGGAGTTCGATCTGGTCATTGCCGCGGTGGACAATCTGGAGACAAGGCTCCTTTTAAATGAAGCCTGCGTCCGCAGAAGGATCCCGTTGATCGATGGCGGTATCAATGGATGGGGAGGCAGCCTGTTCTATGTAAAGCCGGGCGGGGGTCCCTGTCTGGCCTGTCTCTATCCACAGGCTGGGGGACAGGAGCGTGAGCCGGCGGCGGTCGGAACCATGGCGGGAATTATCGGGATGGCCCAGGCCCAGATGGCTGTGCTGGCCCTGACCGGGCATACCGAGGGATTTGAAGGGGAGTATATCTGGTTTGACGGCGCGAAGATGGAATTTTACCATACGAAGATTCAGCCGCAGAGCGGCTGTGTGATCTGCGCTGGACATGCGGCAGAGTTGGAGTAAGCGGGAAACGTTCCGTATATCTCTTGGCACAGACCGTTTTTGTTCCGTGCAGCGAACGGCTTTGTGCTGTGCATCGAACTGGTTTGTACCGTGTTACACCGTGTTACGAACTGATTTTGTGCCGCGTTGACAGTGTCAGGAAAGTATGATAGAGTTTTTTCATAAAGCGAGGTGGTATGTGATGTGCTGCAGATTAAGCGATCAGATGAGAAGAAGAGTAAGCTCCGCACAATAATAGACAGAACATTGTACGGAGCCTGTATTATATATATTCAAGTTGCGGTTGTGTAATAAGTCCCTGTTTTATAAAAAGTCAGGGCCGCTTAAACGGTAACAGGGTTCGGAAGGCGTGAAGGTCACGCTTTCTTTTGGGTACCCATTTAAAAGACTTGAAGTGGAAAAAAGGCTGTCGGACAGTGGTGTCCGGCAGTTTTTGCATTCTATGAAAGTGCGTCCTATTGACCAAAAGCATCCGGGGATCACAAGGCGGCGGAAAGAAAGATACTGCTTACACTTGACCGCCGCAGACGGAAAGAAAGATACTGCTTACACTTGACCGCCGCAGACGGAAAGAAAGATACTGCTTACACTTGACCGCCGCAGACGGAAAGAAAGATACTGCTTACACTTGACTGCCGCAGACGGAAAGAAAAAGCCGCTTCCGCAGGTGAAGTATCAGCAGACGAAACAGGATTAGATATCTTAGGAGAAAATTAAATGAATAAAAATAGACAACAAAAAAAATGGAGAGGAAGAACAATCCGTTTTATGTCCGCCCAGACTATATCTCTGTTCGGTTCCTCCCTTGTGCAATATGCCATTATCTGGTATATTACCCTGACTACTTCCTCGGGCATTATGATGACCATTTCCACCGCGTGCGGCTTTGTACCGCAGATAGTGATCTCCCTGTTTGCCGGTGTCTGGATTGACCGCTATGACAGAAAACGTATGTGTATGCTGGCTGATGCTGTCATTGCTGCTTCCACATTAATCCTGGCCCTGCTGTTCCTGGGAGGATACCGAAGTGTCTGGCTGCTTTTTTTGGTTTTGCTGATCCGTTCCGCGGGTACAGGGATTCAGACCCCTGCAGTAAACGCGCTGATCCCGCAGATGGTACCTGCGGAACATCTGATGAAGATAAATGGTATAAACAGTACCATCAGTTCCCTGATGATGTTCCTGTCGCCTGCGGTCAGCGGTGCGATTCTTTCGGTGGCTGCCATAGAGACCACCTTCTTTATCGATGTGATCACGGCGGCCATCGGTATCGGTATTATGTTTACCATAACAATACCACCTTTGCGGTCAATCCAGGGGGAGAGAAGCTTCGAAAAAGAATCTGTGATACAGGAAATGAAATACGGGTTCCGCTATCTGAAAGACCAGCAGTCTATTCGGAATCTATTGCTATTTCAGATCGTTGTTTTGATTTTGATCAGCCCGTCGGCCTTTTTGACGCCGCTTATGGTCAGCAGAACATTCGGGGCACAGGTGTGGCGTCTGACCTTCAGCGAAATGACGTTCAGCGCAGGAGCTGCAGCCGGCGGCCTGTTGATCGCGGCCTGGGGGGGATTTAGCAGCAGGCTGCACACCACAGTTCTGGCCGGATTCCTGTATGGGATTCTGATGATTGGTCTGGGAATATCGCCGGTGTACCCGGTCTATCTGGTATGCAACTTCCTGATCGGAGTGACGATGCCCTGCTACAATGCACCGATCAACGTCATGATACAGGAGCAAGCGGACCCGGCCATGCATGGCCGAATCTTCAGTTTTATGCAGATAACCAACGCCTGTGCGCTGCCGCTGGGGATGTTGATCTTTGGTCCGCTGGCGGATGCGACCAGAGTACAGAACCTGCTGATCTTCGGTGGAATCGCAGTTGTATGCTGTACCCTCTATACAGGGAAAAAGAACAGATCGCTGTGTACTTAGTGCCTGCTTTTAGGCACTTACGTGTGATGCATGAAAAATAGTCAGCGAGGTATTTTCGAGCGTTACTATTTTTTATAAGGATAGGGCATATAATAAAAGCATATAAAAACGAGAAAAAGGCTGCGGGATCTTATGAATGATCAAAAAATTGAAAACCTGTTAAACCTGGCACTGGATGCAACAGAAGAGGAGAGGGAACGATCCCTGGAACTGGATGTGGGGTTTGATGAACTTACCCGGACCTGGGAACTGATCGTAAAATACTCCGGGGATATCGGACGGCTGGCCAGAGAAAATGAAGAGATCACAGTGGTGGAAATGCTGAATAATTTCGCGATTGTCACTGTGCCTGAGCAGCTGATTGACCGCCTGGCCAATCAGCCGGAGATCGAATACATAGAAAAACCGAAGCGTTTATTTTTTGCTGTGAACCAGGGCAGAACGGCATCTTGTGTTCCTCCGGTTCAGAACGAAAGGTTCAATCTGTTCGGCCAGGGGGTTCTGGTGGCCGTCATAGACAGTGGGATTGATTATGCGCATCCTGATTTCAGAAATGAAGACGGGACTACCCGGATCGTGAACTTGTGGGACCAGACCGTTTCCGCAGGACCAGCCCCCGAAGGTTATCTGATCGGCACTGAATACACCGCGGAACAGATCAATGAAGCGCTTCAGAAAGTTACTTCCCAGGAACAGTACGCCGTGGTACCCAGCCGGGATCTGAGCGGCCATGGAACCCATGTCGCCGGAATCGCGGCCGGAAACGGAAGAGCCAGCAGCGGTGTTTACAGAGGTGTGGCGTCCCAGAGTGAGCTTTTAATCGTCAAGCTTGGGACCCCAAGAACAGATTCATTTCCCAGAACGACAGAACTGATGCAGGCGGTGGATTACGTGGTCCGCAAATCCATCGAACTTAAGACACCGGTTGCCATCAATATCAGCTTTGGCAATACCTACGGATCCCACAGCGGTACTTCTCTGATCGAATCTTATCTGAACAATGTCTCCAACCTGGGACGTACCACGATCTGCGTGGGCACAGGAAACGAGGGGGCTGCGGCCGGCCATACGGAAGGCATATTGACAGAAGGGGACCCGCTGGATGTAGAATTTTCGATCTCCAACAATGAAACCGTCATGAATCTGCAGATCTGGAAATCCTATGTGGACGAGATAAACATTGCCATCGTTCATCCGTCGGGCATCGTAGCCGGACCGATTCAGCCTTTCCTGGGCCCCCAGCGGTTCATAATGGGAGATACGGAGCTTTTGTTATATTATGGGGAACCCAGCCCATACAGCGTCTACCAGGAAATCTATATTGATTTTCTTCCCAGAGAGCAGTATCTGGACAGCGGGATCTGGAAGATCCGTCTGATACCCGAACGCATCGTGTCCGGCCGTTTTGATATGTGGATGCCAAGTGAAGGTGCGCTGAATACCGGCACTCGTTTCCTGGCCCCCACAGAAAACATTACCCTCACTATTCCTTCCACATCTTTGGGCGTAATCAGCGTCGGCGCTTACGATTCCAGAAGGCGTACTTACGCTGCCTTTTCCGGAAGGGGCTATACCTGGATGACGAACCAGCCAAAACCGGATCTGGTAGCCCCCGGTGTGGATATCATGAGCGCCGCCCCAGGCGGTGGTTATACCTCACGTTCGGGGACTTCCATGGCGACCCCTTTTGTGGCAGGTTCTGCCGCTTTGTTAATGCAATGGGGGATTGTAAACGGAAATGATCTCTTCCTCTATGGGGAGAAATTGAAGGCATATCTGCAGCGCGGGGCCAGGGAACTGCCGGGATTTACGGAATATCCGAATTCGCAGGTGGGGTATGGGGCGCTGTGCGTGAGGGACAGCCTGCCTATATGATGGTGCTATGTACTATATGCGGATGTAATATTAAGTCTTGATGGTGTGGTAAAATACATGGGATTTGCAGGATCGTTCTTTCAATGTTGATAATCACTCTATTTGATTAGTTTTTATGATACATATTTACAAATGACAAATTAAAATTTATTTCATTTTGACTTCAGACGGTGCTAATGATATAATCTGAGTAAACAAAAACAAAAGGTAAATATAATGAATAAGGAACATGGAACTCTCAAAAAAATTGAAGGTGAATCAAAAAAATTTATTGGTATTAATAATGTAAATGCGGCAGAAGAATTCCGCCAGCTTGTATTAGAAAATCTTTTCTTAGAAAATTTAAGGTATAAAGACAAAATTCCTTTTGTGGAACAAAAAAAAGCAAAGATAACAATAGGGACAAAACTAATCATTAAAATAACATTGGACGAAATAGAAGAAAGAAAAGTTTCAGATCAATTATTTATGGAATATAAAGATGGAAAAGTCGTTGAAAATTTAACAGAATGGGGGATTTTAATAACCCCGAAAGGTATCTGGCTTTTTAATAGTAAGATATCATTAAATAAAAAGGAAATTTTTCGGAGCAGGAGAACTATCTTAGAGATTATACATGGAAAGAATACCGACCAGAAATATTTTGAATTTTTTTCCTATGATAATATTGTAGGCGATGACCAGAAAACAAATTTTTTTCGAGATATTATTGAGTATAAAAATTGTTATTATAAAGGAACTGAAAAAAGCTGGAGTGCATATCATTCAGCTTTAAAGCGATTTTTTAAATACTATTCAAAAGGTGGGATTTATTTTAAAGATGACGACAGTTCTATTTATGATAGAATTCAGCTCCCGGATTTTTATTGGTATGCAAATTATGAAATGAAAGTAGCCAAGGAAAACACCCTAAAAAATGCTTTTTTCTATATAAAAGATTTTATGCATTGTATGTCTGATAATACGGCATTTGATATTAGCACGAAAGATATGATAGCCGGTTTTTCTCGAACTTTTGACAAAGATGAAAAACAGAATATTATGGATATGGACAAATTGAAAAAGGCAGTTAGATATTTAACAGATGGTAAAAATAAAGAAAGAGATGTTGCACTGTTTTTAATGGTACTAGCATTTGGATTAGAGAGAAGAAAGCTATGTATGCTGAAATGGGATAATGTAGAAGAGCAGGATCAATGGATACTGAAACAGGATGGAAGAGAGGTTCCGATTCCGGAAAAAGTTACAGAAGCTTTAAAAAGGCTAAAGGATTTGCATATATCGTCAAAATATGTTTTTTATCGTACGAAAGAAAATAAGGAAGAACCTATGCGGGAGGCGGCGGTTAACGAGGTGTTTAGCAAGCTTGCTAAGGTTGATCAAAAAGACTCATTTTACAGACTGTTAACCCCGGCTAACATACGCAGTTCTATTATTCAGTATTTGCTTGGGGAAGGATGTCCATTGGAAGAAATAATATATTTAGTAAATATAGAAATATGGAATCTGGGGAATTATTTTTCGCGTAACATAATAGATGAGATTGTAGATGAGAGAAGTAGAAAAAATGTGAATTGTACAGAGGGAAGAAAAACTTGTAAGCAGATTCATCCAATGGATTGTTTTTTTAATCTATTACTATCGTGAATGATTTAAAAAGGGAGGAAGCTTTATGAGTGTTCAATCCGATATTGAAATGCTGTATGTACAGGCTATGGAGGTTTATGCCAAGAATTATCTTTTATCTGGAGAAAATGTTGCGGATTTATTTCATAATCATCAAATATTTGAAAAAATGCTGATTCAGCATGAGTATCTGCATCAAATAGATTTTGATGAGGTAATGGAATTTATTGATCAAATTATGAATACGGATTCCAATGAATTAGTATTATATCACGGAAGCTGTTCTTACTTTGAAACAATTGATTTAGACAAGTCACATAACAGGAGAGATTTTGGCAGGGGATTTTACACAACGGTTTTAAAGAAACAGTCAATAGAGTGGGCTTACCGTCTTTCGCTTCGAGAAAAGAAAAAAAAATATTTTGTTTACGAATATCTTTTTGAAGAAAACTCTATATTACATGTAAAGCGTTTTGACTCATTGAATAAAGAGTGGCTGGAATTTGTCAAAGAGAATAGAAGTAAAGGGGGAGTACAGCACGAATATGATGTCGTAATTGGTCCAGTGGCAGATGATGATACTATGGAAACAATTCAACTATATATTGCTAATATATTAACGGCTGAAGAGGCAGTTGAAAGATTAAGATATAATAAAGTTAATAACCAGGTGTCTTTTCATACGAACAAAGCGATTAATCATCTAAAATTGGTGAGGAGAGAGATTTTATGAGTAATAATATTTATACTTTTAATGATAAAGATATTACAATGAATGTTTGCATCCAGATTAAGACAGTTATAAAATTAATACAGGATACATTTGGATTAGAATTTGAAGAGGCTGCTGTGCGTTTTTATAAATCTAAAACATATGGAATACTGCAGGATACAGAAAATACATTATGGGCAGAATCGGCGGAATATATAATGGATCGTTATTTGGAAGAAATCCAAAATTTGAAAACAGAATAAAAATGTGGAGACTGCAATCAGGAAATTTCCTGCGATGGTGGAAAGAACTACAAAG
The DNA here is from genome assembly GCF_032380655.1 of Diplocloster hominis. Lineage (NCBI taxonomy): Bacteria > Bacillati > Bacillota > Clostridia > Lachnospirales > Lachnospiraceae > Diplocloster > Diplocloster hominis. The sequence continues at coordinate 293,305 of NZ_JAWDIY010000003.1, read as the reverse complement.
AGGACTGCTGCTGAAGAAATAGATAGCTAAATAGATACTTAAAATATTTTGACACACGGTGTAGGATTCGCTATAATAAAAGTGTTTCATCAAAGGGTTTTACATAAGTGTATGATACGGCAGTTCTTGAAGGCCCAGTGTATGGGAAGCCGGCAGTTAATTTGAAAAAGGATTGTGGAGGATGAAGACATGGATGTAATTTGTGTAGGGGAAATGTTGATCGATTTTATACCGGGCAGTGAGCCCTGCAGTTATGTGAAAAATGCAGGAGGCGCACCGGCCAATGTAGCTATCGCGGTGGCCAGGAACGGTCTGGCTTCCGGCTTTTGCGGAAAAATGGGTGACGATGATTTTGGCAGATTTCTGGCAGACACGCTGAAGGAAAATGATGTGACGGTACTGTGTCCGGAATTGACCAGGGAGGCGGTTACCACTATGGCGTTTGTTACACTGTCCGGGAATGGCGAGCGTACGTTTACGTTTGCCAGAAAACCGGGGGCGGACATGCTGCTCACGGTGGAGGACATCGACCGCGCCAATCTGGATGCCACGAAAATGATTCATGCCGGTTCCTGCTCCCTTTCCAAGGGAAGCGCTTCGGAAGCGACTGTGCATGCGCTGAGGGCCGGACATGAAAAAGGAAAAATCGTAAGCTTTGATGTAAATTACCGGAATGTGATGTGGGATGATGATCAGGAAGCCGCAGCCAGAAAAGTATTTGAAATCCTACCCTATGTGGATCTGCTGAAAATATCGGAAGAAGAAGTGGAAATGATGGGCGGTGAGGATCAAATCCCCCGGCTGATGGAACAAAACCGGATCGCACTGGTAGTGGAGACGCTGGGGGCTGAGGGAGCGAAATGTTTCTTCGGTGGCAAGGTTATGAGAATCCCCGGCCGTAAAGCCAAAGCAGTGGACGCCACCGGCGCGGGAGACGCGTTCTGGGGCGGTTTTCTGTCCAGCCTTTTGATCCAGGGCGTGGATCAGATTGACAAACTGGATGAAGAGAAGCTGCGAAAGGCAATGGAATATGGAAACGTCAGCGGATGGATCTGTGTGCAGAGCAAAGGGGCGATCTCTTCCCTGCCGACCAGGGAGCAGATTGAAGACGTTCTGAACCAAAAATAATGGTTCTCGGATTCCTTTCCTTGTGATATAATCGGTTCATGATGCTAAAACAGAACGGATACCAAAAAGAAAAACAATATAGGGATAAATGGTATAGAAAAAGAATAGATAAAGCTAGATTATATAAGGCGGGGATATTGCTGATCCTGCCGGCAGGAGTGTTTGCTTTCCTGTTTTTATATCAGTTTGGCGGCTGGATGGCCGAGCTGTTTCCAGCGTGTCTGTTCCGCAGGCTGACGGGTCTTTATTGCCCCGGCTGCGGAAATACCAGGAGTGTGCTCGCTTTGCTGCACGGGGATATTTTTACGTCGCTTCGATATAACATTACCCCCGTGGTGTTGGGAATTGTGCTTTCCCTGCTGTATGTGGAAGGGCTCACTTATGTATACGGACATCACAGGAAGATCCTTCCGCGGGACAGCCGGTTCTGGTGGGTAGTGCTGAGTCTCATGTTTTTATACTTTATTGTGCGGAATTTTTTTCCATATCTCATACCATAAGAGCAGATCCTAAAAACTCCGTTTGGGAAATACCCCTAAAAGAATAATCGCTGAGGTCGTGGGACTTCAGCGTTTATTTATTGTCACCTGATCGTATATAGCAGCACCGAGGCGGTGAAGGTGTCCGGGGTATAGGTAAAGTCTGCCATGCCGCCGTATTTCTCGGCCATGGCCCGGACGCTGGCAATGCCCACGCCCACGGCCCTGTTGCGCCCCGGCTTGCCGGACAAAAACTGCCCGTCCTCTTCTTGGTAGATCACTCCGCCATAGCCGTTCTCCATGCGGATTAAGACCTGTTCCTCCTGTGCCTGTATCCGCAGACGGATGAATCTTTTCCCTTCCCCCGCGTCCAGCGCGGCGGCTACCGCGTTCTCCCACAGGTTGCCCAGGATCACCGCCAGATCGCTCCCCGCTACGCCCGGTTCCTTGGGCAGCGACGCGCTAATGGAAACCTCCACGCCCGCCTGCTTTGCGAGAGCCTCATAGCGGAGGCAGAGGGTATCGGCCACAAAATTCTCGCACAGCGGCGGCTGGAAGGACTTTGCCATACTGCCCTCGTAATCCTCCAGATAGGCAAGGGCCTCTTTGACCGCTCCCTTTTCCAACAAGCCCCGCAGCACCTGTACATGCTGCCTGCGGTCGTGGCGGATGCGCTTGATTTCTTCGGCGTGACTTTCCAAATCCTGCACCCGCGCCCGCTGCAAATCGAGCTGGTTAGCAAGCTGGGTGCGGGTTTCAGCTTCCTTTGCCGCCTTTGTGCTGCTGGAAATGGCCCAGGCTGTTTGAGAATAGGTGATAAAAGCGCATACGTTGAGCAGTATTTTTAGCCCATAAGACAGAGAATACCCCTGGTCCACCGGGTAAAGGTTGACCTGCGCCAGGTAAAGCAGGATGAAGAACAGCGGGATCAGCCACAGCCGTCCGTACTCCTTCATGTTCAGCCGCCGCAGCTTGTGATAGAGCCCGCGGCAGAATACGGCCAGCAGCAGTGTCAGCACCACAGAGGGGACGCCGAAGCCCGCAATATCCGCCCAGCAAAACACCCCCTCGGTCAGCTCCGGGAAAAACAGGCCGTAGATAAAATGGGTGATGCTGCGGCACAGATACAGCGTCTGTTCGGAAAGCAGCAGAATCAGCAATAGTCCGCTTGGTGGCTCTCCGGTCGCCCAACGCAGCAGGAAAAAGCCCGCCCCAAGCCACAACGGCAGAGAAAAAATACTGAAATCCATGGAAAAGGAAAGCCAGGCATCCAGCCCCGCCGACAGTCCCATACTGGCGGCACTTCCAAATACAGCCAGTCCCGCCGCTGTGAGCGCAAGAACCGGCAGCCTCTTGAGCAAGATATCGCGGGTCACAATAAGGCAAAACGCCATTGTCATGGTCGCCTCGATTACACAAGTGATATACTCGGATAAAACAGCTTCCATCCTCACCCCTCCATCCGCTTGAATACATAAGCCATGTACCGGCTTTTTAGAGCGGCGCGGCCGTCCCGCGAAAGGGGGATTTCCCGGCCGTCCTTCATGAGAAAGCTGTCCTCGTTCAGGCGTTTTACAAAATCCATGTTGACGATAAAGTAGCGGTAGCACCGCAGAAACGGGTCGCCGCCAAGGCGTTCCTCCAGGGCGGTGAGGGACTGGCTCACCACGGCCTCCCCCTTTACTGTGTGCACTATGGTTTTGTGCCCGTAGACCTCGATGTACTTGATGCCGGAAACGTCGATGTCCACTTCGTCCCGCCCCGCGGTGAGCCGCACTCTTCGCGTACTGGTGTTAATCCGGTCCTGAACCCGGCGCATGGCCTCGCAGAAGGCTTCCCAGCGCACCGGCTTTAAGAGATAATGGGCGGCCTCCACGTCGAAGCCGTCCGCGTAGTGCTCCCGGCTGGTGGTAGTGAACACCAGCCCGCCGCGGAAACCCTTACCCCGCAGGATGCGTGCCGCGTCCACTCCGAGCGCCCCGTCCATATAGATATCCAGAAACATCACGTCGGCACTTCTGGCCTCCCGGCTTTGCAGCAGTGCCCCGGCATTCTCGTAAGCCAGTGTGACGATGGGCAGGCGGTTTTCCTTTGCGTACCGGGCGCAGTATTCCAGCAGGATTTCCCGGTCGGCGGCCAGGTCATCGCAGATCACAGCCAGCATATTCATTCCTCCTTCCACGAGGCGATTCACAGAAATTCATACTTGTCAAGACCATTATACCATGAAAAACTACCGGTTTGCGGCAATTATCTCCGGCTTAGGCTCTGGGAGAACGGCTTAGGCTCTCCGCGACGACGCCCAAAACCAAGCAGAACCGGTTTGGCTTCCGCCACTCCGGTTCTGCTGCAATCCTACGTATTTCTTTAGGTGCCTCCGTATAAATACTGGTCCTTTTTCTCATTCGTTAGTTTTTAGTACATACTATTGATATCATATCCCATACTTGTAAGGTAACTCAATGCAGCTACACCTACGATAAGCAAAACAATTGCTAATACCAGCGATATGACGGATGTAACAATTCCCGCAATCGCCATTCCTCTTCCGGGAGCCTGTTTCTTTAACGCGATAATACCTAAAACGAGGCCGATAATACCGGTTACGAATGCCGCATATACATAACAGCAGGATACTACGATTGATACGATACCTAAAACCATGGAAGCGATCGCCATTCCCTTACCCCCCTGGGGCTGTTCCGGCTCGTAATACGTCTGAGGCTGCTCATATACCGGCTGGTCGAATTGAGGCTGTTCGAAGGTCGGTTGTTCCTGTGTGTCTTGTACCTGATTGTTGTTTTCGTCCATTATGATATCCTCCTCATAAATTTAATGACGCTTTCATACTATCATAATTAATTAAAATTTACAATAAATCGGGCTCGACTGAATCTAAATTTTTCCTTAAGATTTGTCAGAAAATGGGTGAAAAGTGTTGATATCTCTGGGGTTTTCGCCAAAAACTGACCGCCTTTTGGAGTTATTAAATTTCTGTTAACTGAGAAAAATAAATGCCGGAACCGGCACATCCTTCAAATTTTATCTATATTTCCGGAGAAATCTTTGCTATAATGAAAGCCGTAGCAGGGAACGAAGAAGGCAGGAACAGGCAGGAAAGTAAGATGTTTAAGAACGGAACGAAAATAAGACATCCCTGTCTGAATTTTTAATGCGGTAATAGAACTACTGGAGGTTATTTATGAAAAGATTTCTCACCTGGTTATTGATTGCCGGAACGGTGCTGATGCTGTCCGGCTGCTCTAATACAAAACAGGAAATGGAACTGACGTATCGGGATCAGGGGATCAAGCATATGAATGGCGGGGATTATACCGCGGCGGTCACATCATTTACCAAGGCGTTACAGCAGGCTCCGGGAAGGGTACGGGAGCTGGAATTGGATATTTCCTATTATAAAGCGGCTGCCCAGTATAAGAGTAATGATTACAGCGGAGCGATTGCTACCTATACGAATCTGATCGATTATAAAGCCAGCGCGGATCTCTATATCTTACGGGGATCGGCCTATATCGCCGCGGGTGAGACCGCGAAGGCCTATGCGGATTTTGACCAGGCGATGGAAATGGACGGAAAAAATTATGAGTCCTATATCCGTATTTATGAATCGTTGGTCCAAACCGATGCGGAGAAGGCGAAGGGATATCTGAATGAAGCGTTAAAGCTGGAGGGAAAGAAGGACAAAGATTACCTGAAACGGGGAGAGATCTATTATTATCTCGGAGATTACCAGAATGCGGAAAAAGAGCTGAAAGCGGCTCTGGAAAAAGAGAACACGGAAAGCCTGCTCTATCTGGGAAAAACCTATGAGGCGGTACAGGACCCGGACACTGCATTAGATTACTACCAGCAGTATCAGGAAAAAGGTCAGGAAAGCCAGGAAGTCTACAACATTATGGGCGTGTGCAAAAGGAACAAAGGGGATTATGAAGGAGCCCTGCAGAGTTTCCAGGCCGGACTGGCCATGACCGGAGACACATCCTTCCGCCAGACATTGCTGTTTAACGAAGCGGTTGTGTACGAATATCTGCTGGATTTTGACACGGCGGCGTCTAAGATGGCTGCTTATCTTGAGGAATTCCCGGAAGATACGAAAGCCCAGAAAGAAAATGAATTCCTTCAGACCAGACGGACAAAATCGGCCGGGGAAGGCGATAATCCGGAAGAAAGTGGAGATACTGATGAAGGAGACGGTCAAAATCCGGAAGGATAGGATGGCGAAAACGGAGAGGCATAGATGATAGAATTCGAAGAAATTAAGGAAAAAGTAATTTTAGTCGGAGTATCCTTAAACGACGGGGACGACACGAAAGACTCCCTGACTGAGCTTGAGGAACTGGCTTCCACGGCGGGGGCCCAGACGGCAGGCGTGTTGATTCAGACACGGACGCAGATTCATCCGGGGACCTATCTGGGGTCCGGAAAATTAGAGGAACTCTCAGAGATGATTTACGATACCGGGGCAACCGGTATCATATGTGACGACGAACTCTCTCCGGCGCAGCTGCGGAATATGGAAGAGGCGCTGGATACCAAGATCATGGACCGCACGCTGGTGATCCTGGATATTTTCGCTAAGAGAGCGTCCACCAGCGAAGGCAAGATCCAGGTGGAGCTGGCCCAGTTAAAATATCAGCTGGCCAGACTGGTGGGGCTTCGAAGCTCCCTGTCCAGGCTGGGCGGAGGTATCGGAACCAGGGGCCCGGGTGAGAAAAAGCTGGAGATGGACCGGCGGCTGGTAAAAGAACGGATTGCACAGCTAAACCGGGAACTCAAAGAGGTCAAGCGCCACCGTGAGGTTACGCGCAGCCAGAGGCAGAAGAACAGAATCCCGGTGGCCGCGATCGTCGGTTACACCAATGCGGGGAAGTCGACCCTGCTGAACACGCTCACCGGCGCCCAGGTGCTGGAAGAGGATCAGCTCTTTGCGACACTGGACCCCACCACCAGGAGTTTAATTCTGCCCAGCAAACAGCAGATTCTGCTGACAGACACCGTGGGGTTCATCCGTAAGCTGCCTCATCATCTGATTGAGGCATTCCGCAGTACATTGGAAGAGGCGAAATACGCGGATATTATACTACATGTTGTGGATGTGTCCAATCCGCAGGTGGAAAAACAGATGTACGTAGTCTATGAGACACTGGCGGATCTGGGGATCGCGGGCAAGACGATCATCACCTTGTTTAACAAACAGGACAGAATATCCGGGCCTGTCGATTTACGCGATTTCAAAGCGGACAAAACATTGAAGATATCAGCCAGAAACGGGGACGGCCTGGAGCGCCTTAAGGAAACCCTGGATGAGGTGCTCCATGAGCGCCACATGCTGTTGGAACGGGTATTTCCCTACGAGAAAGCGGGACTGATCGCCCTGATCAGAGAACAGGGTGGACTGATCTGCGAGGATTATCGGGATAACGGGATTTATGTAAAAGCATATGTGCCCAAAGAGCTTTATGCAAGAGTATCTGGGTGATTATCGACACTAACACTATATTTTGTGTGAAATTAATAAAACATACAAGATATAGTGTTTTTCTATTGACTCCCAGTTGGAAATCTGCTACAATTTGATTGCTGACGTAAAGAGATTAATTGATGACATGGGAAGGATGAGAGTGAGATGTTTCGTGTAGTAAAGAGAGACGGCGAAGTGGCAGATTTTGATCTGGCCAAAATCAGTGGCGCAGTTCAGAAGGCATTCACCGCAACGGAAAAAGAATTTAATCAGGATATTATCGATTTGCTGTCCCTGAGAGTGACAGCAGACTTTCAGTCTAAGATCAAGGACAACCTGGTTCACGTGGAAGATGTACAGGACAGTGTGGAGAAGGTTTTGGAACAGGCCGGCTACACCGATGTGGCAAAGGCCTATATTTTATACCGGAAGCAGCGGGAAAAGATCCGTAATATGAAGTCTACGATTCTGGACTATAAGGAAATCGTAAACAGTTATGTAAAAGTAGAAGACTGGCGTGTAAAAGAGAACTCTACCGTGACTTATTCGGTAGGCGGACTGATCTTAAGCAACTCAGGAGCCGTGACTGCCAACTACTGGCTGTCCGAGATCTATGATGAGGAGATTGCCAGTGCGCACCGGAACGCGGATATCCATCTGCATGATTTGTCCATGCTGACCGGATACTGTGCTGGATGGTCCTTAAAACAGCTGATCGAGGAAGGGCTGGGAGGCATCCGCGGAAAGATTACTTCCTCACCTGCGAAGCATCTGTCCGTTCTGTGCAACCAGATGGTAAACTTTCTCGGCATTATGCAGAATGAATGGGCCGGCGCTCAGGCGTTCTCATCCTTCGATACCTATCTGGCGCCCTTTGTTAAGGTAGATAACCTGGACTACCGGGAAGTGAAAAAATGTATTGAGTCCTTTATCTACGGTGTGAATACGCCCAGCCGCTGGGGAACCCAGGCTCCTTTCTCCAATATAACGCTGGACTGGACCGTACCCAACGACTTGGCAGAACTTCCGGCTATCGTAGGCGGCAAGGAGATGGACTTCAAATATAAAGACTGTAAGACGGAAATGGATATGATCAATAAGGCCTTTATCGAGACTATGATCGAAGGCGATGCCAACGGCCGCGGCTTCCAGTATCCGATTCCCACCTACTCGATCACCAGCGATTTTGACTGGTCCGATACGGAAAATAACCGTCTGCTGTTTGAGATGACTGCAAAATATGGAACCCCGTATTTCTCCAACTACATTAACAGCGACATGCAGCCCAGTGATGTCCGCAGTATGTGCTGCCGTCTGCGTCTGGACCTGCGTGAGCTGCGCAAGAAAACAGGTGGATTCTTTGGCTCCGGTGAGAGCACCGGAAGTGTGGGCGTTGTAACCATCAATATGCCCAGAATCGCTTACCTGGCCAAGAATGAACAGGATTTCTACAAGAGACTGGATCGGATGATGGACATCTCCGCCAGATCCTTAAAGATTAAGCGGGAAGTTATTACTAAGCTTCTGAACGAAGGCTTATATCCTTACACCAAACGTTACCTTGGAACTTTCGACAATCATTTTTCCACAATCGGCCTGATCGGCATGAACGAAGCAGGATTGAATGCCAACTGGCTGCACAAGGATATGACCCACCAGGAGACGCAGGAATTCTCCAAGCAGGTATTGAACCATATGAGAGAGCGTCTGGCTGACTACCAGGAAGAATACGGCGACCTGTATAACCTGGAGGCTACCCCTGCGGAATCCACCAGCTACCGCCTGGCGAAGCACGACAGAAAGCGCTGGCCGGATATCATTACCGCAGGAAAAGAGGGAGATACCCCTTACTATACCAACAGCTCCCATCTTCCGGTGGAATATACGGCCGACATCTTTGACGCGCTGGATATTCAGGATGAGCTGCAGACCCTGTACACATCCGGAACCGTATTCCACGCATTCCTGGGAGAGAAGCTTCCGGACTGGAAAGCAGCGGCGGCTCTGGTGCGTAAGATCGCGGAGAATTATAAACTTCCTTATTATACCATGTCACCGACCTACTCGATCTGCAAGACCCACGGCTATATCAGCGGCGAGCATTTTACGTGCCCTGAGTGCGGGGCGGAAGCGGAAGTGTACAGCCGGATCACCGGATATTACCGGCCGGTACAGAACTGGAATGAAGGAAAATCTCAGGAGTACAAGAACCGTACCCTGTACGATATTGACAATTCCTGCATGAAGAGAGTGCGGACCAACATCGTAACGGTATCCAAAGAAGATGTGACGATCACCCCGGCCCCGTCCATGAAATACCTGTTTACCACCAAAACCTGCCCGAACTGCAAGATTGCCAAAGAAATGCTGTCAGACGAACAGTATGAGCTGGTGGACGCGGAAGAAAATGCTGAACTGGCCAGAAAATACGGTGTCATGCAGGCACCTACCCTGGTGGTAGTGGACGGTGAGGATACTCAGAAGTATGTGAACGCATCCAACATTAAAAAATACGTGGATCAAAAATAGTAATGCTCAAAAAAAGCTCTGCGGAACAGATAGGAGTGATAAAGAATGCCCTGCATTAACGTCAAAACCAATGCTGAGATAAGCAGTGATCAGGAGCAGATGGTCAAAGAGCAGTTGGGCCAGGCCATAACCTGCATACCCGGAAAAAGCGAAAGCTGGCTGATGGTTACCTTTGAAGATCAGGTCCACATGTATTTCAAGGGGAAAGCCGACCAGCGGATGGCGTTTGTGGAAGTGAAAATATATGGCAGTGCTTCCGCTGAAGATTACGACCGGCTGACCGGAGAGATAACAAAGATACTGGAAACAAATCTTGGCATTCCTCCATCACAGATCTACGTAAAGTACGAAGAGGTCAGCTATTGGGGATGGAATGGAAATAATTTTTAAATAGTGCGCTTAGTCCCGCAAAGCCTGCCATGTGCGCAGGCTTTGGCGGGACTTTTTTACTGTTCTAATGGCCAGTCCCCTTCTGTTACGATTCACGGCCAACTTTGGTAAATGGGGATTTTGATACTGGGGTCCGGGCTGAAGGGAAGCGGCGTGTCTTGGGGAGCCGGGCAGCAAATCTCGCGGGGCCAAATCACTTCGGCCGGACCTAAGAACGGCTAACTCCGAAGACGGGAGAACCTCTTATTGGCAGGGCCCGGAACAAACTCGCCACAGGACGGCTCGGACAGCGTTCCGGGCCCTGCGAGGTTCTCCCGACTTCTGCGTAAGTCGTTCTAAGGCCCGGCCTCAAGTGATTTGGCCCCGCGAGATTTGCTGCCCGGCTCCCCAAGACACGCCGCTTCCCTTCAGCCCTGCTTTACAAAAGGCTTTTATCGCGTGGAAGGTTCGTAAACGGTGTAAGGTGCTGACACATTCTTTAGCTATCAGTACTGTTAGTTAGGATAGGAATGGAAGAACAGTAGAAGGGATCACCTATGTGTGCAGATGTGATCGCTTCATAACGGAAAAATAAGTCACCAACAATACTACGAAATCTGTCAGCCTTACGGAACATGTAAAAAAGCCTGTTGTAAAGCAGGGAAGGGAGGGAGGCGGTCCGGCCTTTGGAACCGGGCGGCGAATCCCGTGGGGCCAAATCACTTGAGGTCGGGCCTTAGAATGGCTTATGCAGAAGGCGAGAGAACCTCGCAGGGCCTGGAACACTGTCCGAGCCGTCCTTTGGCGAGTTTGTTCCGGGCCCTGCCAATAAGAGGTTCTCCCGCCTTCGGAGTTAGCCATTCTTAGGTCCGGCCGAAGTGATTTGGCCCCACGGGATTCGCCGCCCGGTTCCAAAGGCCGGACCGCCTCCCTCCCTTCCCGGACCTTCGTCCACAAAATCCCCATTTACCAAAGATGGCCGTGAATCGTAACACATTTTAAGCATTTAAGCTTATTAGCACTTGACTTTACAGTTACGGTATAGTTTACCATACCTATCAGAACATGAAAAGTCAAGGAGGAAACAGAATGAATCTTAATCAAAACCTGAATAACAATATCACATACAGACCGATACAAAGATCGGATTACCCAGTACTGGCTGATCTGATCAGCGATACCTGGGGGTACAAGAAGTTCAGTTCTCCCAGAACCGCTTACCGTATGGGAATGCTTTATCTCAGAGGATGTCTGGCGGATCAGACCTATTCCTGTGTGGCTGAGAAGAGAGGGGTTCCGGTAGGACTTATCCTGGGCCGCGGTAAAAAACCGGGATTAAAGACCCTGCATCACCGTCTGGCGCAGCTCCCTTGGATTATGGCTCTTCTGCTATCCAGAGAAGGCCGTGCTGTTACGAAAATGTTTGGGGGATTTTCGGATATAGACAGTAATCTTCTGAAAGACAGCGGGAAACAATTTGACGGCGAGCTGACGTTGTTCGTGATTCGAAGCGATCAAAGAGGTGCCGGAATCGGGAATGAATTATTCGGAAATTTTATGAACTACTTGAAATCGCAAGCCGTAAAAAACTTCTATCTCTTTACCGATACTACCTGTAATTACGGCTTCTATGAACACAAGGGTCTGTCGCGGATCGGGGAAAAAAGTATTAAAGTACCCATACAGCCAGATAAAGAAATGCAGTTTTTTTTATATGAATACTGCGCATAATGAGTACTGCGCATAATAGTATTGCGCGTAACGAATATTGCAAGTAGTGAGTATCGAACATAATGGATATCTCGCGTGATTACAATTACGTATAGGAAAAAACGGTATCTGGTTTAGCGTCCTGCGGACAAAGCAGGCGGGTTCTTTCCGGATTTATCCTCCGCGCTGAAGCCGGAACGGAAAAAACGCTTCCGATACTCGCTGGGGGTAAAGCCGTACATATTCCGAAACAGCTTAGTGAAATAGCTCTGAGAGCTGAAAGCCAGGATGGAGGAGATATCGGCGCAGCTGGTGTCAGAATAAAGAAGCATGTTCTTGGCCGCCTGCATCCGCTGACCTGCGATGTAATCCGATATCGTCTGACCAGTTTCCCGCTTGAACAGTCCGGACAGATAATTCGGATGCAGCTTCACTTGCCTTGCTAACAGCTTCACGGTTATCTTTTCGTGCAGATGATAATAGATATAGTCCATGCATTGAATCACAGGCTTGGAGAATACGCTTTTTTTTCTCAGCAGATGCATGGAATTGGTAAAATAAGTGAGCATGTCCCGGTATAGTGTTACGATGCTATTTACATCCTCGCAGGAATCCATACGCTGGATATACAGATCACTGGCCGTATAGGCTTCCTCCTCATCCATACCGCCCTCGATGGAAAACCGGGTGGTCAGCGTGGTGGAGGCCACAAACATATATTTATAATTCCGGATGGGATCATCGGAGAGATGTCCGGGCAGGTCGGAGGTGAACATCCTGACACTGCTCTCGATCTCTTCCATATTCCCGGATTTTACCCGGTCGTAAAGGATCAGCTCTTCATCATATCTGTGGTGTCTGGTATTATTCTCACGTCTCAAAAAATCCTGATAATACAACTTCTGCTTATCTACGTATGGCATATCTTACCCCTTTGTTGTGACAATTGTACAAAAAAATGTCGAAAATTTTGTCTGGTTCATCAAAAAAACTATCACATGAGAATTGTAACATAAATATGAGCAAAATGATATATAAGTTCTGGCCTTTTTGTTAGTCTGTATCCAGGTTAAGAAAAAGACCAGTTAAAAAAAGCGTTTTGTTCAGTCAGAAGCCTGTACTTCTGTCGGAATAAGAACGGGGAGTGTATAATGATGAAATGTTTAGCATGTGATTTTGGCGGAAGCTCAGTAAAGTATGCCTTGGTAGACGATCAGGCACAGATGGAAGAATCCGGGAAACTTCCCGCGCCGCTGGATTCTGTGGAACAATATGTGGACACAGTGGGGCAGCTGTATGATAAGTACCGGGACAGGATAGAGGGGATCGCTATCAGCATGCCCGGTTATATCAACCCGGAAAATGGCTATCTGTCAGACGCGGGTGCGTATATGCAGTTATATGGAAACAGTGTTACAGATCTGCTTAAGAGCCGGTGCCCGGTTCCCATTGCCGTGGAAAACGACGGAAAGTGCGCCGCGCTGGCGGAAGCGTGGAAGGGCTCTCTGGCAGGATGTAAAAATGCGGCAGCCCTGGTGCTGGGCTCCGGTATAGCCGGAGGGATTATCAAGGACGGGAAGGTTCACAGCGGGCGGGACTTTGCGGCCGGAGAGCTGTCTTACCTGATTACGGACCCCACCAAACACAATGAACTGGGATGCGCATATATGTCTGCCGCCATGCACGGTCTCACTTACCGTGTGTGCAAGGCTAAGAATATCGACTTGGCCGTTCAGGACGCGGCGTCCATCCTGGTATGGCTGGACGAGAATATCCGTATGCCTTATGCCAGACCTGACCGCGAACTGGAGAAAATCAAGGCCGACGGCGTCCGCATATTTCAGTGGCTGTCGGAGGGGGATACCGACGCTGTCAGGATCTACCGCAACTTTATCACGACCCTGGCCCAGGTGGTACACAGTATTCAACTGTGTTTTGCACCTGAGAAGATCTCCATTGGCGGCGGTTTAAGCCTGCAGAAGCGGATCTTTCAGGATCTGGAGGATGAGCTCCAAAGCTTCTACCGGGGAATGCGGTTGGGCAGGCAGCTGCACGCGGTTATCGTAAAGAGCCGGTATCTGAACGAATGTAACCTTGTCGGTGCCATGTATAATTATTTGCTTCACTTTGGTAACTTTTAAATTTACATATGAATTATCACAAAGAGAGGATGAACACAATGGAAAAAGGAAAAACCACTTACCCTAATCCCGGCCGGCCGCCTAAGAAGTTCACGGCTAAGAGCCTGCATGGCAGAACCAGACTGTATGTCATTACTTACAAGGATCTGCGCCGGTTCCAGAACTTCTACATGAATGTATTTGGGTGGGACATGATCGAGATGCCGGTAGCCGCCAGCGGCGTTCCAGCCGGTGACGAGCATCCGTCCCTGCTCATAGCCACTGGCCCTGCACAGTATGATTATGAGGGCTGCACCCCGGGACACATGAATATGTTCGTACACTGGGCTCCGGGAGAGATCGAGAAACCAGGTCCCTTCATGGAAGTCCATATGGACAGGCCCCTTGAGGAGACCATCCAAAAGATCATTGATCACGGAGGCAAGCTGATTCTGGATAAAACAAAATCAGCTCTGGCCAAGCCGCTGGACGACAGCAGGCAGAGCTGGGAAATTCATGCGGTCATAGAGGATCCGGCTGGTAATTATCTGTATTTGTGGAAATGCCCCTCCTCCCGTACCTGGGATGAGCTGGAGGCAGAGTACGATATTGTGGAAGAGGAGGAATAAACCATGAAGAAAATATATACCTGTTTTGCATGCGGTTTTCCCATTGCGTTTGAGGAGACGGAGGTCCCCGCACATTGCCCCGGCTGCGGCGCGCCCAGAAGCCAATTCCTGGAGGAGCCCTGGTGCGGCAGCATTGAGAAGAGAAGAATACATGTAGATCCGCCGGAAGTGGACCCGAACCGGGACCCCTTCGATATCTCCTTCCATCCGGCCAAGGATTTCGCTCCACAGAAAGGGGACGGACGCAACAGAAGATGGGTAATGGGCTATGAGGAAGGGCAGGCAGAGGAGATGCGTTCCTTCTATAGCGACCTCTTCGGATGGGACATGATCGACACGGAACACTCGGATGCGGAGAATCCTACCATGTACTGCGCTACCGGTCCTGGCACTTTGGACTGGGAGCCCAGGGTGGCGTCCTTCGGCTATGGTTTCCTGAAGCCAAATTCTAAGGACGGCGGGATCGCGCCCGCGCCTTCGTTTATCGTAGAGGTGAAGGATATCGAGGAGACCCTGAAGAAGGTTAAGGCGTTCGGAGGCAAAGTATTGCGGGAACGGTATACCGAAGAGGGAGAAGATTACGCGGTCATCCAGGATACGGAAGGAAACCAGCTGTATATCTGGGAGCAGAAGGATCTGGTGCCGGAATATTGCATCAATCCGGTGACCAGAACCGGCGCTCAATAATGCGGGGCTCTGTCGGGGATTGGCCTAAAAGAGGTGACATATGTTAAGAGATGATTTCCTGTGGGGAGGCGCCCTGGCAGCCCATCAGTTTGAAGGTGGCCTGCACGGGACTTCAAAGGGTTTGAGTGTGTCGGATGTGATGACATCCGGCACCGCGGACCGCCCCAGAAAGATTACGGAAGGCGTACGGGAAGGGGAATACTATCCCAACCATGAGGGTGTGGACTTTTACCATCATTATAAGGAAGATATAGCGCTGTTTGCACAGATGGGCTTCCGATGCTTCCGCACTTCTATCGCATGGACCAGGATCTTTCCAAACGGTGATGAAGAGGAGCCTAATGAGGAAGGGCTGGCCTTCTACGACCGGGTGTTTGACGAGCTGCTGCGGTACGGGATAGAGCCGGTGGTGACCCTGTCTCATTTCGAGATGCCCTACCACCTGGCGAAGGAATACGGAGGGTTCATGAACCGTAAGACCATAGACTTTTTCCTGAGGTTCGCAAAAGCCTGCTTTTGCAGATACCGGGGAAAGGTTACTTACTGGCTCACCTTTAACGAGATCAACAACCAGATGAACTATAAGGCGGACATATTTGGCTGGGTCAGCGCCGGGACCCGCTATACGGAGTATGAGAATCCGAAGCGCGCCATGTACCAGAGCGTTCATTATCAATTAGTGGCCAGCGCGTTGGCTGTAAAATTAGGCCATGAGATCGATCCGAAATTTCAGATTGGCAATATGATCGCCATGGTGCCGTATTACCCGCTGAACTCTAAGCCCGACAATCAGCTGCTCACCTTGAAGAAGATGCGTGAGAAATGGTTGTTCTGTGACGTCCAGTGCCGCGGGCATTATCCTGCTTACGCAAAAAAATTGTTTGCCGGCGAAAGCTTTCATCTGGATATTACAGAAAAGGACAGACAGGCGCTTGCCGGGGGAACTGTGGATTATATAGGATTTTCCTACTATATGTCCAATACGGTGGATATCGATGAGCCGGAGCAGGAGGGCGCCATGCTCTCCTCTGTGAAAAACCCATACGTTCCCGTAACCGACTGGGGCTGGACCATTGACTCCAAGGGACTGCGTTACGCATTGAACCTGCTTTATGAGCGGTATGAAAAGCCGCTGTTCATTGTAGAGAATGGCCTGGGAGCAGAGGATGTTAAGGAGCCGGATGGTTCCTGCCATGATTCTTACCGCGTCGAATATCTGAAGGCCCATATTCTGCAGATGAAGAAGGCTGTGGAGGAGGACGGCGTGGATGTGATGGGATATACGCCATGGGGATGTATGGACTGTGTTTCCTTTACAACCGGTGAAATGAAGAAACGTTACGGATTCATCTACGTGGACCGGGATAACTACGGAAATGGAACTATGGAAAGAAGCAGGAAGGATTCCTTCTACTGGTATCAGCGGGTTATCGCTTCCAACGGAGAGGACTTATAGAATGGGAAAGAAGGTGTGAATACAGTGGAGGGAAAGGTAGTCCTGAAGGCAGAAGGGCTGAACAAATCTTTTGGTCCCACCAAAGCGGTGGTGGACATGCATCTGGAGATCCGCGCCGGCGAGATTCATGGACTGATCGGAGAAAATGGAAGCGGCAAATCAACCGTCACTTCCATGATCGCAGGCTGCCTGAAGCCGGACAGCGGCGTCATGACTATGAATGGAAAGCCCCACGAGCCGAAAAGCATGCTGGAGGGCCGTGCCGGCGGGATCTGCATGCTGCTTCAGGAGAAGGGGACCATCAATCATCTGACTGTCTCAGAAAATATATATCTGGGTGAGGAAAACCAGTTCAGCAAAGGCGGTATCGTCAACCGCCGCAGGATGAACCAGGCGGCCAGGGAAGTGCTTAAGAGTATTGACCTGGGGCATGTGGAGCCGTCCCATCTGATTGATGAATTGAGCTTCGAGGACCGGAAGCTGGTGGAGGCTGGTATGGCCATGAAGGAGGAGCCCCAGATTCTCATTGTGGATGAAACGACCACGGCATTATCCCAAAAAGGGCGTGAGGTACTGTACCGCATCATGAGGCAGATGAAAGAAAAGGGCAGATCTGTGATCTTTATTTCCCATGACCTGGATGAACTGAAGCAGGTGTGTGACAGCGTGACGGTTATGCGTGACGGCGCTTATATCAACACTCTGACCGGCGGGGAGATAACTGTGGATGCCATGCGCCGACATATGATAGGCAGGGATTTCAGCGATGGCTATTACCGTGAAGATTATGAAGTTAACTATGATCATGACACCGTGATGCTGGAAGTGGAACATGTGAATCTGGGGAAGACACTTAAGAATGTATCCCTGCAGCTTCACAAGGGAGAGATACTGGGGATCGGAGGCCTGACCGACTGCGGTATGCATGAACTGTGCAGGGTGATCTACGGGCTTAAGAAGCCGGATTCCGGGGAAGTCAGACTCCCCCAAAAGAAGGTCATTATACACAATTCTACCCAGGCAGCGGCCAACGGCGTAGGATATGTTCCAAAGGACCGGGAGCTGGAGGGACTGATGATGGCGGCCAGCATCCGGGATAACATTAATCTGATGTCCATGGATAAAGTGAAGAAGGGATTCCTGATCACTCCCAGCGCTACCCGTAGACTGGCGGAGGAACAGGTCGATATACTCAGTATTAAAACCGGGGGTCTGGAGCTCCCTGTGTCCAGCTTAAGCGGCGGGAATAAGCAGAAGGTGTCCATCGCCAGATGCATGGCTGATGATGTGCAGATCTTTATCATGGACTGCCCCACCAGAGGGATTGACATCGGCGTCAAGGCAGCTATTTACCGCCTGATGGAACAGTTTAAGGCGGAAGGAAGGGCCATACTGATGATATCCGAGGAACTGCCGGAGCTGCTGGGGATGGCGGACAATCTGTTGATAATGAAAGACGGCGAGATCACGGCACACATCCGGCGAAGCCCCGAAGTATCGGAGCATGATGTCATCGTCAAGATGATATAAGGGAGGTGTGAGGTGATGAATGAAAAGAAAGAAGCAAAGAGAAAATGGCTGACCAAGGATTTGGTGAGAACCTATCTTCCCATATTGGCATTGGTATTCGTGGTCGCGCTGTTTGCCGTTCTAAGCGGGGGAACTACCCTGAAAATGACCAATATCAAGCAGATTATGCTTCAGTCCTGTACCTATATCGTGGCGGGCCTGGGCATCCTGTTTACCATGTCGCTGGGAAATATGGATATGTCTTTGGATGGAATTGTGTGTCTGGGGGGCTGCCTGGGGCTGCTGGCAGCGGAGAGCCTGGGAGCCTGGGTGGTATTCCCCATGATATTTCTGGTTACGATTCTCTGTGAAATGGCGATCGGAAGCCTGAATATCCTGCTGGGAATCAATAGTGTGATCGTATCCTTTGCCGTATCCTTCTTTGGAAAGGGCGTGGCGGGATATATTATCGGCAGCCGAACGAAGAGCTTAAGCCTGCCGGGCTCTCTGAGTTTTTTGTACAACCGGCCGCTTTATTTTGCAGTGACCATCGCGGCGATTATCGTGCTGTCTGTATTGTTTCATTATACAAAGCTGGGAAAACGGGCTATGGCCATAGGATCCAATGCCAGCGCGGCAAAGGCATCCGGTATTCACGTAGTAAAGTATAAGCTGCTGGCCTACCTGGTGGCAGGTGTCATGATGGGACTGGCGGTAACGCTGGTGGTTCTGCGGGCAGGATCCGCGGGAGCGACCTCCGGGTCCGGATTCCATGTGACGGTGCTGCTTATGATGGTGATCGGAGGAGCCTCCCTGACAGGCGGCACCAAAGAGAAGATTTACAGTGTAGTAGTGGGTGTATTACTATTTTTGTGCCTGGAGAACGGACTAACGGTTCTGGGCGTAGATCCGAATATGATCGGCCTGATCGAGGGAATCATCTTTCTGGGATCGGTGACCTTAACCTTCGACAGAGACGGTGTGCCATATATATTATGAATAGGGAAAAAGGAGAATAAGATTATGAAATCAAATGGTGTTAAGAAGATGCTGGCGCTGGGATTGACATTGGCAATGTCCATGACACTGCTGGCCGGCTGTGGAAATAACGGAGGCGGGTCGGCTGACAGCCAGAGTGGGGATGCAGCTGCGGGACCCGCAAAGGACGGCGGAAGCGGGGCAGAGGCATCAGATGCTCCGGCTGCGGCGGACAGTGATATCAGTATCGGTGTGGTGATCTGGTCTACGGATGACGGGCTGGGAGCGGACTCTAAGAACGCGCTGGACGCAGTGGCAGAGGATCTGGGCGTCAGCCTGGTTTACCGGACCGGCAGCTATGATGCAGAGTCCCAGACGACGGACTATGAGAATCTGCTGGCGGCTGGTGTCGATGGCATGCTTTGCTGTGTAATCAATGACACCTCCACGGATGATTTGCTGAAGATATGTGAGGAAGCAGGCATTCCGATGCAGATCTTCTTCCGCAATATCATTGACGAGGAAGCCTATCAATACTGCATGGCCAGCGACCAGTTCGCCGGATATATCTGTGAGGATGAGGGCGGCGCCGGTGTAGATATGGTGGATGAGCTGCTGGCCCAGGGCTGCACCACCTTCGGACTGCTGAACCGGGAAGCAGGCAACGGCGTGATCGACCGCCGTCAGGCCGGCGTAATGGAATATCTGGATGAAAAAGGACTGACCTACTATGTATCTACAAGCAGCAATACCGCAACGGCCACGGATATGGTGGACGCCACCGATCAGCTGCTGGCTGCGCATTCAGATATTAACGGACTGATCTGCTCCTCCGGTTCCAACGGAGCCATCGACGCTATTATAACCGACCTCCAGGGTTCCGATATCAAGCTTACCTCCTTCGATACACCCGTGGATATCCCTGGTTCCTTCGATGCCGGCAACCTGGTCATGCTGACCACCGGCGCTCAGATTGACCCGGTATACGCGCTGATCAACCTGTACTGCAAGATTACCGGCCAGCCAAAGTCTAGTACGCCTGCCGAGTATGGTTCCAACTATATATACATGAAGTCAGCGGAGGATGCGGCAACCTATGCGCAGTATTTCAGCGAATTTAATACCTACACTGCGGAAGAGGTGCAGGGTTTGGTAGAGATGGATCTGGACTCTTTCGTAGCCGAGATGGGCAATTACAGTCTGGAGATGGTAGCGGAGAAGATGAAATAAGTATCTGCCGGGCAGTTGTATGAGCAATATCTGCCGGGACCGCGAAAACACTGTGGTCCTGGCCAGAGGAGAAGATAGGTATGAGTAAAAAGATCGCCTATAAGGCAAAAAATATCCTGTTTGCAGTGGCAATTCCGCTTTTATTATATATGGTACTGCTGTTGGCGGCCCCGCAGGCCATGGGTGGCGCGCAAATCTTCGATATTCTTAGGCAGGCCATGCTGCCCGCGATTCTGGCATGGGGTGTGGCATTTGCCTGTCAACTGGGACTGTGGCATTTTGCGGCAGGTGCGAATGTGATTACGGGAATCATACTGGGTGCGGGAATCGCAAACCGGCTGGGAGGCGGGAATGCGCTGATCGCTGTCAGCATTATCCTGATTTGTACCCTGATCGGGCTCCTGTGCGGCCTTGTTTATGTGTGGATTAAAGTACCCTCTATCATCGCGACGGTGGGATGCATGCTGATTCTGGAGAGCGTATCCGCATTGGCCTGGGGCGGAGGAGGCGTTAGTGTGGACAAGTCCTATGGTGTATTTAATGGAAACGGTGTGGTGACCGTATGTACGGTGATCTGCTTTCTGACCGCTTATTTCGTCTATTCCAGAACTAAGTACGGTTTCAATCTGAAGGCCGTGTCCAGCAATATTAAAGTGGCGGAGCAGCAGGGGATCGACGTAAAGAAGGTGAAGGTGATGTCCTTCGTACTGGTCGGGCTTTTCAGCGGATTCTACGGTGTGCTGACCCTGGGCAGATCCTTTGTCCAGAATCCGACCACGAACATGGGCAGCATGGATATGGTATTCAACGCGATTATGTGCTTCTTCGTGGCAGCTGCTATCGAGAAAAGGGTAAACCTTATGGCAGGCGTCTTTATCGGTGCCGTGACCGTTCAGCTCATTAAGTTCGGTATAGTGGCCATAGGGATCTCGGGTCAGTTCAACAATGCGGCGGTGGCAATCGCCCTGTTGGTATTCTGTGCCATCAGCAGTGAGAGCGAGCCTATGATGAAGCTCCGCTCGAAGCTGCGGGCTCCCTTTAGCAGAAGCTAAGCTTAGAAAATAGAGAGAGTGTTCCATCAGGAAGAACACAGAATACATGTGAGCATATGAAACAAGAGGGATTCCTTTTTGATATAAGAGATATGAAACATAGATAGAGATATTGTATGGATAAAGAGCAGGAAGTAGAAACTTTATGATCCGTCATAGAGACTTACCCTAGAGGGGAGATTATCCCAAGGGATAGTTTGTGCCGGATAATGAAATTAGTTTCTGCTTCCTGTTCCGTTAGAAATTAAGGTTTCAGAGGTTGCTTGTTTTGTGCGAACCCATCCACGGACTTTCAGCAAGAGACGGCTTTACACCGGAACTACAGCCACTTCTTTTCCTGTCTCTTATCATATTTCTCTTCACAGTATTTACAGCGGTAGACTTCTTTTTCCGGGTCAGTCAGAACAAACACCTGATCCAGTTCCTGTTCGATCGAGGAAATACAGCGGGGATTGTTGCACTTGATTACATTGCGGATCTCGGTGGGCATTTCCAGCGCTTTTTTGGCCACGATCTCACTGTCCTTAATGATGTTGACCGTGATATTGTGATCGATAAAGCCCAGGATATCCAGATCCAGCATATCGATGGGGCATTCTACCTTGATGATATCTTTTTTTCCCATCAGTTCACTGCGGGCGTTCTTGATGATCGCTACACAGCAGTCCAGTTTGTCCAGATGCAGATAATGATATATGGCCATGCTCTTCCCGGCCTGAATATGATCCAGCACGAAGCCTTCCTGTATACGTCCTACATTTAACATCGGTTTATTCTCCTTCCTCTACGTGGATGTCCAACAGGGTCAGTATTAACGCCATTCTGGCGTATACACCGTACTGCACCTGCTTAAAATAAGAAGCGCGCGGGTCATCATCTACCTCTACCGAGATCTCGTTGACTCTGGGAAGGGGATGCAGGACCAGCATGTCCTCTCTGGCCAGGGCCATTTTTGCTTTGTCCAGGATGTAGAAATCTTTTAAGCGGACATAGTCCTCCTCATTGAAGAAACGTTCTTTCTGGACTCTGGTCATATAGAGGAGATCCAGTTCCGGCATGGCGTCTTCCAGGCGTTCCACCTCTTTGTATTCAATATGGTTATTATTTAACACATCCTCCCGGATATAACTGGGAATCCGCAGCTCGTCGGGAGAGATAAAGACAAATTTTACATTTTCATAACGGACCAGGGCATTGATCAGGGAATGAACGGTGCGGCCGAATTTCAGGTCGCCGCAAAGTCCGATGGTCAGGTTGCTTAACCGCCCCTTCAGGGAACGGATCGTGTGCAGGTCGGTCAGCGTCTGGGTCGGATGCTGATGGCCGCCGTCACCGGCGTTAATCACCGGGATGGAAGATTTCGTGGAGGCTACCATGGGTGCGCCTTCTTTTGGGTGACGCATGGCGCAGATATCCGCGTAGCAGGAGATCATGCGGATCGTATCGGATACGCTCTCCCCTTTGGCTGCGGAACTGGAACTGGCGGATGCGAAACCGATGACGTTACCGCCCAGATTCAGCATAGCTGTCTCGAAACTTAAACGGGTTCTGGTGCTGGGTTCGTAGAACAGGGTTGCGATTTTTTTACCGTCGCAGGCGTGGGCATATTTGGCCGGGTGCTTTTCAATGTCTGTGGCCAGATCTAACAGCTGATCTAATTCTTCCACTGAAAAATCCAAAGGGCTCATTAAGTGTCTCATTTGTTTTCCTCCTGTAGATATGTGAGTAATTGTTCTGTAGTTTTTCGTCTGGGCGCATCCGGGACCTCGCCTGGGTAACCGACCGCAATCAGAGCCGCCAGTTCCTGCGTATCCGGCAAATGAAGCAGCCGGCTGATTCCCCCGATGTCAAACACGCCCATAATGACGGTGCCAAGGCCTGCTTCGTGAGCGGCCAGACAGAATGTCTGGGCGGCGATTCCGGCATCAAACATCTGCCATTCCCCGTTTTTGGGCGTAGAAAAAGAACCGTCTCTTTCAAAACCGCTGCGGTTTTTCAAAAAGGTAAGCGCAATTAATAAAGGTGCGGAAGAAACAGTTCTGGAATTGAAAGCGGGTAAGTGGTCAGAAGCGATTGTCTGAAGAATCGACGAATCATCGATAGCGATGTATCGGGCGATTTGAGTGTTTTTCCAAGAGGGTGCATAGGATGCGATAGAAATAATATGTTCCAACAGAGAATGTTCGATTTTATCTGGTTTAAATTGCCTAATGCTTCGTCTGGTACGAATACAGTCGAACGTGTTCATGGGATCCTCCTTGTAACATTTCTTTATATCATATACTAAATGTTTCGGAATTTCAACACAATTATAGAGAAGTTTTTTAGGGGGTCGGCAGGGGCCGGCAGGCCGGCATACTCCTGCGCTGGTGATCTATCTTTGCTCATAGATGACATCTGTGATTCCATTATAGTTTTCGGATTTTATCAGCCTCAGATTTATTGTTTGATCCGTTTTTTGGAAAAGGCGGATGCCGTCCCCAATCAGTGCGGGGATGATGGAAATATGATAACGGTCGATCAGATTTTCGGATATAAGGGGATGGATTACGCTGGAGCCGCCGCAGATCCAGATTCCTTTTCCAGTTTTCCGACGCAGGGTTTGTATAAGGCCGCAGACATTTTCATTTACAAATTTTATATTATCTGTGGATGGAAGCTCTCTGTGGGTAAATACATAACTGATCTGGTCCGGGTAGAACCACTGGTCAGGGGATAGTTCGGTGGTAATTTGATGATAGGTGTTGTAACCCATAATAATGGTGTCGATATCTTTTATGAATTCCTGATAACTTACCATATCATCTGCTCCGGGATTTTGTCCCTGGAGCCAGTCTATATTGCCGGCGGGACCGGCGATGTAGCCGTCCAGACTCATAGCTATGAATAAAGTTGTTTTTCTCATGATTTCCTCCAGGGGCGCATGCACTGCGCCATAGATTCAGGGATGGGAGAGCGTCTTTTTGATCGACCTTTCCTCCAGGGGCGCATGCGCAATTTTTGTTATTATAACAAATTATTCTTGAATTATCACTATGGGGAAAGAACTTTTGTTAGTATTGCATTCACATTTCCTTTTGCGTATAATGTAGATAGTTCGACAAAGGGAAAAGCGGAGGAATGTGTATGGAATATAAGGAGAGGAAACGTGTCTTGTTTTTCGGACTGCCGTGGACCTTTACCAAATATATGGTGACGGAAGATCTGATTACGATTGACGAGGGTATCCTGAAAAAAGTGGAAAATGACTGTTATATGTATAAAGTACAGGATGTTACGCTGAACAACAGCCTTCTGGAGCGGCTCTTTGGGCTGGGAACAGTGGTCTGCCATACCGGCGATACGACACATCCGAAGCTGGAACTTGTACATATTAAGAACGCGAGGGAGATCAAGGATTATATACTGGTGGCTTCTGAGCAGGCGCGGCTGAAGCGCAGGACCATGAATATGCTGGATATCGGGGCTGGGGATGAATTCGATCTGCCCGATGACAGGTAGGACAACAAGGACGTGAAAGTCTGTCAGGATTTCACGTCCTTGCATAATACCTTTTCGTATAAAAGACCGGTTAAGAACCAGAGGGGCAGATAGTCCAGACGGACCAGCCCTTTATAATTGAGCTTCGCTTTGCTGTAATCCCATGGACAGAGGTTGTATTTTTTCAGGAAGCTTCCGGTGAAAAACTCTGTCAGGTATATGCATACGGTGTAGATGATACCCCGAAGCCAGATACTTTTGCTGCGGATGAGCCGGTAGATGGGGGCCAGCAAAGCGGCACTGCCGTAGATGGGGAACATCCAGATGGAAGTCCTGCCCATCAATTTTAATTCGCGGCGGCGGAAGGAATTGAACGCCGTCCAGAAGATTTCCATGCACCAGCCAATGGTGCCGCATATGATAAATTTGTGTTTCATAGGGAATAGTATGGACACAGAAAATGAGAATTATTCGGAAGTTAACAGGCAAAAAACGGTGCTGCAGAAAACAGGCCGCCTATCGGCAATCCGCTCTTCCATCAGCAGATATGACAGAAATTACCAGCCGGCTGTTTGCAGGGCATAAATAAAAGAAGGACCAGAAAATGAATTATAAGGAAACCAGAAAATATATACAGAAGATAAGTTCTTATGGCAGTGTGCTGGGACTTGAGAGTATCCGGGAGCTGTTAAGAAGAATGGGGAATCCGCAGGATCAGCTCAAATTTGTACATATTGCGGGTACGAACGGCAAGGGCTCTACGCTTGCTTTTTTATCTACGATACTTCTGGAGAGTGGCTACAGGGTCGGGAGATATCTTTCACCGACTGTTTTTAGTTATGAGGAAAGGTTCCAGGTGGACGGAGTCCAGATTTCCGAAGCGGATCTGGCTGCATGTATGACTGTTGCGGCAGAGGCGGCAGCTGAGATGGCCCTGGACGGATGGGATCATCCGACCGTATTTGAAGTGGAGACAGCGGTTGCTTTTGCCTATTTTTTGAAAAAGAAATGTGATATTGTGGTGCTGGAAACCGGTATGGGAGGAAGTACGGACGCCACGAACATCGTGACTACCACGAAGCTTTCGGTCATCACCTCCATCAGCATGGATCACGCCCAATGGCTTGGGAATACCCTGGAGGAGATCGCGCGCAAGAAGGCCGGAATAATGAAAGAGGGGATTCCTGTCGTATCGGCGGATCAGCAGGACGGTGTGCTGGAGGTATTACAGGAAGAGGCCGCGAACCGCGGGTGCCCGCTTACGAGAGTGGATATGCCGTCTGTGAAGATTGCGTATAGCAGTTATCATATACAGACGTTTCAATATAAGAAATATAAGGAACTCAGTATTTTTCTGCCGGGCCTTTATCAGATCCAGAATGCGGTGCTGGCAGTGGAAGCGGCGGAGGTTCTGAAGCAGCTGGGATACCGGATTTCGGACCGGCAGCTGAAAGCAGGGCTTATGAATACCCGGTGGCCGGGCCGCTTTACCGTGTTATCGGAGGAGCCGGTTGTGATCATGGATGGGGCTCATAACCCGGATGCGGTTCTTATTTTGAAAAAATCCCTGCAATACTATTTTACAAATGCGAAATTTATTTATATAATGGGAGTGTTTGCAGATAAAGAATATGAAAAAATGGCCGAAATCATTGCCCCCATGGCGGACAGAATCTTTACGGTGACGCCGCCGAATTCGGCTCGGGGTCTGCCCGCAGAGGATCTGGCGCAGGCGGTACGCAGGTACCAGCCGCGGACGGAAGCGGCGGGAAGCCTTGAGGAGGCTGTGGAACTGAGCATGAAGGCTGCGGGTGAAAATGATGTGATCGCAGCGTTTGGTTCCCTGTCTTATCTGGGAGAGCTGGCCGGTATTGTGAAGCGCAGGAAGGAAGAAATCCATGATTGATAAAGAAAAAGTAGAGGCTGCTGTTCGGCTGCTGTTGGAAGGGATCGGAGAGGACATTCACCGGGAAGGTCTGGTGGAGACCCCGGCCAGGATAGCCAGGATGTATGAGGAGATCTATGGCGGAATGGACGAGGACCCGGCGGTTCATTTGTCCAAGACCTTTCAGGTGGACAGCCACGAGATGGTACTGGAGAAAGATATCACGTTCTATTCCACCTGTGAGCATCACCTGATGCCGTTCTACGGAAAGGCGCATGTGGCTTACATTCCGGATGGCCGGGTCCTGGGACTTAGCAAGCTGGCCAGAACGGTTGAGACGTTTGCCAGACGCCTGCAGATCCAGGAACAGCTGACCGTGCAGATCGCGGATGCTCTGATGGAGCATCTGGCTCCTAAGGGAGTGATGGTTATGATCGAGGCAGAGCATATGTGCATGACCATGCGGGGGATTAAAAAACCAGGCAGCCGTACAGTATCGATAGCTTCCCGGGGAGTTTTCGAAGGGGATATGCAGCTGCAGAATACATTTTTCCAGATGATCAGGTAGCGGACCGGCAGCGGTATGATAGCGGCGGTACGTCCGTTATCCGGATGATCAGGCAGTGGTCATGCCCGGGTTATAAGTTATTGGAGGAAGCATGCAGTATATGAAAGATGTGGAGCGGGTTAACCAGGTTCTGGGACATCCGCGATTCCAGATATATAAGGAAGAAATAAAGAATTGGGAAGAGGACAGGCCGTTCTGCGGTCATGATGTCAGCCATCTGCTGGATGTTGCCCGGATCGCTTACATCCTGTCGCTGGAGGAAGCATGTGAGGTAAGTAAGGAATTTATCTACACAGCGGCCCTTCTGCATGACATCGGCAGACCGGAGCAGTATGCAGACGGAACGCCTCATCAACAGGCCAGCGTTAAAATCGCAGACGGGGTGCTTAAGGACTGTGGCTTTGACGCAGAAGAGGCCGCGGCGATATTGTCGGCCATCGGGAATCACCGGGACGCGGCCCGGGCGTCTAAGACACCTCTTGACTGGCTTATTTACAGGGCTGATAAGTTATCCAGAGGCTGCTATGTCTGTGATGTGGAGGAGATCTGTGACTGGGCGGACGCGAAAAAGAATCAGGTTCTTACCTATTAAAAGACAGATGGATTAAGTTTAGAATTTAGAAAAGACGGAAGGGAATAAAGTGATGATGAAAATCGGAAACCGTGAATTTGACATAAAAAATGAGACTTCTATCATGGGGATCCTGAATGTTACTCCGGATTCCTTTTCAGATGGGGGAAAATATAATTCGCTGGATGCAGCGCTGGTTCATGCGGAGCAGATGATTCAGGATGGTGCCGATATTCTGGACGTGGGCGGAGAGTCCACCCGTCCCGGATATGTACAAGGGCTGCCGGAGGATGAGGAAATTCGGCGTGTGATCCCGGTTATCCGGGCGATCAGACAGCGCTATGATATACCGATATCCGTGGATACCCATAAGAGCAGAGTGGCGCAGGCTGCTATAGAGGCGGGAGCAGACCTGATCAATGATATATGGGGACTTAAATATGACGATAAGATGGCAGATGTGATCGCAGCCAGCGGCGCGGCCTGTTGTCTGATGCATAACCGGAAGGAAGCGGTATATGATCATTTTCTGGAAGAAATGTGTGAGGATCTGCGTCAGTCCCTGAAGATCGCGGCCCGGGCGGGGATATCCGAACGGCAGATCATCCTGGACCCAGGAGTGGGATTCGGCAAGACCTATGAGCAGAATCTGGAAGTAATCCATCACCTGGAAATCCTGCATGCGCTGGGCTGCCCGATCCTCCTTGGCACTTCCCGCAAATCCGTAATCGGCCTGACCTTAGACCTGCCGGTGGATCAGCGGGTAGAAGGTACGCTGGTTACTACAGTGATGGCGGTTATGAAGGGCTGTGCGTTTATACGAGTGCATGATATCAAAGAAAATAAGCGGGCGGTGCAGATGGCCAGGGCGATACTGGCACAGGAAGGTTACTAAAGAAATAAAAAAGGGGACATGTCCAAACTGATCTGGACATGTCCCAAACCGAAACGGACATGTCCCAAACTGATCTGGACATGTCCCCAAGCCGGGAGATTAGGGAGGTAGTGAGTTTTGGACAAAATACATATCCATAACCTGGAGATATTCTGCAATCACGGAGTATATCCGGAAGAGAACACGCTGGGGCAGAAATTTCTCGTATCAGCATCTCTTTACACAGATACCAGGCAGGCCGGTCTCACAGATGATCTGAAGAAATCGATCCATTACGGAGAAGTCTGCCATATGATCAAGAAATTCATGAAGGAGCACACCTTTAAGCTGATCGAATCCGCGGCGGAACAGCTGGCAGCATATCTGCTGATCCATACGGAGAATCTTCAGATGATTCGGTTGGAAGTCAAGAAGCCATGGGCCCCCATCGGCCTGCCGTTAGAGACGGTTTCCGTAGAGATCGAGCGGGCATGGCATACCGCCTATATTGCTCTTGGTTCCAACCTGGGGGAGAGGGAAGGATATCTGCGCCAGGCGATTACCTCTTTAAATGAAACTATCGGTTGCCGGGTAGAACGGGTATCAGATTTTTTGGTCACAGCTCCCTATGGCGGTGTGGAACAGGAGGATTTCCTGAACGGCTGTCTGCTCCTTAAGACGCTGCTGCCGCCGATCGAGCTGCTGCACAGGCTTCAGGAGCTTGAGCAGGCGGCGGGCCGTGAGCGTATCGTGCACTGGGGTCCCAGGACACTGGACCTGGATCTGTTGTTCTATGATGATGAGGTATGGGATACGCAGGAGCTGACGATCCCCCACCCGGATATGCAGAACCGGGATTTTGTATTGACACCGCTGGAGCAGATCGCTCCGCTGAAGCGGCATCCGCTGTTAAATAAGACGATACGGCAGTTAAAGGGAGAATTGAGCGATGGATGAATTATTAGAGTTACGACAGGGAATTGATGAGATAGACCGGCAGATCGTTGAGCTGTTTGAGAAACGGATGGAGTTCAGCGGACGGGTTGCCGGCTATAAGATTCAGACCGGCAAGAAGATTCTGGACAAAGGCAGGGAAGAGGAAAAGATCAGCGCATTAAAGCAGATGACGGATGATGATTTCAATCGGCATGGTGTCGAAGAGCTGTTCAAACAGATCATGTCTATGAGCCGGAAGCTGCAGTACCGGCTGCTGGCCGAGAAGGGCGTGACCGGCCGTCTGGCATTTACACAGGTGGAAGACATGGGATTCGCCCACGCGCGTGTGGTGTTCCAGGGAACTGATGGGGCGTACAGCCAGCGTGCTATGGAAACCTTTTTTGGCGAAGGAGTCAGCAGTTTTCACGTAGACACCTGGCGGGATGCCATGGTGGCGATCCAGGAGGGGATGGCGGATTTTGCAGTCCTGCCGATTGAGAATTCCACGGCCGGCATTGTCAGCGAAGTGTATGATCTGTTGGTGGAATTTGATAATTATATCGTGGGAGAGCAGATTATCCGGATTGAAAATGCCCTGATGGGACTAAAAGGAGCCGAATTAGACGATATCCGCACCGTATATTCCCATCCCCAGGCGCTGATGCAGTCATCCAGATTTTTGGCTGAACACCGGGACTGGCAGATCATGAGTATCCGTAATACGGCAGTGGCCGCTAAGAAGGTTGTGGATGATCAGGACAGGACCCAGGCTGCTATCGCCGGAAAACATGCGGCTAAATACTATGGGCTTCATATCTTAAAAGACAGTTTAAATGATGATAAATCCAATTCTACCCGGTTCATCGTGGTGACCAACCAGAAGATCTATCGGAAAGAAGCGAAAAAGGTCAGTGTCTGTTTTGAACTGCCTCACGAGAGCGGCAGCCTTTTCAATATCCTGTCCCATTTTATATACAACAATCTCAACATGACTAAGATCGAATCCCGGCCATTGGAGGGAAGAAACTGGGAGTACCGGTTCTTCGTGGATTTTGAGGGGAATTTGTCGGGCAGCTCTGAAAAAAATGCGCTGCGGGGGATTGCGGAAGAGGCGATCAACCTGAGGATTCTGGGTAATTATTGAGCCGCAGCGAATGCGGCACTGGAGGAAATACCACAGGCATACCTGAATTAAGCCGCAGCGAATGCGGCATTGGAGGAAATACCACAGGCATACCTGAATTGAGCCGCAGTAAATGCGGCACTGGAGGAAATTATGAGATATGATGAATTGATTTTGTATAGAAATCTGGAGCACGGGGAAATACTGGAGCAGATGTCGGGGATTATGGAAAATGTCAGCCTGGATAGCAACGGGGAAGCGAGCAAAAAGGAGCTGCGGACGGAACTTTACAGCTGTATGAACGGTCTGGTGGAGCTGGCAGGGAAATACGGTTTCCAGGGTAATCTGTGGCACAACTACCTGGCACTGCTGCTGGTAAATAATGAGAATGCATTCAGTACGGCCAGCGAAATCATTGGTCCTATCGAAGGAAGCATCAATGAAGTCGCGCGTCATGACTTCGCGATTTTCAAAGAATATTTTGACTATCCGCTGATGGATCTGGCAGAATCACTGGGAGTAGATACGCTGAGTGTATTTCTAAGCTACCACGTGAAAAATGAAAACAGCAAGATGTACAATCAAAGAATCCGGGAAAGAATCTGTGAATTAGGGGTAAAGCTTGCGCAAGCCCAGGATGACAATGATTTCCTGCACATCATGACCGCTTTTTATCAGGATTTTGGAGTCGGTAAGCTGGGTTTACATAAAGCATTCCGCGTCGTTCATCACAGTGAGGGCGCTGAAATCGTCCCGATCACCAAAATTGCCCATGTACATCTGGACGACCTGGTCGGTTACGAACTGGCGAAAAAGAAGCTGATTGACAATACAGAAGCCTTTGTAGAAGGCCGCAGGGCGAACAACTGTCTGCTCTTCGGCGACGCCGGGACCGGAAAATCCTCCAGTATCAAAGCGATTCTGAACCAGTACTATGACAAAGGCCTTCGTATGATCGAGATCTACAAGCATCAGTTCCAGGACTTAAACGATGTCATCGCCCAGGTCAAAGACCGGAACTACAAATTTATCATATATATGGACGATCTCTCCTTCGAAGAATTTGAGATTGAATATAAATACTTGAAGGCGGTAATCGAGGGTGGCCTGGAGCGAAAACCCGATAATATACTCATCTACGCCACCTCCAACAGGCGCCATCTGGTCCGGGAAGAATTCGCCGACAAGCAGGGCAGACGGGACGACCTGCATGCCTCGGATACCGTTCAGGAGAAGCTATCCCTGGTGGCCCGTTTCGGAGTCCAGATTTTCTTCTGCGGGCCCAGCCAGAAAGAATACATGGGCATCGTATCCGAGCTGGCCAGGCGCAGCGGGATACTCTTATCCGAGGACGAACTCCATCTCAAAGCCAACCAGTGGGCCCTGAATCATGGAGGTCCGTCCGGCCGCACGGCCCAGCAATTCATAGATTACCTGCTGGGTACCCAAAATTAAATAAGATCAAAAGGGGACATGTCCATTTCGGCTTGAGAGCCAAATGGACATGTCCCCTTTTAGTAGCATATAGAGGATTATCTTCAGAAGTTATTCACCAGCCGTCTGCTGCCGGCTGACACCTAGAAGCAAAGTCCTGCGGGGGAACTTCGCGGGCGTATATATGATGCAGAAGGAGAGAATTATGATCCGAAAGAACTCTTTGAAGCTTATATGAAATTTGGCGGTATGCCCGGTATTGCGGATATTGGTCTTGATGTGGACAAGGCGCTTGCACTGTTAGATGGGATTTACTCTACAGCGGTGATGCGGGATATCCTGGAAAGAGAGAAGAGACGCGGTCAAAGACAGATAACGGATGCGGAACTTCTGCGGAAGATTATTATGTTTCTTGCAGATAATATCGGGAATAACACATCCATTACATCGATCGGAAACACATTGGTTCATAGCTGCAAATGCCAAGGAAAAAATATATTTCCAGGTAACCGAATCAATGAATGATCCATCTACCAGAGAAAGAGAACTGACGCCGCTTAGAAAAATACGTGACAATTATGAAAAAGTAGTTCTTGCCGGTGAATGTGATATTCCTGTCACACAGGATGGTATAAAAATTGTTAAATTGACAAACTTCCTGTTGGAAGGGGATTGACATAGAGGCCTTTTTTGTTTTTAGCATTTCGTTGTGTGGTGGCGGTGTGTTCCTGTTATAGATTGCGATACTGTTTTCAGTAAGCTGTCAGGGAATGCGCCGTTTTTTTCTTAAATGCGTTGGAGATAATTACCAATGCCTTGTCTGTTAAAAATTCTTTTGATTTCTCCAAATAAAAATCTATAACGTGCCGGCACACTGAATAACAGGGAGATATATGAGCGCTATACTAATATTTCAGATATTCGGAAATCTGCAGGGTAGGATCGTAGATCCCGGACAAATTCTTATGTGTATAAGTGTCAAGCCGGACATCCCTGGATACGCTCTTGGGGGTGGTGCCAGTTAAGGTCTTAAAGACACGGTTGAAGGTTCGTATGGAATTAAACCCGCATTTGGCTGAAACTTCCGTAAGCGTCATCTGTCCTTCGGACAACAGCTGGATGGCGTGTTCCACCCGGAGAATCTGCATATAGCTTGAGAAGGTCATTCCGAACATGTTTTTAAAAAACTTGGAAAAATAGGGTTTGGTAAATCCCATGATACTGGCGGCATCTTCAAAAGTGATGTACTCATAGTTTTCATTCAGGAGAGTCAGGAGGGTTTTATATTTCTCATAGATCTGGCTGCGATCCTCGTAAGGCCTGGTCTCTTCCTTTCGAAAAATATCCACAATCAGGTCAGAGATGTACATATCCGTCTTGACCTGGAAGAAGGGCTGCTGCTGGGTTAACTCACGGGAAATATTGTTGTAAAAGCTCTCAATCGGATAAGTATGAACCAGCCTGGGGGAACAGAGCGTATACTGCGTCACGATGCTTTGGGCACAGGCTGTGTTAAATAAGATAGTGGAGATTATACTGTCCTGGGAACCGCTTATTCTGTGAGTATCACCGCCGCTGCAGAAAAAGCAGTCCTTTGGGCCGGCCTGATAGCAGTTCTGATTCATGTGAATCTTTGCTGTACCGGAGTTTACATAGATTAATTCGTGTTCTTTATGCCAATGGGGAAGATTGTGCAGGTTCCGGTATTTGCCGGCCCATATATTTTCATTACAGCTATATTCCATTCTGACAAATTTTGACACCATAAGGCCCCCCCTTTTTCGATAAAGTTAATGAGAGTCTGAAATGTTACTTTTTCTATATCTGGTAAGTATTACCATTATACCATATTTGCGGAAAACAGGGAATAAGAAGATCTCAGGATTAGATTAATAAATGACTAATTTGGCAGAAGAGATGTCTTGCATTGGCGGAACCTATTTTGCTACAATCATCTCAGACGGAGGGCAGTGTATGTGAAGAAAAAGTTGAGAGATTTCTTTAAATGAAGGAGGAGGCTTATGAAAACAAATGGCTGGCGAAGCAGAAAACAAAGCAGGATATCCTGTATGGCTCTGTTCCTGGCGCTGTGTATCGGCACGTCACAATTTCCTGCCATGGCCGGTGAGGAAGGCGGACCAAACGTACTGCCGGAGAGTGTCACGGAATCCATCACCCACATCTATCCCTTTGACGGGGACGCTGCTGATTGGGTGAAGGATGGTGTGGCCGGCGAGCCAATTGGCGGTGTGGCCTACGAGGAAGGAAAGTATGGACAGGCTCTTTGCCTGGACGGAACCAACGGCATAAAATATCCCACAGACGTACTGAATGACAGCGGCAGCTTCAGCATTTCCATGTGGGCATACACCCAGTTCCCCGCAGGAGCGCAGGGGCGCCTCATATCCACCGGTGTCTGGGGAGATCATACGCCGGGCATAACCATGGGCCTGTTCACGGGCATGGACGAGAACAGCGGCTGGGCCGGAATGATCTATGGCATGGGTAAAGATGAGGGAGCGTCTTACTTTGACTGGAGCTGGACGGTACCCTATGAGCAGGTCTATGAAGCCTGGGCCCATGTGGCGGCGGTTTTTGATAAAGGCGAGAATCTGGTGCGGGTATATATCAATGGGGAGGAGAAAGATCGATACTCCCTGGAAAGCTATAATACCCAATCCTCCATGGAGGTTTTCGCACTGGGGGGACATCTGTCAGGGGACAGCCTGTCGGATGGGTATATCGGCAAGGTGGACGAGCTGATCTTGTTCGATAAGGCTCTCTCAGGGGATGAGGTGAAGGCCCTGTCCGAAGCTCAGGGAAGTCTGAAGCCCTGCCGCGTCAAATTTGAGGAAAATGGGGGAGAGCCGGTGGAGGACGCCCTGGTTTACCCGGGCGGAAAGGTCTCTCCTGCGGACATACATTACGGACAGCCGGAGGAAAATGTCATCTTCCTGGGGTGGTCTGTGGACGCAGCGGATTATCGCCCTTATGACTTTTCCGCGCCGGTCACTGCGGATATGACGCTATATGCCTTCTGGTATAGGGAGGGGGCTGCGGAGCAGACCGTTATGGAACAGAATCTGGCCTCTCTGGGGGCGGCACATTATTATCCCTTTGAGGGAGACGCGCAGGATCAGGGACCCGGAGCAGTTCCCGGTGAGGAGAAGGGAAACATCTCCTACGGATATGGTAAATTCGGCAGAGCGCTCTATCTGGACGGAAAAAGTTATATTCAATTTCCAGCCTCTATGTTAAAGGATGAACAGAGCTTCTCCGTATCCTTTTGGGCAAATTCCAAAATGGCGCTGGGAAACCAGGGAAGGATTCTCTCCACCGGCGTGTGGGGGGCCAATACGCCCGGATTCACTCTGGGGCTGTTCACAGAGTCAAATGGTTCGGAAAACTGGGCGGGAGCCATCTACGGGTTGGGTAAGGCGGACGGAGAAGCCTATTTTGACTGGAGCTGGCCGATAGCCTATGAAGCAGTGAATAACGTCTGGGCCCAGGTAACTGCGGTTTTTGACCGGGAAGAGATGCTGGTAAAGATATATATCAATGGAGAGGAGAAGGACCGGTATTCTCTGGAAGGATATGATACGGATTCCCGGACGGAGTATTTCGCATTGGGAGGTCATCTGGACGGCGGCGTCTTGTCAGAGAGCTTCACCGGACTGATCGATGATCTGGTTTTCTATGAGAAAGCCCTGAATCCGGAACAGATCCAGGCAGTATGCGAAAACCGTATCTATCAGGTGCCCGCCCAGAAGCTCAAGGTTACCTTCGAGGAGAACGGCGGAGAGAATGTGCCGGATGTACAGGTTTCTTATGGAGAGAAGGTCCCGGCTCCAGATATCCGGTACGCCCGGGATCAGGACCAGTGGATTTTTCTGGGATGGTCTGTGAATCAGACGGAGTTCGTACCTTATGATTTTGCAACGCCGGTGACGAACGATCTGACCCTGTACGCCTTCTGGTACCGGAAGGCGAGCGGGGAACAATCCCGGCTGCAGGAAAATAAGAAAATTCTGGATTTAACCCATTACTACCCCTTTGAGGGGGATGCTGAAGATGGCAGCGGACAGACACATGGCCAGGAGGCCGGAAACATTTCCTATGGCCAGGGGAGATACGGCAGAGCCCTCTACCTGGACGGACAGAGCTATATCGGATTTCCAGCGGCCATGCTGGGAGACGAGGGAAGTTTCTCCGTATCCTTCTGGGCGAATACCAGGCTGTCACCGGGAACCCAGGGCAGGATCCTGTCCACCGGCGTGTGGGGAGACGATACCCCCGGTTTTACCCTGGGACTGTTCACAGAGCAGCAGGAGGGAACCAGCTGGGCCGGAGCTGTCTATGGTGTGGGCAAATCTCAGGGACCGTCTTATTTTGACTGGAGCTGGGCAGTACCCTATGAGTCCGTGTACAAGACCTGGGCTCATGTGGCAGCCGTATTTGACAAGCAAGAGATGCTGGTGAAGGTGTATATCAACGGGGAGGAGAAGGACCGTTATTCCCTGGCTGGATATAATACAGACTCAAGGATGGAATACTTTGCCCTGGGAGGACATCTGGAAGGAACTACCCTGTCAGAGAGCTATACCGGACTGATTGATGATCTGGCCTTTTACAGTAAAGCACTTAAGGAAGACCAGATTCGGGCGGTCTACATGAATCAGCTTCTGGAGCCGGAACCGGAGGAACCGGTCTACCGGAAGAGTCAGGATGCTCAGGGCACCGCACATTACTATACATTTGATGATGAGACCGCCCGGGATGTCTTCTCAGACGGAACAGACGGCCAGATCACAGGGAATGCGGGATTCGCGGAGGGATTAAATGGCAAGGCGCTGAGACTGGACGGAAGCAGTTATGTGAAGCTGCCGGCGGATATGCTCAATGACCAGGGGGACTTCAGCATCTCCATGTGGGCCAGACCAGATATACAGGATAACACGAATGCCCGGATCTTCTCCACCGGCGTGTGGGGAGATAATTCTCCGGGAGCGGTCCTGGGGCTGCATACGAATGTGAATGCGGACGGAAGCTGGGCGGACGCTGTGTACGGGGTGGGACGCACCTCAGGAGAATCTTTCTTTTCCTGGAGCCGGGCTGTGCCTTATAATACAGTGAAAAACCAATGGGTACATCTGGCAGGCACCTACTCACATTCCGATCAGAAAATGAAAGTATATATCAATGGGGAGGAAAAAGCTTCCTTCTCATACGCGGGATACAATACCGACTCCGTTATGCAATACTTCGCCTTGGGAGGCCATCTGACGGAAGAGGGACTCATGGAAGGCTACAAGGGCCTGCTGGATGAGGTGAAAATACATGACAGGACTCTGACACCGGAACAAGTGGGGGCGGAATACGGCCGCTTCCGGCCTGTGCAGACAGCAGATAACCAAATCCAAAGACCCCAGGGACATTACCGGAAGAGCACAGAAGCATCAGGACTGGCCCATTACTATTCTTTTGATCAGAATGACGCCCGGGATTACTATGAGGACGGAGTGGACGGCATCCTGCGCGGTCATCCGGAATTCACGGGCGGTGTACGGGGGCGGGGGCTTAAGCTGGACGGCGGCAGCTGTATCCAGTTCCCTACGGAAATGCTGAATGACGATGGGGACTTTAGTATTACCTTCTATGCGAAAGCGGATATTATAGACAATGCCAATGCCCGGATCTTTTCTACCGGCGTGTGGGGAGAGAACTCTCCGGGAGTGGTGCTGGGGCTTCATACCAACGTTTCGGAAGAGGGAGCCTGGGCGGATGCCATCTACGGTGTGGGAAAACCGGGAGGGGATTCCTACTTCTCCTGGAGCGAGGCGGTGGACTATGATACCGTGCAGGATGAGTGGCTTTATGTGGCAGCGGTCTATGATTCTTCCAGGTCTGAGGCCCATATCTATCTCAACGGGGAAGAAAAGGCGAAGTTTGATTACAGCGGGTACAGTACGGATGCTCTGCCCTGGGATTTCGGAGTAGGGGGGCATCTGACGGAGCAGGGAGTGATGGAAGGATTTACCGGACTCATTGATGAGCTGAAGATTTACGATAAGGTTCTGAGCGGGAAGACCATCGCGGGCCAATACGACAGTTTTATAAAAGACCGGTACCGCAGCAGCACGGATGATATGGGAGTGGCCCATTATTACTCCTTTGATGGGCAGGACGCGTCTGATTATTTTGAAAATGGTACGGATGGAGAACTGGCAGGCAACCCGGAATTCGTGGAAGGAAAATATGGACTGGCATTAAAGCTGGACGGGAAAAGCTATGTGAAGCTACCCACAGCAATCCTGGCGGCTCCGGACAGCTTCAGCGTGTCCATGTGGGTGAATTCCCAGGTGGATGATAATCAGCAGGCCCGCCTTTTATCCACCGGCGCCTGGGGAGAAAATACCCCCGGTATCGCCATAGGTGTACATACCAATGTGTCGGAGGAAGGCAAATGGGCAGACCTCATCTATGGGGTGGGGAAGGAAGGCGGCGATGCCTATTTTGACTGGAGCTATGCGGTAGAGTATGAGACTCTGCATGAGGCCTGGGCCCATGTGATCCTGATCTGTGATGCGCAGGAAGGACTGATAAAAGTTTACGTCAACGGGGAGGAGAAGGATCGGTTTGAGTACGCTGGTTATGAGACTCTTCCGGATATAAAATATTTCGCCCTGGGCGGCCATCTGTTGGGAGATGTGCTGGGAGAGGGATTCCGGGGTCTGCTGGACGAAGTGTCCATCTATGACAGAGCCCTTACCCCTGAGGATGTGCTTTTGGTCAGCAGCGGGAAAATGTTAAATACTGTCACCTTCCAGGCCAACGGCGGAAGCCCGGTGGAACCGGTGCAGGTATTTATGGGAAATAAAGCAGAGGAGCCAGTATGCAGCAGGCAGCAGGCTGCCGGGGAAGAAGAATGGCACCTGGCCGCATGGTCCTCCCATCAGGAAGCCTATGTCCCGTATGATTTTGACAAGCCGGTGACCCAGGATATGACCCTTCATGCTATGTGGCGGATGGGGGATCAGGTGACGGTTAGTTTCGAGGGATACGAGGATCTCACCCAGGTTCTGGACGCAGGGCAGAAGGCACAGAAGCCGGAGATACCCGCGAAGGAAGGATATGAATTTTATAAATGGTACTGGGACAAGGCCATGACTGTTGAATTTGATTTTGATGAACCGGTCCAGGTCGATGCCACACTGTATCCCAGATGGGCCCAGATCGGTGCCGGCAGCCCCCGGGAAGAAGAGAAGCCGGAGGACGAGACGCCCCTTAAGGAAGGTTCCGGGAATTCTGCGCTGCCATGGATTCTGGCAGGAGCGGGAGTTGTAGTGGTAATAGGGGGAATCACAGGGCTTTGGCTGCTCAGGCGCAGAAAAGGAAAAAGGGATGAAACAGATGAAATAGAATCAAGAAAGATGAAGAAGGATGAAGAAGGATGAATAAGAAGAACCGGCTGTTAAGCCTGCTGTGTATCTGCCTGCAGTGTATCTGCCTGCTGACAGGCGGCTGCGGAAAGGAAAAGGAGCCTATGACAGAAGAATCTGAGAGGATGCAAAGCGGGAGTATAATCGAAGAGACGGAACCGGCTGCGGTCCTAAAGTACGCGGAGAATGAATGCCTGACGGATGAGGACGGCGGCGGGCAAATTGAATTTTCCCGGGCAGACGCTGCGGACGTGCGGATAAATCTGGGACAGCCGGAAGGCCTGCCCCTGCTTAAGAAGCTCTCCCAGTTTACCGTAGGCACCGATAAGCTGACCAATGTGGCGTCCAACGCCAAATATCTGAGAGACCTGCACGCTCCAACGATGCGCTATCCCCTGTCCATATGGGGGACGGACTACTCGGACAAGCTGGTGAAATATTGGGTTCAGGAAGCCTATAATAATGTAGGAAATATTTTTGCCAATAACGGCACTCCCGTTATGTACTGGCACCTGGCCGGGGTGGAAAGCGCCTACAACTATGCGTACGCGGGAAATAATACGGAAGATGCGGCCTTTTATCCCCCTGTTATTCCCACATACGCCCAGGCCTGGAAAACGGCGGCTCAGTATATCAGGGAATCCGGTCACAGAGCCTATTATGAGGTGTTAAATGAGTGCGACCACGACGCCTGGTACAAAGGAACCTGGCAGGAGTATGTGGATATCTATACCGCTGTGTCCAAGGCGGTGAGGGAGGGAGATCCTTACGCGGAAGTAGGCGGTTTATCTTCCGGAGGCTTAAGCCGCCTGCTGGGACAGGAGAATTTGGATTTGTTCCTGAATTCCGTGGAGAAGGAAGGCGCACCCCTGGATTTCGCTTCTTACCATGATTATTTCCAGGTATATCAGACTGACACAAAGATGCTTGCGGATGCCCTGGACAAAAGCGATTACTTTAAACAGACCCAGATGCACCTGAATGAATTTAACGTGTACTGGCCGGATGATGTATACAGCGATGTGAAGTCGGGAGATGATCTTTTGAAGACCTCGGGGGCGGTACCTCTGATCTTCGATGCCTTAGAATATTTTTCCCGGCATCCGGAGATTACCATGGTGCACTGGGGATGCTTTTCCGACATCTCGGAAGGATTGGATCTGTTCACTGACGAGGGGGAACCTCTGGCCTCCTACTATGCCCTGAAGACCTATCAGAATATGCCTGTGGAGAGAGTACACGCCGAATCCGGCAGGGATACGGTACGAGTCATGGCTTCCGCGAATGCGAAGGAAGGAGGTATCGTGCTGTGGAATTCCGGGGATAACCAGGAGGAAGTGACCTTGTCGGCAGAAGGAATCCCATCCGCGGGCGGAATGCTGGAAGTATACCGGATAGACCGTGAAAATGCCAGCCCGGGAGAAGGCGGCACTGCGGAGTATGAGCCTTTGGAGGCCTATGGGAACCTGACGAACGATGCCTTCACCTGGAAGGGAGCCATCCCTTCAGGAGGAACCGTATATATCCGCTGGATTCAGGCTGAGGGCGCCAGCCAGGAGAAGGATTCCGACGCTTCCCAATTAGGGGAAGTGATTCGCAAGCACTACTATTATGAAGACCGCAGCAAAAATACTTACAGTGAGTTTGATGAGAATACCCACACGCTGTATATGGGTATGGGAGATCAGTCGGAAGGTATGGCCAGGTGCGGCGTGGTGTTCCGGAATGGAAAGGATGTGCTGAAGGGCCGGATCACGGCAGACGGCTGCCAAAGAGACGCAGCCCGGGGAACCATAGGTATGCGGATCGACTATAGCGCCGGAATCAATGAGTATGCCCAAAGTGTATATGTGCTTTTTGGAGGAATGGAACCCGAGTATGATGGGTATCCCTGGGGAACCGGTGAGAATCCGGAGCAGATCCTCAGGGAGGAGGGAACAGAGTTCTCCATTCCTATCGCCAAGTTTGCGCCGGATGACTGGAACGGGGAATATGTGCTCTCTTTTGAGATCATGGATAGGGAAGCCGGCGGGACGGTTAAGCTGGAATTTTAGATACGAGGAGGATGAAGATGAAGAGAATCTTGACATTTGGGCTGGCGTTGAGCATATGTCTCGCGGGCTGTTCCGCGAAGAACGGTACCGAACCCGCGCCGGAGGCGCCGAAACAAACCGCGGCCGCCTCACAGGAGGAAGAGGGACGCTACGATTCCACGCTGACCGTTTCCATGGTCAGGTATGTGTCGTCAGCTATGGAGGCCGCGCTGGCGAAGACAGAGAAGGGCGAGACGGCGGAGGAGAACAGGTATAATGAACTGTTCCGGGATAAATTAAATATTGAAATTGATTATGACTGGATATCCAGTGATTCCAACTATATCGAGAAGGTGGATATGGCCCTGGCTGCCAGTAATATTCCGGATTTTATGGCGGTGACCGCGTCCCAGGTAAAGCAGCTGTATGAGGCGGATCTGATCTGGGATATGACGGATATATATGAGAATTATGCCTCAGAGGCAGCCAGGACTAACATGGAGATGGAGGGGGATTCCACCTTCCGGGCAGTGACCTACGACGGGAAGCTGATGGCCATTCCCTCCACCTGGTCCTCCTATGGAAGCGCGCAGTTTCTGTGGATCCGTCAGGACTGGCTTAAGAATCTGGGCCTGCCGGAACCCACATGTATGGAGGATGTGGTGAAGATCGCCTAC
Source organism: Diplocloster hominis (assembly GCF_032380655.1). NCBI lineage: Bacteria > Bacillati > Bacillota > Clostridia > Lachnospirales > Lachnospiraceae > Diplocloster > Diplocloster hominis. Next base: position 250,927 of record NZ_JAWDIY010000003.1, on the reverse strand, counting down.
GCATTTGCCCAGCAGGATCCGGATCAGAATGGGAGCAGCGATACGACAGGGTTGGGGGTACAGCAGGACCTGACGGCTTCCGTGGGCGGTCTTAAGGGATTCTTTAACGGTTACGGGACTTATATAGGCACCTGGATTACGGATACGGAAGATCGTATCACCTATTCTGATATTCAGCCGGACGTCCAGGCTGTGCTGGGCCAGCTGAATAAGATGTATGAGGACGGGGTGATCGCCCGGGACTTCGGGACCACGAATGCAGATGGGCTGATTTCCAAGCTGACAGCCGGTTCCTGCGGCATGTTTTACGGTGAGCACTGGATGAGCCTGAATTTGCAGGCCTGCCGGGACATGGACCCGGAGGCAGACTGGAGGCCTTATCCTATCGTGGGCCTTACGCCGAACAGCGTCCCGAAGAACCAGATCGAGGTGGGAACCACCTATTACTGGGTAGCTTCCAAGCAGTGCGCCAACCCGGAGGCTATCATGAAGATGATGAACCTGATGTGGGATCTGGATGCTTATTATAAGAGCTCTGAGGATGCGGAGGAGGCCTGGTGGTTTTCCCCGATCTGGGTGCAGAATCCCCGGATCAACCTGGAGCAGTGGGAAAATGTCCAGAAACTGCTGGCGGGAGAGGAGGGGAACACAGAGGAGCAGCGCTGGAAACAGATAGAGGCGTATCAAGACGGAGACAACTCCCAGTGGGGAATCTGGATGATCTACGGAGACCCTGACTGTTCCATGAGTGTGCTGGACGCCTATCTGGAAAAGGATATGCTGCTGTATTCCGCCTTTTCCGGAGCGCCCACGAAGACGATGGCTGCCAACGGTGCGGTGCTGGACTCTCTGCGGGATACGGAATTCACGAGGATGATCACCCAGGGAAATATCAGTGGAACATTCGAAAGCTTTGTGCAGAACTGGAATCAGATGGGCGGAGAACAGATGACCCAGGAAGTAACCGATAGGATGAGGGATCAGCAATGAAGAAGAATGGGAGAAGGAATCTGCCCCTGTATTTGATGCTCATACCGGCCACCATCGTGCTGATAGTATTTGCCTATATACCTCTGTACGGTATCGTGCTGGCATTTCAGGACTTTGTGCCGGCGAAGGGACTGTTCGGCAGGCAGGAATGGGTAGGACTTCAAAATATCATCTATGCTTTTTCCCTGCCGGATTTCTGGCTGGTCGTGCGCAATACGGTAGTCATCGCGGCTGCCAAGTTAAGTTTGGGTCTGGTGGGAGCCGTAGCCGTGGCTGTGGCTCTGACGGCTATACCGTTTCGGCGGTTCCGAAAGGCGGTTCAAACTACTGTCTATCTGCCCCACTTTATTTCCTGGGTGGTGCTGGCCGGTATTTTTACCGATATGTTGAGTCCGTCCGGCGGCGTGGTCAATCAGATCATCACCTGGGCGGGCGGGGAGGCTGTATATTTCCTGGGAGATAAGAGAACATTTCCCGCCGTCATGATTCTGACGGATATATGGAAGGAGATAGGGTTCAGTTCTATCGTGTACTACGCGGCCCTGATGGGGATCGATCCGGCCCTGTATGAGGCCGCGCAGCTGGACGGTGCCGGTTTCCTGGCCAAGCTTCGGTACGTGATGCTTCCTGGGATTATGCCGATTATTATACTGATGGGCCTGCTGAGCATTGGGAATATTTTTAATGCAGGCTTTGATCAGATATTCAATATGTACAGTCCCCAGATCTATGAGACGGGAGACGTGCTGGATACACTGATCTACCGGCTGGGACTTATGCAGCGGCAATACGGTGTATCCGCAGCGGTTAGCCTGGTGAAATCCTCTATCACGGGGGTGATTATGGGAACGGTGTACTATGTGACATATAAGCATATGGATTATCGGATCTTCTGATGAACCGGGGCTTTTGTTACAGTGACGAAGAAAATGGAGCAAGGCAGATGAAGAGAGAAAAATGTAGTTTTACAGGTGTGGTGATCAGTGTGCTGATGGGAGCCTTTGCCCTTACCTGTATCTTTATAGTGGTACATATACTGGCGGTTTCGCTGAGCGGAAAGGGACCTGTTACCGCGGGAAGTGTGATCCTGTTTCCGGTGGAGTGTAATCTGGAGTCCTACGAGTATATTTTAAAGCAGCAGGCGTTCTGGAAGGCGATGGGGACCACCATCCTCAGGTGCGCGGTGGGGATGTCCATTAACTTCGTCCTTACGGTACTTACGGCTTATCCCCTGTCCAGAAGCCAGAGGGAATTCCGGATCCGTACCTTCTATGTTTGGTTTATGTTTATCACTACCATATTCAGCGGCGGGCTGGTGGCTTATTATGTGCTGATCTATAATGTGCTTCAGATCAATAATACGATCTGGGCCCTGGTCCTGCCCACAGCGCTGCCCGTGTTCAACGTGGTGCTGATGATTAATTTCTTCCGGGACGTTCCCAAGGAGCTGGAGGAAGCGGCAGTGATGGACGGAGCGGGGCATTTCCGTATCCTGTTCAGTCTGTATATACCCCTGAGCAAGCCGGCGCTGGCCACGGTGACGCTGTATACCTTTGTCTCCCATTGGAACAGCTGGTTTGACGGACTGATCTACATGGACTTCACGGAGAAATATCCTCTGGCTACCTTCCTGCAGAGAGTAATCGTGGCCAATGACAGCTCCGCTATGCGGACAATCGTGGATCTTACCCAGATATCGGAACGCTCCACCAGATCCGCACAGATTTTTTTGGCAATGCTGCCCATCTTGTTGTTCTTCCCTTTTGTGCAGAAATATTTTACTCAGGGGATTATGGTGGGAGGAATCAAGGGATAGGGTTTTTGCCGGGATGTGAAATAAAAAAGAGAGGTGCTGGAAAAACAGCACGATTGGAGGAACGGTTGAACATAAAGATGTTCACCCATACCTATATGTGCATAAAACAGCACGATTGGAGGAAAGCATGAGTATTAAGATTGCATTTATTGGAGCGGGCAGTCTGGGTTTTTGCAGACAGCTGCTAACGGATATACTGTCGGTACCTGAGCTTCGGGACGCTAAGATCTCATTTACGGATGTGAATAATAAGAATCTGGCGATGGTGAGCGAGCTGTGCCAGAGAGATATGGAAGCCAACGGACTGCCGACCCGCATTCAGTCTACCGTGGATCGGCGGGAAGCCTTCCGGGGAGCGAAGTATATCATCAATTGTATCCGTCAGGGAGTGCTGGAAGCCTTTGAGACGGATGTGGAGATTCCTTTGAAATACGGGGTGGACCAGTGCGTGGGAGACACACTGTGCACAGGTGGGATCATGTACGGACAGCGGACGATCATAGAGATGCTGGATATCTGCAGGGATATCCGCGAATACGCACTGCCCGGCGCCCTGCTGCTGAATTATACCAATCCCAACGCTATGGTAACCTGGGCCTGTAATCAATATGGCGGTGTTCCTACCATCGGCCTGTGCCACGGCGTTATGCACGGAGAGATGCAGATCGCGGATGCGCTTGGGATTTCCAGGAAGGAACTGGACTTTACATGTGCAGGGCTCAACCATCAGACCTGGTACATCTCTGTGAAGCATAAGGGCAGAGAACTGACAGGAGAACTCTATGAAGCATTTTTAAAGCAGCCGGAGATGGTTCAGAAGGAAAAGGTCCGTCTGGACGTGATGAAACGGTTCGGATACTATTCTACGGAATCCAATGGGCATTTGTCCGAGTATTTGGCCTGGTATCGGAAGGATCCTGAGAAACTGAAGGACTGGATCGACATTTCCTCCTGGATCGGAGGGGAGACTGCCGGATACCTGCGGGTATGCCGGGAGGGCAGAAATTGGTTCGAGGCAGATTATCCCCAGCTTCTTAAGGAGCCTCCTAAGTCATATGACGGAAGCATGAGAGGGCAGGAACATGGATCCTATATCATAGAATCCCTGGAGACCGGCCGTGGATACAGGGGACATTTCAATGTGATGAACGGGCACTGTATTACGAATCTGCCCGAAGAATGTGTGGTGGAGGTTCCCTGCTACGTGGACGGCAACGGGATATCCGTGCCCCCGGTAGGAGATCTGCCCCTGGGATGCGCAGCCATCTGCTCTCAGTCTGCGTGGGTACAGAAGCTGGCCGTGGAGGCGGCAGTTCATGGGGACGTACAGCTATTAAAGCAGGCAGCCATGCTGGACCCCCTCACCGGCGCCGTATGCTATCCGGAAGAGATATCCCAGATGATCGATGAGATGCTCATAGCCCAGGAACGATGGCTGCCTCAGTACGGCCAGGCCATCCGGGACGCCAGGGAGCGCATCGCCAAAGGCGATCTTCTGCCGGTGAGAGAGGGCTATCGGGGGGCGGTACGCATAAAGGAACAGACGGTAGAGGAGATGTCTCTGAACAAGGAGAAAAATCGGGCGCTGGCCAATGCAGCGGCTAAGGAGTTGGTGAAATAATTTGGTATGATTCGCAAAAGAGGGGCTGGAGGATATGATTTATTCATTTCCTAACAGCTCCTTTTTGCACGTATATTTTCTGTACGTTATACAGGTATATTTTTGAAAGCATGGGCCATATTTGCAGCTTTCATTGGCACTACAGCCGGACCAGCGTTCGCTCAATCCGGTGATTGATTACTTCTTCCACCTGGATGGAGAGTCCGCAGAACTCACAGGTGAAAGTCTCCCCGTTATCGGGGATTCTTCCGATGCTGCCGCAGATAAATCCACTGAAGGTATCATATTTATCAGTAGGCATAGAAATCTTGAGTGCCTCGGCTACCTCATCCAGTTCAGCAGAACCCCGGATCATCCATTCATTGTCACTGAGCTTTACAATTTCTTCGACGGGCGGCTCATCATCACTCTCATTCAGATCTCCCACTAATACTTCCATTAAGTCATGCAGTGTTACGATACCGGTCAGGCCGCCATATTCATCGATGGCAACTGCGAAATATACCCCTGATTTCTGCATATTCTGAAATAATGTGCTGGCTTTCATGCCTTCCGGAATGAAATAAGGTTCATCCATCGCGTGTTCCGCCAGATACTCTTTGGATTTATCCGGGGAACGGAAATAATCACGGGCGTCCAGAATGCCGATGATATCATCCGGATTCTCCTGACAGACCGGATAATAGGTATGTCTGTTATGGTAAATGACTTGTTCCCACTCCTCAATGGTATCCTCCATGCTCAGAAGAACGATGTCCATCCGGTGCGTACAGAGCTGCTCCACGGAGATATCATCAAATTCAAATACATTCTGAATCATTTCGGTTTCCCGGGAATCAATCGTCCCCTGCTCATTGCCGGCGGCCAGCATCATACGGATTTCTTCCTCAGAGACTTTTTCGCCTTCCTCCTCCGGATTCATCCGCATCAGCCGAAGGATCGCGTTGGTGGAAACCGTCAGTAAAAACACCAGCGGAGCAAAGAGTTTAGAAACGAAGTAGAGCATACCAGACATACCAAGTGCCATGGATTCCGCCTTCTTCATAGCGATTCGTTTTGGTACCAGTTCCCCGAACACAAGGCTGAAATAAGCCAGTATTAATGTGATCAGAAAGACGGAAATAGAATTCAGGATATTTTCCGGAATAGGGACACCGGCATTTATCATAAGATCAACCAACGGGCCTGCAAAATTATCTGCGGCGTAAGCACTGCCTAAGAGGCCGGCCAGTGTAATCGCTACCTGTATGGTAGCCAGAAAACGGGCGGGCTGCTCGGTAAGCGCCCACAACTTGGCGGCGCGTTTGTCACCGTCAGCGGTTAATTTTTTGAGTTTTGTGTCGTTCATAGAGATTACAGCGATCTCCGCGCTGGCAAATACCGCATTCAAAAATATTAAAACAATCTGTAAAAGTATGGGTCCAACCATAAGTGTGTTCCTCCTATAATCATGTTTCAGAGTCCAATAAAAAGTCTGATAAGTCTGATAAAATCACAAAAAGGCATAGCCTGTCACCGGATACCCGGACAGACTATACCTTTATATATTCAAGACTCTGCATGGAGTGGTTCTTTTTATATGATCAGCCGCACTATCTCCGTCGCTACTGTCATCCATGCTTTTCATCACATCCTTACTCAAATAATTGGTATTAAAATAGCATATTTCAAAGGCAATGTCAACTGGACTTTTCCTTTGAGCGAGGCCTTTGGACGAGGGCCGTGGTTACCATGCATGGTTAATTAGGAGAAGCGGGGGAGTTGAGTGAGGGCCGGGATGAGAGGGAAAGGACGGGGCCGGGCGGAACCAGGCGGGAATTCTCTTGGGGCCAAATCACTTCGGCCGGACCTAAGAACGGCTAACTACGAAGGCAGGAGAACCTCTTATTAGCAGGGCCTGGAACAAACTCGCCAAAGGACGGCTCGGACAGTGTTCCAGGCCCTGCGAGGTTCTCCAGCCTTCTGCGTAAGCCGTTCTAAGGCCCGGTCTCAAGTGATTTGGCCCCAAGAGAATTCCCGCCTGGTTCCGCCCGGCCCCGCCCTTTCCCTCTCATCCCTGCGTTATAAAAAGCCTTTTTCCATGTTCTACGTGTCATGTTCAATAAATGAAACACGATGGATTCCTATACCAAAGGGAACGGCTATGCAGCACCCTCTCCCCCGAAGGGAATGCATTAAGGGATGCGGTAAAGAATACTGTAAAGTACACCTTATGGAGCAGCGGATATCGCGTCCTGCCCGAGGGACATGCATTAAGCGATTCTGTAATCTCTACCATATGGTGATTGTTGCTCATTGGCAAGACACAAAGTTTCTAAAGAAAAATTTCTTAAATTAATTAAAATATCAAAACTAGATCTAAAAACCTAAAGACAGAAAATCCTTTAAAAAACTAAGGCTGTCGGAACATGGAACATAGCTCATAGTAACGTAGGGCTGGGAGGAAAGCGGCGTGCTTTGGGGAACCGGGGGCAGCTCTCGCGGGGCCAAATCACTTGAGACCGGGCCTTAGAACGGCTTACGCAGAATACGGGAGAACCTCGCAGGGGCTGGAACACTGTCCGAGCCGTCCTTTGGCGAGTTTGTTCCAGGCCCTGCTAATAAGAGGTTCTCCCGTTTTCGTAGTTAGCCGTTCTTAGGTCCGGTCGAAGTGATTTGGCCCCGCGAGAGCTGCCCCCGGTTCCCCAAAGCACGCCGCTTTCCTCCCAGCCCGGCCCAAAGTACAGAGCCCAAAGTTAATCCCTCCTTTGGTAAAGTTGGCTACGATAGTAACAGCCGATAGGCACGCAGATTTATGAATCCACATCTGCCGGGATATTATTGTAGTTTTGTGGATAGATATCTGCCTGGAAAACTATAAGATAAAATTATCAGGGGATTTAGCATTGTATGCAATTTGATGAAAAAGGAGAGCGAGGCGGGAAAGTATGAAATTTACGGAAGGAACCTGGGAAAAGAATGAAAGGGCGCATATGGTCTATGCTGTCCAGGCATATCAGTTTGAGATAATTGAAAATGGTATCCGTATCACTGCTCCGGCTAAGAAGATCCGGGGCAGGGCGGATGCGCTGGACACACCAACCATCACAACGGAGATCACAGGTGCGGATCAGAAGATACTACGGGTCCGCAGCTACCATTTTCAGGGATATGTAAGAAAGACGCCTAAGTTTCAGAAGAAAACGCATCCGGTGCCGGCAGCGGTTGAGGAAACGGAGAGGGAGGTGATTTTAAGAACCGGCGCGTTTACTGTGAAGATTGAAAAAGAGGAATGGCAGCTTACCTTTGAAGCCGGCGGTAAGAGGTTAACCAGCTGCGGATTCCGTAATTTGGGGTACGCCCAATATGACCGCCGGCCTTTGACCATACTGCCGGGAGAAGGTTATATGAGAGCACAGTATCAGCCCTATATGGTAAGCGAGCTATCGCTAAATCCGGGAGCGTGCGTATATGGCCTGGGAGAACGGTTTACCGCTTTTGTGAAAAATGGTCAGACGGTGGATTGCTGGAACGAGGATGGTGGGACTTCGTCCCAGATTTCCTATAAAAATGTTCCGTTTTATATGACGAATCAAGGGTATGGGGTGTTTGTGGATCACACAGATCCGGTTTCTTTTGAGATAGCAAGTGAAAAAGTGGAATATGTGGGGGCCAGCGTACCGGGGGAGGAGATCAGTTATTATCTGATCTACGGTGAAAACATGAAAGAAATACTGGAGGGTTATACCGGGCTGACAGGCCGGCCGGCCCTTCCTCCGGCCTGGTCCTTCGGCCTGTGGCTGAGCACCTCATTTACGACGGAATATGACGAGCGGACGGCCAACGAATTTATCCGGGGGATGCGGGAACGGGAGATACCGATTCGGGTGTTTCATTTTGATTGTTTCTGGATGCGGGCGCTTCACTGGTGTGATTTTGAATGGGACCCTCAGACTTTTCCCGACGTGCCAAAGATGCTGTCCCGCTACCGGGAGCAGGGATTAAAGATCTGCGTATGGATCAATCCTTACATAGCCCAGGGGACAAAAATGTTTCAGGAAGGGATGGAACACCATTATCTGCTGATGCGCGCCGATGGAAAAGGGGTGAAGCAGATTGATAACTGGCAGCCGGGAATGGGACTGGTAGATTTTACAAATGCGGAGGCGGCAGAGTGGTACTGCGACCGGTTGAGACGGCTGATCGACCTGGGCGTGGACTGCTTTAAGACGGATTTTGGTGAGCGTATCCCTGTAGATGTGGTATACGCGGACGGTTCGGATCCACTGGCCATGCATAATTATTATACCTATCTGTACAACAAATGCGTGTATCAGGTGTTGAAAGAAAAAAACCCCGGGGAGCCGGCGGTCCTGTTTGCGCGAAGTGCAACCGCGGGCTGTCAGCAGTTTCCGGTTCACTGGGGAGGTGACTGTAACGCTACCTTTCCGTCTATGGCGGAGACGCTGCGGGGCGGATTGTCTTTCCTGATGTCCGGATTTGCTTTTTGGAGCCATGATATGGGCGGGTTCGAGATGACTTCTTCCCCGGCGGTATATAAGCGCTGGGTCCAATTCGGCCTGTTGTCTACCCACAGCCGTCTTCATGGTTCGAAGAGTTATCGGGTTCCGTGGCTGTTTGACGAGGAAGCATCCGATGTCTGCAGGGAATTTACACGGTTAAAATACAGGTTGATGCCTTATTTGTATGGAATGGCTGCGGCAGCCCATGAGACGGGGGTGCCGGTCATGCGTCCGATGGTCCTGGAGTTCGAGGATGACCCGGCTACGGCTTATCTGGACATGCAGTATATGCTGGGGGATATCATTTTAGCCGCCCCGGTTTTCCGGGAGGATCAGAGGGTGGACTACTATCTGCCGGAAGGGATATGGACCCATCTGCTCTCGGGAGAATGCAGGATGGGAGGACGCTGGTACCGGGAAAGTTATGATTTCCATTCTCTGCCGCTGTTCGTAAGGCCGAACTCCATTCTGCCTCTGGGAAGCTGCTGTACCAGACCGGATTATTGTTATACGGATGGGCTGGAACTGCATATTTTCCAGATGAAGGAGGGCCAAACGGCACATTGCAGTGTGCCTGACCTGGACGGAAAAGAGATATTCAGGGCAGATGCGGTACTGGAACAAGGGTGCCTCAACATACAAGTATCAAAACTTACTGAGAATCTGAACATCATCCTGCGGGGCATCGACGAGATCGTGCGTGCGGATCACGCTATGATAACCGGTACGAATCAGGGGATCCTTTTAAGACCAGAGGACACACAGATAAAAGTGTGGCTGTGACAGCGGAAATGGCGGAACGAGTGAAAAACAGATAGATGGGGGTATGATTTTGGAAAAGCGAAGAAAGAAGAACAAGATACTTTTAGCACTCGGATTTATGATGCCGGCATATGTTTTTATCCTGTTTGCTTTCCTGATACCGGGAACCTGGAATATCGTCCTGTCCTTTCAGGAGTGGGATGGATTCAATGAGAAAAAGTTTGTATTATTTGAAAACTATAGAAAAGCCTTTCATGACAGTCTGTTTTTGAAAAGCATCTCGAATTCGGTGCTGATTGCTGTCGTCAGTATGTTAGGCGCTGCCTTGCTGGGACTGCTGCTGGCCATGATAATTTACCGGCTCGGTAAAAAGGAGGGGGCCCTGTACCGGCTGATCATATTTATGCCTGCCATGATTCCGGTTTCCATCATAGGTCTGCTGTTTACCTTTATCTATAATTCTGATATGGGTCTGCTGAATCAGCTACTGCGGACCATCGGGCTTGAGAATCTGATGACTGCCTGGCTTGAGAATTCTTCCACCGTACTGCCCTGTGTGATGATTGTCGGAGTCTGGCGGCTGATCGGGATGCCCATGATGCTGTGTTATGTCGCTTTGCAGGCGGTACCCACTTCTTTGCTGGAGGCGGGCAGAATCGACGGGGCCGGCTATTTCAAGCAGATGTTTCATATTATGCTCCCGCTGATCAAACCGACGATCGCTTTGTCTATGGTATTCGTGCTGCTGAATGCGTTCAAGACGTATGACCTGGTCTATGTTCTGACCAAGGGAGGGCCGGCCAACGCTTCCATGACGGTACCGATCTATATGCAGAAGACGGCTTTTACTTACAGCAAATTCAGCTATTCCTCCACTATGGGGGTTCTGACGGCAGTGGTTGTCATAGTGATTGTGATACTGACACGACGGGCGATGAAGGGAGAAGCTTATGAATTCTAAAAAGTGGAATGCTGCGGATGTGGTATGCAGGCTTCTGGTGTTGGGGGCAGTTCTTGTTACACTCTATCCGATTGTATTCGTGAGCCTGACTTCGCTGAAAGCGACATCTGAGTTTTATACGAACATCTGGGGGATACCAAGAGAGTTCAAGTGGTCGAATTATTACAGTGCCTGGGTAACCAGCAGAATCGGAGAGTATTTTAAAACCAGCATTATCGTGGTGGGAATATCGGTCCTTATGGTGCTGGTATGCAGCGCTTTGGCGGGTTACGCGCTCTCCAGGCTGAAGGTCAGATATGTCAGCGCGGCTGCTGTATCGATTATCCTGATCACCCAGCTTATGCCGCTGGAATCGGTGATCATGCCGCTGTATCTGATGATGAGCAGGATGAAATTACTGAATGGATATCTGACTTTGATCCTGCCATATATTGGCTGGGGTATGCCGCTGACCGTCCTGATTTATAAAAACTATTTTGATACGATTCCGCAGGAACTGATGGAAGCCGCGAAGATTGACGGGTGTTCGGAAATACAGTGCTTTATGAGGATCGCGGTCCCGGTTATGAAGCCTGCCACAGCCACCAATGCGATCTTCAATTTTGTGGGTTTGTGGGGAGAATTGCTATGGGCTTCGGTGTCGACAGCAACTTCCCGGTTCGGGACTTTACCGGTGGGGATTATCAGCTTCCGGCAACAGTTTGCCACAGATTGGGGACCTATGTCGGCGGCGATCTGCATTGTGATTCTGCCATTGATCCTGATCTTTTGCTTTTTGCAGAAATATTTTGTGCAGGGCCTATCCAATGGGGCGGTTAAGGGATAAGAATCACAGATATATGGATTTTTTTGTAGATTTGCAGCCTATTTCTTTTGGAGCGAATTGATTAAAATATAGTGGTAGGAAACACATGGGGGAAGGAAGTGACTCCCACTCAGAAAAGGAGAGAAGCTTATGGAGAAAAAAGTATTGGCGTTGGCACTGGCAGTTCTGTTGACTATTGGGATGATAGCCGGATGCGGGGGAGAAGCTGGCAAGGATAGCGGTTCCTCACAGAACCAGGCGGGTAATGGGGCGGAACAAAACGAAACCGACCCGGTAAAGCCTCAGGAAAATAAGGAAAAAACCAAGGTAGTGTGCTATGTGGTCAGTACCTCCACTACCTCCCAGGAGCCGATCTGGAACGCAGTAAAAGAGAAATTCGCAGACCGGTATGAGATCGAACTGCTGGAGGTAGACACAGAGAATCTGGATACGGTGATCAAGACCGGTATTGCTTCGGGGGAGCCGGCGGATATTTATTTTAAGCAGGGCCAGTATCTGAAAACCTATGTGGATGCGGGTCAGGCACTGGATCTGACTCCGTACCTGACGGAAAACGACAGCGAATGGCTGAACACTCTGGATCAGAGCCTGATGGAAGTGGGGAAATATGATGGAAAGTACTATTCCATTCCGTTCACGGGTGTCTACGGCAACTTTTACTATAATGCGGATCTGTTAAAAGAGGCAGGTATCGAAATTCCGGCGGAATGGACCTGGGAGCAGTTTATGGAGGTCTGCGGGCAGATCGATGAAAAGACAGAAGTATATCCTTACGCGATCTGTGGACTGTGTAATGATTTCATGACAAGAAATGCATTGCTCAGTCTGTCTAATGACGCCGGAACCATCGAGGCGTGGGGGAATGGAGAGATCGCAGCAACGGACCCTCTGCTAAAAGAGTGTCTGGAACAGACGAAAGAACTCTATGACAAAGGGTATTGGTACCCCAAGGACGGTGCAATGATTACTACCAGAGATGAGGTGATCGCCGCTTTCCATCAGGAGAAGGTTGCAATTATCGGGGATGTAAACGCGGTATCCGGTATGGTGTCGGAAGGCTGTGATTTTAACATAGGAATCGCCGCATGGCCCAAGGCTGGGAGTGAGAATATTAGTTTGGGCGGTGCTGACGCTTACTTTATTCCATCTAACGCGCAGCATCCAGATGAGGCAGTTGAGATTTTGAAAGAATTCACCAGTGCCGGGATGCAGCAGATTCACGCGGATTATGGGTTTGCCCCTGTAAATATAAATGTAACCTCATCGGATCCTCTGGTAAAGCAGTTCGCAGAGCTGAAAACCAAGATTTATGGCTCAGAGCTTATGTATATTTCTACTGAGATGACGGCATTCTGGCAGGATGTATTGATCGAGGATTATTGTCTGGAGACCAGTACTGTGGAGGATCTGCTGAATCAGATGGAAGCGCTCCGGCAGGAAGCGGTACAACAATAAGATAAAAGGGGAAGTATATGAGAGCAGAAGACCGAATCTATCCATTGACTGAGATTTATAGTGACAATACCCAGAAAACCTATGACCGGGAGGCGAAAGCCTGTGATTTCCTGCTGGGCGGAATCGGAACCGGGAATATATCCGTAGGGGCCAGAGGAGAACTGCGCAGTTGGCAGATTTTCAACCAGCCTGCTCTGGAAAATAGTAATCCGTATACTTTTTTTGCGATCCGTACACAGGAAACGGATGGAAGAATCACGGCGAAAGTGCTGGAATCGGAGTATACGCCGCCGTTTGCGAAGGCACAGGGATTTCTCCGTAGCGAGGTGGCGGGCTGGCCGAGATGTACCGGTTCCGTGCTTAGCTCAAAATATCCGTTTGTGGAGGTGAAATTCCGGGATAAGGATCTGCCCGTAGAAGTATCGATGGAAGCGTTTACGCCTTTTATTCCGCTGAACGCGGATGATTCGGGAATTCCTGGCGCGTACATCCGTTATCAGGTGTCTAATCCCACCAGCCGGCCGGTTACGGTCTCCGTGGCCGGTTCCCTGAACAACGCGGTCGGGTTTGAAGACTATGATATGTTTGACATTATGACTTTTCGAGGGCAGCGTTTGAATGAAAAAAGGACAGAGGATTCCATGTGCGGAATCTATGAGTCCGGGGAACAGGTACCGGAAAATATGCTGAGTAACGGGACTATGGTCCTGGCTACATCGGATATGGATGCGACGATCCGTCCCTATTGGCTCCAGGGACAATGGACGGACGGGGCGGAGGATTTCTGGGATGATTTTACTTCCGACGGAGAGATGGAGGAATCCTCCGAAACAGATGCGTTGGGCTGCAGGATGGCGGAACTGTTTGATTTTACTTACCTGCACTTTTTAAGCAGGGTGGGTACCGTCTGCAGTAAACGTGTGGTAGAACCGGGAACAACGGAAACGTTTGAATTCGTGATCACCTGGCACTTCCCAAACCGGGTGAAGGGATGGCCGGATACGATGGAAGCATTAGATGCCGTCGGCAGCGGTGAGTATGAGACGATCCGGAACTATTATGCTGTCCGATTTGCGGATGCCTGGGATGCGGCCCGGTATCTGCTGAGGGAGAAGAACCGTCTGGAGGCCCAGTCCAGGATGTTTTCAGAGGCATTTTATCAGACGACTCTGCCGGGTTATGTCCTGGAGGCGGTTGCCAATAATATCACGGTACTGCGCAGCCCGACGTGCTTTCGGATCGAGAACGGGGATTTCCTGGGCTGGGAAGGTGTGGACCGGACAGCCGGCTGCGGATCGGGTACCTGTACCCATGTGTGGAACTATGCGCAGACCGCAGCCTATCTGTTCCCGGAACTGGAACGGTCTATGCGCAGAATCGAGTTCCTGAAAGAGACCAGAGCGGACGGTCATATGGCCTACCGGACCTTCCGGGGGCTGGGACTGAAACAGTGGGATATGCTCCCCAGCGCGGACGGCCAGCTGGGCGCGGTAGTCCGTATCTACAGAGAGTGGAAATTAAGCGGGGACGATGAATTCCTGCGGGAATGCTGGGAGCCTATACTGCGTTGCATGGAGTTCGCGCGCAGGACCTGGGATCAGGACGGGGACGGGCTGTTCGAACAGGCGCAGCATGTTACCTATGATACCGAATTATATGGAATTACCAGTATGGTCAGTACCATCTATCTGGCTGCGTTAAAGGCGGCGGCTGAGATGGCGGAATATCTGGGAGAAATCAAAAAAGCCGGTGAATTCCGTGAGATTTTCGAAAAAGGAAGTAAAAAACTGGATGAGATAAGTTTCAATGGGGAGTATTACATACAGATTCTGGAAAATCCGGAACGGTACCGCTACCAGTACGGGGAAGGCTGCCTGGCCGACCAGCTTCTGGGACAGTACATGGCGCACTGCGCGGGCCTGGGATATGTGCTGGACACCGCTCATGTAAAGACAGCGGTGGAATCCATATTCCGCTATGATTTTATCCGGCAGGCCAGAGATTATGTACACGGCGAGCGGGCCTTTATCCTGAATGAGGAATCAGGACTTACGCCGTGCACCTGGCCCAAAGGCGGGAAGCCCAGATTTCCATTTACCTATTACGGCGAGGTCTGGACGGGGATCGAATACGAGGTGGCTGCATTACTTCTCTTCGAAGGACTGACCGAGGAAGGGCTCACTGTGGTGAAGGCTGTCAGGGAGCGCCATGACGGATATAAGAGGAATCCCTGGTCCGAGGTGGAGTCCGGGAATTACTATACCAGGTCTATGGCCAGCTACGGAGTCTATCTGGCTCTGACCGGGTTCTCCTTTGACCACGGCAGCCATACCCTATCGTTTAAGCCGCAGGTGAACGAAGAGGATTTCAGCGGATTCTGGTGCAACGGCAGAGCTTGGGGTACCTACCGGCAGAAACGCAATCCAGCCAGCGGGGAACTGGAAAAATCCATGGAAGTGTTATATGGGGATGACACGGGACTGCGGCTGGTCTGAAGCAGCGGAGAGGGAGCGGTGAAACAAAAAGATGTTTCCCCATCCCTCTATGGTGGGAAAATGCACATATGATGGTAAAAAATGGTAAGAAGTTGTCTGAATGTTGCAAGTGCATTATAATACTATGTATAACCAGACAACCCGTACGTTACAGGAATTAAGGAAGGAATAGGGGAGGACTGGGTGGTGGCAAAAAAACAGATTATAATTGACACGGATATCGGGGATGATGTGGACGATGCATTTGCTATAGCGTTGGCACTGGTAAGTCCGGAAATTGAACTGATGGGGATTACGACAGTCTTTAAGAATACATATGCCCGGGCAGAACTGGCACTGGCTGTTCTGGAGCACTACGGCCGTACTGATATTCCGGTATATGCGGGCTGCGGGCGGCCGCTTAAAAACCAGGCGGATACGGCGGAGATGCCGGCCCAACACCGTATGATTCCAGTGAAAAAACGGGATATCCAGCCGGGGGACGCGGCAGAGTATATCATCAGTCAGGTACGTAATTATCCGGAGCTGACCGTTGTGGGCATCGGACCATTGACTAATCTGGCGCATGCGTTTTTAAAAGCACCGGAAGTTATGAAGCGGTCCCGCTTAGTCCTGATGGGGGGCACGTATAACCGGATGTATCCCGAGTGGAATATTTTGTGTGATCCTGAGGCGGCGAAGATTGTATTAGAGTCAGGAGCTGATGTGATCATCGCGGGACTTGATGTGACCACAAAATTAAAACTGGGCCGGGAGGAACTGGCTCAAATCCATGGCTGCAGTTCTGACCGGGAGGTGTTTCTGGCTGATCTGATGAATATTTGGTATGAAAGATCAGGAGCTGTTGTATTACATGATCCATTAGTGGTTCTATATATGATTCAACCTGATTTGTTGAGGCTTGCGCCGTCTAATGTGTGTGTTGAATTAAACGGTGAAGCCACCAGAGGCCTCACCTACCGGGTGAATGACTGGTGGGGCAATTTTGAATCCGGACCGGTGAAGGTAGCGATAGATGCTGATGCTGATGCTGCAGTGTCTATGTTTATGAAACGTGTATTTACTGCTTAAACAGGCAGTGGGGGAATGCAGATGAAAACTTCTGTCATCCAGAAATTCAGGGATATGTCGATTATTAAGAAATTTCGTCTCAGTGTGATAGTGATTCTATTTATACCCATGATTCTTATTTTCGCTGTCATTTTTTACCAGTCCTATTCCGAGCTGAAGAGTAAAATGATCGATAATTCCAGAATCTCCATGAGGCAGTCGGAGCGAAGTATCCGGAACATCGTGGAGGAAACGGAATACCTCTCCTTGTCCATGCTGATTGACGACAATATCCAGAAGCTCTGTAAGCAGTACGTGTTGGAAAACAGCACGATGGATTCCGCCAAGCGCCAGCTCTATGTCTCCTTGCAGGACGCGGTGAAATCCAAGTCTTACATCGATTCCATCAGTATCAGTTATAACAGCGACGTTTTGTTCCAATATGGAAATAAAGTGGAAAAAGAGGACGGAAAATTTGAAAAAGCGGCAATGGAAATGGGAGGGAGGGCCTTCTGGTCACAGGCATACCAGCTTGTGTACCAGGAGGCTGGTGCTGCTTCCCACTATGTCATTTCCTATCTGCGGGCGTTCATGGACGTATCGAAATATAACCAGCCCATCGGTCTGCAAAGGATCAGTATCAATGAGGAAGAATTAAGCAGCACTTTCGCATCTCTTTCGTCAGATAACCGTTCCGAGGCCTTTGTGATGAACGGAGACGGCAGCATCCTGTCCGCATTAAACAAAGATATTATAGGACGGAGTATTCAGGAGATTTATCCCGGGTTCGGACAGGCACTGCAGGACCGTTACGGATATTTTGAGACGAAAGTAAACGGCGTCAGGATGATGGTGATCTATCAGGATATCGAGGGTACACAATGGAAACTGGTACAGGCCATCCCGGCCTATATGCTGGTGGCTTCCTCCCGGTCCCTGTTTGTATTCCTGCTGCTCGAATTCCTGCTGCTGGTATTATTCAGCGTTATCTTCTCCAGAATAGAAAATTACGCGATGATCCGGCCGATCTATGCGCTGTCCAAGGAAATGTCGAAGGTGAAGGACGGAAATTTTGATGTGCGGATTCACAGGGAATCACGGGATGAGATCGGCCTGCTGACGGAATCTGTGGAGGAAATGCTGCAGCGCACGAAACAGTTGATTGATAAAGTTTATGTAAGCCAGATCAGAGAAAAAGAATCGGCATACAAAGCTTTGGAGGCCCAGATTAACCCGCATTTTTTATACAATGTACTGGATTCTATCCATTGGATGGCAGTCCGGCAGAAAGACTGGGAGGTCAGCGACCGGATCGAGGCGTTGTCTGAGCTATTCCGCCATGTGTTAAACAAGGGAGACTCCGTCACCACGATAGGGGCTGAGATCAAATATTTGAAGAATTATCTTTATTTACAAAAGAATAAATTTGCCGGACGCATTCATGTGTGTATCGATGTGGACGACGAACTGCTTAAGTGCCAAACCCTGAAACTGCTGATCCAGCCTCTGGTAGAAAATGCGATCCAGCACGGCATGGCGGAAAAAGAGGGGATTGGAAATATCAGCGTCTGGATCGAGAGAACAGGTCAGGATCTGTGTATCCATGTGGAAGACGACGGGTTGGGTGCGGATGAAACTAAAATACGGAGATTGATATACACGAAAGAGGATACGGAGGAACCAGGCGGCGCTTTCGCCCTGAAAAATATTCATGAACGGGTCCAGATGCATTATGGGGCGCAATATGGACTTACCTTTGAAAGCATGGAACAGGTGGGAACCGTGGTTACCGTAAAGATTCCGTATATGTCAGGAGGAGAGAGCGGGCATGAAGCTGCTGATCGTGGATGATGAGCCGGATATCAGGGAAGGCATCCGGGCGGGAATTGACTGGGAAAGTTTTGGAATCGAAAAAACGCTGTCCGCGGCAGACGCTTTCGAGGCTCTTCGGATCTGCGAGAAAGAACAGCCGGAGATACTGATCACGGATATCAGCATGCCGCGTATGTCCGGTATCGAACTGATCGAAAAATGCAAAACACTTAATCCGCATTTGCGCAGTATCTTACTCAGTGGTTATTCTGAATTCGAGTATGCGAAACAGGCGATCCGGCTGGGTGTGACCGCATATGAAGTAAAACCAATGAAGGTAAACCGTTTAAAGGATCTCGTATTGAGAATGAAAGAGGAGATCGAGGCGGAACGCAGAAAAGACAGCGCCTGGAAACTGGACGATTATGCCGACAGCTGTTATTTTATTAAAAAATTAGTACAGTCGAAAGGGATTATGCCCGGACAGCAATATGCCCAGGGGATGAATGCGTTGAGCCTTGTTCAGGAGGACCATATCCTTTGTATGTACCTTCAGACGGACCGGTACGGTCACGGTCAGGAAATTATCTGTGAAAATAAAGAATGGATGGAGAGATTGAACGGCCTTTGTGAAAAATGGCTGGGGGAACATCAATTCTTTCTGGTGAAACTCCGGGCGGAAGTCTCGCTTCTGCTCTGGAAAAATGCGGAACATAAGCAGAGAGTTATTCCGCAGCTGTTTCGTGAAGGTAACGATATGACCAGAGCCATGTTTCAGATTACATTTTCTATGGGAGTGGGGAATGAAGGGACTATGAGCGATTTTTATACCCTGTATACGCAGGCCAGGATGGCGGCCCGCAATAAGATATATACAGGCCGTGCATCACTGCTATATTACAGTGATGATCGGAATAAGAAGGATATCAGCAGCCATTACCTGGTAGACACGAAAATGTACGAGACACTTCAGCGGGAATACGTGGACGGTGAGATGGAGAAGGTACGGGCCATATTGGATGGGGCGTTCCGGGACATCCGGGAACAGCGGTCCTATACCTATACGGCTCTGAAAGATTTCTGCGTGGATCTGGTGAATCTCCTTTACCGGATCTGTCAGGACTGCAGCCTGAATCAACCGAAAAGCTGCGGAGAAGTAATAGAAGATATGGATTCTGTCTGTGATACGATCGAAGAGTTCGGGACCTACATTCAAAAGCTCTATGAGGAATGGCATCTCAAGATCCGGGCGATGAGCTGCCCGACTGGCAATAGAGTGATTCAGGAGACAGTTGACTATGTAAAAAAACATTTTACCCAGGAGCTTTCCATCGAAGAAATCGCCAGAGACATGGGGGTCACACCGAATTACTTAAGCCATCTGTTTAACCGGGAAATGAAGGTGACATTCCGGGAATATCTGAACCAGTATCGAATATACAAGGCGAAATGGTATCTGGAAAATACCAACGATAAGGCCTATGAGATAGCGGGAAAGGTAGGATTTCGGGAATATAAGCATTTTGCACAGATATTCAAAAAGTATGAGGGGTGCTCTACGCTGCAGTACCGGAACCAGATAGGAAAGAGGGGAATACAGATACCTTTAAGGAGCGGGCCTGCGAATCCGGTAATAAAGGAGTCCTGTCAGGTCAGCCAAAGCCCATCCGATGGGAATCGCCCACCAGATAGCCCGCAGCCCGAACGCGGGAATCGGTGCCAGCAGATAGGAGAGCGCTACGCGGGTGCCCAGGGAGATGATTGTGAGAATCACGGAAATACCGGGACGCCCCAGCCCGCGGTATAGCCCATACAGCAGGGACAGGCAGCCGATTCCGCAGTAACAGGCTCCCTCTATCCTCAGATATCCGGTTCCGATCCGGATAATCTGCGTTTCCTCGGGACGGATGAAGAGCGTCATCAGACCCGGGGCAAACGTGAACACCAGAAATGAGATCAGCACGCAAAATACAACAACGATAAGGATCGAAGACTTCAGCCCCTTCCGGATGCGGTCCGTATTTTTCGCGCCGCTGTTCTGGGCGATATAGGTGGCGAACGCGTTCCCAAAGTCCTGGACCGGCATGTAGGCAAAGGAATCGATCTTCACCGCTGCGGCAAAGGCGGCCATTACCGACACGCCGAAGCTGTTCACCAGTCCCTGAATCATAAGAATTCCAAAATTCATAACCGACTGCTGCACACAGGTCAACAGGGAATACTGGGCGATCTGCCCGGCGATTCCACGGTCAAAATGCATATCTTCTCTGGTCCAGAACAAATGCGCCGCACGGAGCCGGCAATAAAGAAACAGCCCCGCGGCTGAGATGCCCTGGGCGGTAACTGTAGCTACAGCGGCTCCGGCCACTCCCATATGGAATACAAGGATAAATAAAAGATCCAGTACAATATTGATCAGGGCTGATGCCGCCAGAAATACAAGCGGGATGGATGAATTCCCCACAGACCGGAGCAGGGCCGCGAAATAATTGAAAAAGAACGTAAAAACAATACCCAGGAAAATGATGAAAAGATAATCTCTGGTCAATGAAAAAATATCTGCCGGAATCTGCAGCGCCCGAAGCAGCGGATCAATCAGGACCAAAGCGGCAGCTTCCAGGACCACTGTAATTCCCCCAATGAATAGGAAGGACACAAAAAAGCTCTTCTTCATATCGTGTTCCCGATGGGCGCCGTAAAGCATGGAGAACAGAATCCCGCTTCCCATGCATAAGCCTAATATAATAGAAGTCAAAAAAACCATGACACTGTAAGAAGATCCCACAGCCGCCAACGCGTCGGCTCCCAGAAAACGGCCGACGATCAGCGTGTCGGCAATGTTATAAAACAGCTGGAGCAGATTACCGGCGATGATCGGCGCGGCGAACAATAAAATCGACCGTGTAACGGGTCCTTTGGTCAAATCTCTTTCCATAATTGCACTTCCGATATGTAAGTTTATAATTACGTTTAGTAATTACATCTTATAATAAGAAGCGTATAAAGTCAACTACAATGCGTAAACACCTGTTCAATGCGTCAAACACCTGTTCAACGCCTTATTCGGAACAATCCCATAGTGAACTGTGAATAGTAATTCCATGCCGGATCAGCGCCCCGGAGACTCATCGGCCACAATATTCCAGCTGATGCCAAAACGGTCAATCAATCCGGCATGAAATGTACTGTAAAAAGTTTCCGTGGGAGGAAGCGTAATGACGGCATCCTGACTTAGTACTTCGAAAATACACCTGGCATCTGCGGCCGTGGAAACAGGAACTGACAACTTTACCATTGTACCCTTAGTCACCGGTTCCACTGCTTCATCCGCAAACCAGAAATTCGTCTGACAGATCTGCATTTCCGCATGCAGAATCCAGTCTTTCAGATTCACCGGCAAATCGGCTGCGCCCTCCGGGATATAATCACCGTAGGTCTGAACAGACTGTACGGAAGTACCAAACGCTTTTGAATAAAACTGCAATGCTTCCCGGCAATCTCCGGAAAATGTCAGATATGGTATAACCATAGTTCATTCCTTCTTTCTCATATAGTCTTTTATAAAAATAATTATACATATATCCGCAGCTGTTAGATAGGGTCTGATCTGTTTTCATGATAGATTTTATGTTTTGTCCTTGTGGAGAAAGGCAAAACCCTTAGACCGTTGTTGAAAGATTCACCATATATTGTAAGTAAATAAAGAAGCTGACAGTAAAAAAATTTGACGGAAAGAAATTGACTCAATAAGAACTTGCCTTTTAAAACAGACCGGTCTATTATGAAAACAGAATTTAAGTAAATATCACAGCAATACAGGATTATTTCGATGTAAATTAATGTAAATGAATTCAATACAAATAATTTCAATACAAATAAGTTCATTACAAATAAATTCATTACAATTAAATTCATTACAAATAAATGCCAAAATGAACTATTTAAACTTATTATACCGGCAAAATTTAGAAAGCGGGGAAAATCCACATGTTTTTAGATGGCCTGGATGAAATCGACCAGAAAATATTAGAGTTGCTGATCCATAATGCCCGGATGTCCTACTCCGACATCGGCACAGAGGTAGGCCTATCCAGGGTGGCTGTGAAAAGCAGAATCACAGCTCTTGAAGAGCGGGGGATCATCGAGGAATACACCACAGTTATTAACCCGCAGAAGATAAACGGCGCGGTATCCTGCTATTTTGAGCTGGAGACGAAACCCGCAGATTACGAAAAGGTCATAAAAATCCTAAGAGAAAACGATACGGTTACCCAGATCTATCAGGTGTCCGGGAAGTGCCGGCTGCACGTGCATGCGGTAGCCGCTGGACAGGAAGAGCTGGAAGACTTTTTGAAAAATGTAATGCATCGCCTTCCGGGCTTGTTGGATTTAAGCTGCAATATTATCCTTTCCCGAATTAAGGACATTAAGGGGCTTCGGTTGTAAGGGTATGTCCGGGATGCCGGTCTATTCGAGGGAGAAAACGCCTGCTTCTTTATTATGCGGGTTTATTCCTGTCAACATCCGGGGACAGGCCCCTTTCTCTACGCAGTTGCTTGAAAACATGACTTTACTACCGAAAGGTGCCAGTCCCCTCTCATCGGCGGTGAAATAGCGGGTGCCGGACTCCCGGGATTTTACGGTATAAAGACTCGAAAGACTTCACGAATTTTTCACTATACATACCTGAGAGGGACATGCTATAATAAAAAATAGTAGCGCTCGAAAAAACCTCGCTGACTATTTTTCATGCATCGCACATAAGCGGCAAAATGCAGCCGCTAAGTGCTCATAGCGATAAAAAATAGCAGCGCTCGAAAAAAACTCGCCAAAATCACCGTGCGCTGCGGCCGGCCCAGAGGGCTGATACAATAGGATTACCCATTAGGGAGTGAAGATGATGAAAAAAGAATACGATGTAATTATTGTGGGGGCAGGGCCTTCCGGGATTTTCTGCGCCTATGAGCTGATCCGGCAGAAGAAAGATATGAAGGTGCTGATGATTGAGAAAGGCAGGCCGATCGAGAAACGGCAGTGCCCGAAACGGATAACAAAAAAGTGTGTAGGATGCCAGCCGTGTTCCATCACGACTGGTTTTGCGGGAGCGGGAGCTTTTTCCGACGGAAAGCTGTCCCTGTCCCCGGATGTGGGAGGGAATCTTCCCGAAATCCTTGGATACGATAAAACGGTAGAGCTGTTGAAAGAATCCGATGATATTTATCTGAAATTCGGAGCGGATACGAATGTATACGGTATCGATAAGGCAAAAGAAATCCAGGAGATCCGCCGAAAAGCCATAACAGCCAACTTAAAGCTGATCGAATGTCCGATCCGCCATCTGGGTACGGAAGAGGGATATAAGATCTATACAAAGCTTCAGACCCATCTGCTGGATGAAGGGATCGATATGCTGTTCCACACCATGGTGGATGACATCCTGGTGGAGAACAATAAGGTGTCCGGCGTAGTAACGGATGCCGGGGATACCTTTACAGCGCCGGAGATCGTCTCCGCGGTCGGCCGGGAAGGTGCGGACTGGTTCAGCCATATCTGCCAGAATCACGGGATTGAGACGAAAGTCGGCACGGTGGATGTGGGAGTCCGCGTGGAAGTCCGTGATGAAGTGATGGAGTTCCTGAATAAGAACCTGTATGAGGCGAAGCTGGTATACTATACGCCTACCTTTGACGATAAGGTGCGGACCTTCTGCACGAATCCATCGGGAGAGGTGGCCACCGAATATTACGAAAACGGTCTGGCAGTAGTCAACGGGCATGCCTATAAGTCTCAGGAATACAAAACCAATAATACCAATTTTGCAATCCTGGTGTCCAAGAACTTTACAAAACCTTTTAAGACTCCGATTGAGTATGGCAAACAGATCGCCCAGCTGAGCAATATGCTCTGCGACGGCAAAATCCTGGTGCAGACCTTCGGGGATTTCCAGCGGGGTAGACGCACCACAGAAGAACGCCTGTGCCGGAATAATCTGATCCCGACCTTAAAGGATGCGGTACCCGGGGACCTGTCCCTGGTATTCCCGCACCGGATTATGGTGGATATCCAGGAGATGCTGCTGGCCCTTGACAAGGTGACCCCAGGTATTGCCAGTGATGAGACACTGCTGTACGGCGTGGAAGTGAAGTTCTATTCCAACAAAGTCGTGGTAAATCGGGACTTTGAGACCAGTGTGGACGGTCTGCGTGCCATCGGCGACGGCGCGTCCGTGACCAGAGGCCTCCAGCAGGCTTCCGCCAACGGAATCAGTGTAGCCAGAAGTATTTTAGCGAAGTTATATGGAGTCAGCGATGAAGTTGAGGCATAAAAGAACGGCGGCCATCCTGGCCTGCCTGTGTATATTATTTACGATAGCCGGCTGCGGTAAGGGGAAAGAGATTGTCCTTACCACCGGCCTCGGAAAAAACGATGTATTTAAAATAGGCGAAGCCGTCTGTACGCTGCCGGAAGCCAAATATCTGCTGATGCAGATGCAGCAGGGGTATGACCAGGTATACGGAAAAGAACTGTGGAAGCAGACGGTCAATGGAAATACCATCGAAGAGTATGCAAAAGACCGGGTTATCGACAGAATGGTTGAAGTCAAATGCATGAATCTTCTGGCAAAAGACCGTCAGATCGAACTGACCGAAGAAGAGAAGAAGACGGCTTCGGATACCGCGGATCAGCAGTACGCAGCCCTGAATGAGGAGACCATTCAGAGTCTGGGCGTGGACCAGGAGTCCCTGAGAAGTTTTTATCAGGAGTTCGCTCTGGCGGACAAGGTCTATCAGGAATTGACCAAAGATGTGAACACCGAAGTCAGCGACGATGAGGCCAGAGCTGTGTTAGTGCAGCAGATCTTCACCAAATCCGAATCCGTGGCAAATGAAGTGGTCCAGAAGGCCCAGGCCGGAGAGGATTTTGCCGCCCTTGCGGAAAAGTACAACGAAAGTGATGAGATGCAGAAGGCATACGGCAGAGGAGAAGTGGACAGCAAGCTGGAAGAAGCCATCTTTGCCCTGGGCAACGATGAGATCAGCGACGTGGTATCCACAGACGACGGCTATTACATTTTAAAATGTATGAACAACTATGACGTAGACGCCACCGATGCCAATAAAGCGGTCATCGCGAACCAGCGCAAGGAAGATGCCTTCCGGAAAGTCTACGATCCCTTTGTAGCGGCCCTTGATTCCGAGTTCAACCAGGAACTCTGGGATTCTGTGGGGGCTGCGCAGTAGGGGGGGAACCTTTTGCTGGGGGCAGGGCCTGATGGGTCCAGGAGGTGTGAGTGCCCCTGTCCCTGTCCGCGGGCGCCCCGGTTACCGCAGCAATTCTCATCTTAGAAAAAGCAACCTCATAAACAGCTCCAGGAGCCTCTGAAAGCAGTGAGAATGTCGGCGTGTGAGCCTCCATTCTCACTTGAGTCTCCTTCCGCTATTCGGCCATGCTTTTTATAAGATGAGAATTGCTGCGGTAACCGGGGCGCCCGCGGACAGGGACAGGGGCACTCACACCTCCTGGACCCATCAGGCCCTGCTTTAACGGCAGTGGTGGGCGCAGAGAAATCGGTATCCCCCACTGACATGAGGTCAAGGCACGCAGCAATAAAAGTCGTATTCTGTGAAATTACCGAGCGTGGATTGAAACAATAGGGAAGAGCCAAAGTGATTAGATAAGTTCTCCGTAAATTTGTATTACAGTAGGGCCAAAAGGAGCCATGCTATGTGTGCACCTGGGCCCGGTCTTTTTCTGCCCTGGGGCGGGGCGGTTCTCACGGGAGAAAAAGCATGGCCGAATAGCGGAAGGAGACTCAAGTGAGGATGGAGGCTCACACGCCGACATCCTCGCTGTTTTCAGAGGCTCCTGTAGCTGTTTATGAGGTTGCTTTTTCACCCGTGAGAACCGCCCCGCCCCAGGGCAGAAAAAGACCGGGCCCAGGTGCACACATAGCATGGCTCCTTTTGGCCCGGACCTTAGAACTATTTCGTCAACAGCATCATAATATCATTGCTTCTCTTCACAAACTTAGTCATTTCCTCAGGGCTCAGAGGCTTATGGGCAAGCATGGCCAGATCGTAGAGCTGCTGGCAGATCACAGGAGCGTTTTCGGATTCCTTCTGGTCCAGTACGAATTGGACTAACGGATGGTTGGCGTTGAGCACCAGGGTGGAGTCATTGCCGAACATGCTGGGATCCATGCCGTACATGTTGTACATTTTCATCATATCCTGCATTCTGCGGGTTTCTTCGGAAAGGGTAATCAGGGAGGCGATATTTTCGTCCTTTAATTTCTCTACTTTCACATTCAGCTTGTCATTATTCAGAGCCTTCCGGAAAATTTCGGTGAGGGCGTCAGTGGTCTCTTTTAACTCTTCCTCGGATACCTCTTCCTTGAAGTTATCGGTTACCTCAGAGTCGATCCGCTGGAATTTCAGTTCCTCGTGCTGGCGCTCCAGCTGGCTGATGAACGGGGAATCAATGTTGTGGGACAGGATGAAAGCATCCATGCCTTCCTTTTTAAACATGTTGATATACTGGCTCTGCTGTACCTCATCGGTCACATA
This sequence comes from Diplocloster hominis, assembly GCF_032380655.1. Classification (NCBI taxonomy): domain Bacteria; kingdom Bacillati; phylum Bacillota; class Clostridia; order Lachnospirales; family Lachnospiraceae; genus Diplocloster; species Diplocloster hominis. Next base: position 224,070 of record NZ_JAWDIY010000003.1, on the reverse strand, counting down.
GTGGATGATCGTCTTGGGTTTTTCCTCTTCCTGGGAGGAATCGGAGTCAGCAGATTCAGAGGCTTCCGGAGCAGCGTCTCCAGCTGCTTCTGTCTCTTTTGTCTCACCGTTGTTGCCGGAAGTGTCAGCCGTATCGTCTGTCGTGGATGCATCTGCTCCGTCAGAGGTTGCTTCTTCTTTCTCTTTTTGGGCATCCAGGTATTCTTTCAGGGTCAGGTACTTGTGATCCAGGTTTTTGAACAGGATATAATCGCCCATCTTCTCACAGAATTTTTCATCCTTGATGCAGCCGAATTTTATGAACGGATTGATGTCATCCCAGTATTTTTCGTAGTTCTCACGGTCTGTTTTGCACATGCCGGAGAGTTTGTCGGCTACTTTCTTGGTGATGTAGTCGGAGATCTTCTTCACGAAGCCGTCGTTTTGCAGCGCGCTTCGGGATACGTTCAGCGGAAGATCCGGACAGTCGATGACGCCTTTTAACAGCATCAGGAACTCGGGGATGACTTCTTTTATATTGTCGGCGATAAATACCTGGTTGTTGTAGAGCTTGATCGTTCCCTCGATCGAATCGTACTCTGTGTTGATCTTAGGGAAATAAAGGATTCCTTTTAAGTTAAACGGATAGTCCATATTCAGGTGAATCCAGAACAGGGGCTCCTTGTAATCCATAAATACTTTGCGGTAGAATTCCAGGTATTCTTCCCTGGTGCATTCGTTGGGATGTTTGGTCCAAAGCGGAGTGGTGTCACTGATGGAAACCGGGCGTTTCTGAATTTTTACGCGTTCTCTGGCCGGGGAGATTTCCACGATTTCTTTTTCACCGTTTTCATTTTCCTGCTCCTCAGTCTTGGCTTCCTCGTGGATATGTTCCACGATCACATCGTCTTCCCTTAAGTCGGCTTCGTCGATGGTCTCATACTGAGGCTCGGCGTTTTCTTTGGAAAGGAAGATCTCGACGGGCATAAAGGAGCAGTACTTCTCCAGTACTTCCCGCATCCGGTACTCGTTGGAAAATTCTACACTTTCCTCGTTAAGGAACAGTGTAATCTCCGTTCCTACAGTGGTCTTGCTGCCGTCGGTCATGGTGTACTCGGTACCGCCGTCGCATTCCCAATGTACAGGTTTTGCTCCCTCTTTGTAGGAAAGGGTATCGATATGGACATTGTCGGAAACCATAAAAGCGGAATAAAAGCCCAGGCCGAAATGTCCGATGATCTGATCGTCGGTGGTCTTGTCCTTGTATTTCTCAAGGAATTCGGTAGCGCCGGAGAAAGCGATCTGCGTGATGTATTCCTCCACCTCGTCCGCTGTCATACCGATACCGGTATCGATGAATTTCAGGGTCTTTTCCTCGGGATTGACGATGATCTGAATGCTGTTTTTGAAGTCATCCGGGTAGGTGTATTCTCCCATCAGGGACAGCTTTTTCAGCTTTGTGATGGCGTCGCATCCGTTGGATACCATCTCACGGACAAAGATATCGTGGTCGGAATAGAGCCATTTCTTGATAATGGGGAATATGTTTTCACTGTTGATGGACAGACTTCCTGTCTTGTTGCTCATGCGTTATTCACTCCTTTTATGTTTTTAAATCAATTATTTTTCTTCTATATCAGTTATATTAATACCCCGCATATCAAAAGTCAAGAAAAAATTAGCACTCAATGAAAAAGAGTGCTAATAATTGGAAGGGGCAGGGGGTTTTACCAGTCCTTTTTGAATATGTTAAAATAATATGCAACGATTCTCACGGATGATACGAATATATAAGTGACAGGGATTAAGAGAAGGAGGCCGGGAATGGAACAGGAAGAAAAGTGGATCCGCGCTATTTTACACAGGGGAAGCAGAAAAGCTGCGGATCAGCTGGTGCGGGTTCATTACGATAAGCTATATGCGTTTATTTACCGGCAGGTCGGGTGCAAAGAGGATGCGCTGGATCTGACCCAGGACAGTTTTATCGCGGCCTTACACTCCCTTGCCTCCTATGACCCGTCCAAAGCGGGTTTTAGCACCTGGCTGTGCCGTATCGCCGCGCATAAGGTGATCGATGCCAGGAGAAGGCACAGGCCCGTGACGGTTCCCCTGGAAGAGGAGGATATCCGGATACAGGAGGACTTTACCGACGATCTGGCAGACAGGGAACTGATCCGGCAGATGGAGGAGTACGTGTGCGGGTTAAGCCCGCAGCTGCAGGAGATATTCCGATTGCGGCTATACGCGGATCTTACTTTTGTGCAGATCGCTTCGGTGACTATGCAGCCGGAGGCAAAGATCAAAGCGCAGTATTACCGGCTGATCAAACGGCTGAGAAAGGAGTTTGAAGATCATGAATGATTTTGAAAATATCCGGTTCCCTTCCGGGGAAGAAAAAGACAGAAGTATCCGGATGATACTGGACAAGGGAATCCCCAGGCCGAAGCGGATGCTGCCGGAGCTGTGGGAACTGGCGGGCAGGCTTGGAATCAGGGGCCTTTTCTTCGGCGTGGGGGACTGCATGTTCCTGTCCTTCCTGCTGGGTGGATTACTCTGGGCGGGATGCTTCACCGCTGCGGCTGGCGCCCGGGGTCAGTTAAGTGTACTGCTGTTCCTGGTATCCCCGTTTCTGTATGCGCTGCTTCACCTTCTTGGCATATGGAAAGAAATCATGACGGGAACCTATGAGACGATGATGGTCTGCCGGTGTTCCCTTCGTCAGCTGATGGTCCTGCGGATGCTGGTATTCGGGGGTGCCGCGGTCATCCTGTCGATCGGGGCGAGTGCCGGGATTGGCTGGGTGCTGGATGACGGCCCTTCTATCCTGAATCTGATGGGAATTGCATTTTCCGCCCTGTTTTTGTTCGCGGCGGCGTCCGCGGCGGCGGAATGGAGATGGAGAACACCGGGATCTTATCTGGTGGTACCGGCGTTTTGGGTTTTATTAAGCCTGGCCCTTCTGGTTCTGGGGGAACGTGCGGAGGCATTTCTGCGGAATATCCCGACGGCGGTATTCTGGATCATCGCAGCCTGCTGTGCCGTTTTATATGGAAGGACCCTGAAACATTACTATTTTGATCCGCAGGAAGGAGCGATTGCGCATGCTGTCCGTTGAACACGTGACGAAGAAATATGGAAGTTTTACGGCCCTTGAGGATATCAATCTGGTCTTTGAAAGCGGTGTCTATGGACTGCTGGCGCCAAACGGCGCCGGCAAGACGACACTGATTAAGATGCTGACCACTCTGCTGTTTCCGACGAAGGGCAGGATCTTGTGGGATGGACAGGATATTTTGTCCATGGGCGGCGAATACCGGGGGCTAGTGGGCTATCTGCCGCAGGAATTCGGCTATTATAAGAATTATTCTCCCAGGCAGTTTTTAAGATATATGGCCGCCTTGCAGGGTATGGAGCGCAAGGCGGCAGAGGAGCGGATCGACAGCCTGCTGGAGCTGGTAGCGCTTTCCGACGTCAAAGATAAGAAAATGAAGCAGTTTTCCGGTGGTATGATCCAGCGGGTAGGAATAGCCCAGGCGATGCTAAATGATCCGAAAGTGCTGATTCTGGACGAACCCACGGCAGGGCTGGACCCTAAGGAGCGGGTCCGGTTCCGGAATCTGATTCACGGTCTGTCGAAGCAGCGTATCGTTATACTGTCCACACATATTGTGTCCGATATCGAAACCATAGCCGGAAAGATTATCATGCTTCGGGATCATGCCCTTTATTGCTGTGAAAGCCCTGCCCGGATCTGCGAAAATCTGAATGGGAAACTGTATGAGGTGCCGTCGGATACGGAATTGACTGATCAGGAGCTGCTGCTCAGTGAACGGCAGGGGGGAGAGAAGACTGTGCTGCGGATCGCGGCTGATTTTCCAGTGGCGGGCGCCGTACCGGTGAGGCCGAATCTGGAAGACGCGTTTTTGTATATATACAGGGAAGATACGTTATGAAGAAAACTTGGGACAGAAGGATAATTTGTGTGACGGGCTGTGATTAAGAATTTTGAACAACAGGAGTGATGTTATGAATAGATCATGGATCTGCTGGGAAGTGCGCAAGCTGTGGGAAATGCCTATGATACCCATATTTCTGCTGCTCTGCCTGGGATTTAACACCCTGATTATCGTGGGAAACCGGTCTGGCAGTGACGCGGATTCCTACGTTAGCTATGTATCCGGTGTTGCACAAAAAATCGGCGGACAGATGGGAGAAGAGTTCAGCAGGGCGCTGGCGCGGCTTCCTGATGAGAATAAATTCAAAGACCAACTGATATCCGAGACATTGGGGAGGGAAGATACCCTGGATCAGTTCGACACCAGCCGGTTAAGTGACCTGTATATCGGTAAATTCCGTATCCAGGGCCTGGCCGCCGGTTTTCTGGAGCAAAAGTACCGGATATTGGACTCGAAAGTAAAAAATCTGGCAGACGAAGATGCCTCAATGAGCCTGGCCGCCGCAGGAAAGACCAAGGAACTGATGAATGCGCTCTTCCAGAAACTGTGCCGGGCCGTAATTACAGAAGGAATCCTGCTGGCGGTTCTGATGGCCTTATATTCCAGCGGATGCGATGGGTTAAGCCGCACGGTTCCGATCCTATGCTCCAGCAGAGCGGGCCGGCGTATCCAGCTGTCCAAAGCGGCCGCCAGCGGCCTGTCAGCAGCGGCAGCTTATATCATTCTGGCTGCCGGAGCGGTTCTTATATTTACTTGTGTGTGGAATCCGGGCCCTATCTGGGATGCCAATATGTCCAGCCAGTTCAACTATATAACGGCATTTGGTATGAAGCTGCCATTTCTCACCTGGACCTCCTTCTCCATCGCCGGTTACCTGTCGGCGACGCTTACGCTGGGGCTGGCGGTAGTCTTAATCTTTCACGGCCTGGGCTTTGCGGCAGGGCTGACAGCCAACAGTGCTTACAGAGGCTTTCTGCTATTCCTGGTACCGGCAGCTCTTAACTTTGAAGTTATGATGCTGGCCGGAGACAACAGCCTCTGGCTCCTGTACCAGCTCATACAGTGGTCTCCGGTGGCACTGTGGTGGTTCCAGCCGTTGTGGTTCACGGAGCTTGGAGCCGGTGCGGTCCTGCCCTGGCAGGAATGCGCGGAAGCCGTATTCTGCCTGGCAGCCGGGACCGGCCTTCTATGGGCGTCCTATGGCCATTATTTGAAAAGGGATGTGATCTGAAATGTTAAAAGAAGAGATGAAGAAAATCTGGCGTCCGGGAATCCTGGCAATACTGATATTGTTGGGTTTCGTCTACTATACGATGTATTTGGAATTCTATATCCAGTATTTTCCGAACGGCCCGGAATATAAGGGAATCTATCAGGTGGCTACCGATTGGGTAAAACGATTCGGAACTACGCTGGAACCGGAGGAAGAGGCGCAAGCGGCCCGGGAGATACCGGTGCTGGTATCCGAGGCTTCCGCCTGCCTGTCCACGAACCCGGTCGCCCGGCAGTACGGACTTTCCTCCTATGAAGAATATGAGAATTTTTATAACCGGTCGGTACGGCAGGTGCAGGGAGAATTGACCGCGCAGGAACAAGAACGGTACGCCGACGCTAAGATTCTGTCAAATTATCTGACCAGTGAAGAGACGGATAATATAGAAGGCCGGATCTACGCCACAAGACTCTTTACCCAGATGTATGAACTATGGGAGCAGGAGGGAGTAAACCGAAGAGATAAGAATTTCGTGGAAGGATATACCCAGAGAGAATATACCCACGCTGAGGACAGCTTCTTTGGAGCGGATCACGCCTGGAGGAATATCTTACCGGCTGAATTGCCGGAGGCATTCTCGAACTATCTGGGCTATCTGCTGATCTGGGTCTGTATCTCCAGCTGCCTGCTCCTGTCGCCGGTGCCGGTGCGGGACCGGATGCGTTCCATGAGGCCCCTTCAGTGGAGTTCCAGACATGGACGGAAGATACTGAGGACACAGTTCGCAGCCTCCATGCTGTCCGGCGCAGCCCTGACCGCGATCAACCTGCTGATCTTTGGCGGCCTGTTTATGACACATGGAATCCATACATTCTTTGGGTGCAGAATATATTCATTTATGCACACAGGTTTCTCCTGGATCAATCCTACTTTCGGGACCTGGTGCCTGCTGATGGTCCTTCTGATCTATCTGACCGGCATGGGAATATCCGCCATAGCCTTTTTCCTGTCCATGCACAGCACGAACTATGTGGCCATGCTGCTGAAGATGATTCCCCTGGTAATTCTAACGGCGCTGCTCTGTCCGCGTCTGTTAACCCGGCTGTTTTATTACGGTAACAGCCTGTACCAGCTGACAAACATCCCTGGGATAGAAGGATACACGGCCCTGCTGATATTGGCCGCAGGCCTGATCCTGTTCCTGATCACCCGCCACCGCCAGAAGAGACAGGAGCTGCTCTTATAATTCTGACGGGCCCAAAGTTCTTATCTGTGCGATTCATTCCAACTGCGGCGGATTGCCCGGCAGCGCCGGCATCCGCCGCAGTGTTTATCCTATTTCATCGAAATCAATTTCCTGTTTCCGGAAAAACTTCTGAACCATCTGGTCCCAGCTGTGATCCAAAGATTTATCCAGGGTGAACACTTTTAAAGATGTCCCGGTGGTGCAGCTGACTCCCGTCCCATTATATTTAAAGTTAAGAAACAGACCATTCACATCGTCCGCCGGGTAGGGAAGCTGTGCCTGCTCCAGCAGTTTCCGGATATTCGACGGCGCCAGCAGGAATACAAATTTAAAATTAAGCGGAGTCTTTTTCCCTTTAATCAACTCCAGACAGAATGGCCGGATCTCCCGCCAATACGAATAGCAGCGATCTGTATATTCCGGCGCCTCCAGCTCTTCCTTCGTAAAAAAATCCCGCTGCAGCCTGCCGTCCACAGTAAAAGTATTAAATGTAGTAACAACAGCCTCTGACACCAGAAAATGATCAAAGGTGTCCTTCAGCAGTAATTTATTCATAAACATTTTCGTATCTTTTATCTGTAAAGCTATCAAAATCCCACCTCCAGCACCATAACTCCCATCATTATACAATGGAACTCAGCCTCAGGCAATTTCTTTTTGTACTGGTGGTATAGGATTTACACGAAAAAGCCAGTATAATCAAGGGTTTGCGGGCATCAGGCAAGCGGTATTTACAAAATGAGCTTTGTGTCCTTGATGAAGCTGTCATAGGAATACCCTTTGCAGTAGGCGATAATTTTCTCCGCATGGCCGAGCAGTTTTTGAAGAATGATCTCATTTCTCATAAATCGTGACCCCCGTGGATTTGATTTCACGGTCTATGGGCGACCCACTCTCGATATGTGACACGTCCAACAGATCCACTGGCATCTGGGTGGCGCGTCGTACATCCTCCATCAGCCCGACAAAGCGCAGACCCTTCAAGCGGCTGTCCACCAACAGATCAATGTCGCTTTTGCCGGTGGATGTCCCCTTGGCTACCGAGCCGAACAAGACGGCGCTCCGCACTCCATAGGCGTCAAAAACCGGCGTCAACTTATCCTTGATTTCATTGATTGTCTGTACCTTAGACATAAGAGCGCCTCCTTCCTTACTTTTTATTATACACACCTGGAAGGAGAAAAACAATTTAATTATGCTATGCTACATTTTATTTACGAGATAAACGGAACATTTAAAATGCATTTCATCCAATTCCTGTATTGTCAACATCAAGTTCACTTTATTAAAACGGTAAGTTACGATTCACGGCCAACTTTTGTAAATGGGGATTTTGATACTGAGGTTCGGGCCGGACCGCCTCCCTCCCTTCCCGGACCTTAGTCGACAAAATTACCAAAGATGGCCGTGAATCGTAACAACGGTAATGCTTCTCTCTCATTTCATTATAATTACCTTCATCTTGACCTATAGAGCAATCAGGTAAATTATTGTTCGAAATGACAACACGGTTTTTGATGAAATTATTTACTTGATTAAAAAATGATGTTTCAACTGATACCATGTCTCAGCGCATAAAATATAATTTTGCTTTTCATACTCCACTTGAAACACAAGTGCAGTGTAGATACTACAAATAGGGAACGGAACTCCATTTGAATTCATAGCATACAATTTATCTCTGCGTATTGTTCTGCTACTTACATCTCAAATACGTGGGTGGTGTTAGAGGATTGGCTCGTCAGGCGAGTGAGCATAAGTGAGAAAATCAAAGAAATCAGGAGAAAAAATCAGAGTCATCGGATTCGATGACTCTGATAATCTGAAGCAGCAGGAAGGATTTTGGGGCTTCTTCTTTTAAACGCTTTGGACCTTCCTCCTTGAACCGGCGCTGAACGGAAGCTTTCCAGGCGTCAAAGTAATCCTGGCCGGTAGCGGCTTCCAGATCCAGGGCTTCACCGCCAATGAGGTCATCCATCACGATACGCATGAGCTGGCCTTTCAAACCTGTTTGTCCGCCGGCTAAAAATTCTGAAAATATGTAGCGTAACGTATAATCCCCATAGTAGGTCAGCTCGCGGACCTTAAGCGGATGTTCGCTGATATAGTCGGCAGGGTTTGAGGAGGCGGAAGGGGAGGAGAGGATCGTATCAAAAAGCTGTCCGAGAAAGGTGTGTGTATCCATCTGCCAGTACTCTGCCGCCTGGGCATAACAAGACTGGGTTTGGGCAAGGATGTACTTTTGCGTATCCATAGCTCCGGCGATGGCAGCGGCAGCGGTCTTAGCCGGAAGCTGGCCGAAACGTTTTTCAATATCGGGCCCATAATAACTGCCGTCACGGGGTTCCCAGTAATTTGTCAGATTATATTTTCCATTTTCATCCAGATCAAAGGAAAGGACGCAGGGAAGATGGCTGCCGCCGGTATCGGTGATGGAGGTTCCATCGTACCGGAACTCCATATAAAGGGCCATGGCATAAACGTCGATCGTCGAAACGGTGGTACCGGCATCTTCCGAATAACGTTCACCCGGCAGTGTCGCCAGTGTCACATGACTTTCACAGGCATATTCCCCGTCGCTGGAACTTCCTTTGTTGTGCTCCAGTATGGCCGCGGACACGCTCTCGTCCAGAGTGGGCAGAGCATTCTCTTCCGGTGCGGCCGGTTCTTCTTTTTCTTCCGGTGCAGCCGGTTCATCTTTCCCTTTCCCGGAGTCTGCCGGTATCGTGTCCTTACCGGCACAAATGCTGCTTATATATGCCGAAAAATCGGAATCGGTTATAATATAACGTTTATCCTGGAAGCTAACGTCCGACCTGCCGCCGTCAAGGGCGTACCCGTTTATGCTGAGTACGGACCCATCCGCAAGCTTTGCCTCAATGTAGTAAAACGGCGTAAGACCACGGTATTCATCGCTTTGCCGGGCGCCGGATATCTCCGGAAGGCGCCGGGATAATTCTTCTAACTCCCCGGGATTCAGTTCGCCGGTGGAAGGGCCGGAGGATTTCCGCAGATCACAGGCCGAAGCAGATACCAGCCCGTTTTCCTCAAAATCAAACCGCAATCCGGGCGGGTCCGTTAAAAAACATACAGCCAAAACCATGCAGGATAAAAGTACCGTAAGAATCAGCCAAAAAGCGGGTTTTTTGTAATTCAATACATTCTTTATTCTTTGTCTTACACCGGCTTCACCAAACGCCAGCGGGCAGGCGGCTATGGTATGGCGGGGGACACTTAAGGACAGCAGGGCCTCTGAATATTCTTTTTTGTTCTCCATATCCATTTCTTTTACCACCCGCTCATCACAGGCCAGTTCTATATCCCGGCATAACAGGATATACGAAAGCCAGATAAGGGGATTGAACCAATATACCGTCAGGATCAGAAAAGCGATTGGCTTGACCCAGTGATCACGTCTTTGGATATGAGCCTGTTCATGGGCGACGACATGGGAAATACCAGGCTCGTGGAGGTGGTAAGGAAGATAGATGCGGGGACGGAACAGGCCGAGGACGAAAGGGGAGGCTGCCTTTTCGCTCTGCCAGATATTGTCCCGGAGCCGGACCGCATCAAATAAACGGCGGCGCAGCCGAAGATAGCTGAGTGCGCTGTACAGCAGCAGGAGGACGATCCCGGATATCCAGACCACGGAAGCCATATAGGTGACGACCTGCATGGGGTTGGCACTGGCATAGGGATCGGGAGCCAGGGATTCGGACAGAACCGGATTGACCGCCCGGTTTAGAAGATCGATCCCGCTGTGTATCGCCGGGGTTTCGGAAGTAAGAATATCGGTGCTGATCACATGGGAACTGGGTATCAGACTCCAGACACTTTCCCAGGAAAATGGGAAAACCAGGCGTATGCCAACAAGCATCCACAGGAAGCAGCGGATAGCTTTCGGCGCTTTCTTCAACAGGAAGCGCAGCAGGATTACGGCCAGAATCATCCAGCCGGCTGTGATACTCATGTTCAGCAGTTTGATAAATACGTGTTCCATCCTCAGCCCTCCCCATAGGAATCGATCATTTGCCGGATGGCCGCGATCTCCTCCGGTGACAGGTCTTTGCGCTTCGCAAAAGAAGCGACAAAGGCCGGCAGTGAACCTCCGAACGTTTTTTCCACCAGTTCATCGATTTCGGCAGCCTGTACCTCTTCCTGGGTCACAAGAGAGGTGACGACGGCATTTTCGTTTTTGACCACGCCGCGTGTCGACAGACGTTTGATGACTGTATACGTCGTGGCCTTGCTCCAGCCGAGCTTTTCCCGGCACAGGCGGACCAGCTCTGTGCTGTTCACGGGCTCATGCTCCCATAGGATCAGGCAGAAACGATATTCGCTTTCAAATACTTTTGGTGTATTCATGGGGATGCTCCTTCTTGGTCGAATGTGTTAAACCTTATCTTTAGTCTAACGTATTCGACCTGGTTTGTCAATGGGGGGATTTGTTTAGGGCCGGGGGATGAGCGGGGTTCAGAGGGGATTGGGCGGAATCCGGGGATGTTCCTGGCGCCGGGCCCCTTTTGTGTCTGCGCGGCCGAGCGGAGGGCTTTCGCTGGACGCAGCTAAGTGAAATCCGGCAGCCGCATTCAGGAACCGAGCCTATTCACCAGGAACGCATGATGCGTTCCCGGTTCAGAGGCTCTTGCCCGTCGGACGTGAAGTCCGCCGGGCATCCTGAATGCGGCTGCCGGATTTCACTAAGCTGCGTCACAGCCGCCCTATGCTCGGCCGCGCAGACACAAAAGGGGCCCGGCGCCAGGAACATCCCCGGATTCCGCCCAATCCCCTCTGAACCCCGCTCATCCCCCTGCACTAAAGAAGGGGCAGCTTCCATGGTTTGTTGGGCTTGGGAATGTAGGAGGAGAGAGGTGGGGGCCTTCTGTTGTTATGAAACAGACGCTATTTTTTATTTGGGGTGATGGTAAACCAATAGTTTTGTATTATTTTTTTATGCCATGCCAGCACGATGTTTAGGAGAAATAGCAGGATGGCTGTCAGGATGACAAGGAGGGGAGAAAGGCCGGAGGCATCCAGAAACTGTGTGGCGTCATCGCCTGCAGGCGCTCTGCCGTTCATATAAAGCACAGGTACTAATACCCATGCCAGGATCGAAAATGTAGGAAGGGCCATAAACAGAAAGGAGAAAAGATGATAGAAGATTCCTGCTCTTTCCTTTTTATAGAGTAACATGTACAGGACTGATATCAGAACCGGCAGGAGCAGTCCCGCTGAATAGTGGAGTGATGAGGTGAACGGAGTAAAAACACCGCCTGCTGAACTCACGTGGGCTGTGAGAATGCTGAAACTTGTGATTTTTGCTCCGCATATAAGGGCGACCAGTGCGTGACCTCCTTCGTGGAGAATAATATACAGCGGTACCATAATTAACGCACTTAATAATAATAAACTGACGGTTCTGACTTTGGTGTTCATTGCTGTCTCCTGATTAGGTAGGGTTTTTTTTGTTCTCTGAGTAGCTGTAATGATGAACTGGAGTTGACTGTAATGTTAATTAGGGCTTAACTGCAACGGTAAATGGGAGTTCGCTGGAGTGATAAATTGTTTACGGGACGGTAAGGATTCTTATTTGCTATATTGATGAAGATACAAGTTTTTCAACCTGTTCTTTTAATGCAAGGAATTCAAAGAATCCGACAGGTCACGTTCCCTGGCCTCTGCCAGAGAATTTATGGAATTCTGATAACTCTCAAACCTTTTCATAAATTTTGCATCCATACAGTTCTATATCCTCCTTCAGCAAAAAATTCCGGCAATCATCCAGATTCACCAGGTCTATGGTATATAGGGTTTCTATATTTTCTATTTCTTCCTGCAGCTCATCGAATGCCGATACCCCGCTCACGGCAATATCGATATCACTTCTCTCCCTTGCGGTATCCTTCGCCCGGGACCCGAACAATACCACTTCCTGTGCATTATACAGACTGCAAAGCTCTACCACTTTGCTTATTAACTGTTCTACCCGTTTATCATATTTACGATTGTTCATGAGACACCCGGCTTTCTGCTGTAAAGCTGCCTGTTACTGGGGAATGCTGCTAAATTTAATCTGTTATTTGCGAGTTCCTGTCTTTGTATCAGAGCAATTTTTATTGAAAACTTTTTTGGCCGTAACTTTTTCGGCTTATAGCAAAGTATAGACGATTTTTGGGTGTTCCACAATATAAAAAGCAGGAAAACATCGTTCGAAATAAGCAGGGTTACTTTCTTTACCATAAATTTAACCATACCTAACCGGATTAACCGGAACCAAAATTTTGCCATTTTGCGCAGAAAATCATTTTTAAGTGCTTAATAATTCCCAAATAATTCCTTAACAAAATAACCGTTGACATAAACTATAGTGCATTATATGATGAACATATAACAGAATATAGGCTAATCCAGAACTTGTACTACAATATCTTGTGAGAAGGATGTGGTCGTATGAACCAGGTTTACAGCAAACAGGCGTACAACATTTATCAGGCATCGGATGGTTACATTGTTCACAACACTTTAAAAGATTTTCAGTCGGGTCATACCCATCTGAACAGTTTCAAGTCTGCCAAATATCTGATCGATCTGGCACTGCATCGAAGTATTCCCTATCATCTCGACCGTTATCGGTTAATCAGCCTTTCCCGAATTACAGAAGATGAATCCTATAGAGAAAAAATTCTGGAATTAATTCAGAACAAACGTGAGAAAATGTCCTATATCAACTGTAGGAAATGTTGTTAAATTATGTTTGGAAAAATGCAGGAGGAAATACCAATGAGCACAATGGAACATGCGGAAAAATTATTACAGCTGACGGAGACGGCTACCTCTTCCTTTCACACGGTGGAGGCTGCGGTGCGCCAGCTGAGGGACGCAGGATTTACGGAACTGGACAGCCGGGACGACTGGGGGCTGACGAGCCAGGGAAAGTATTATGTCGTTCATCATGGTTCGAGTCTGGCCGCCTTTACGGTGGGATCTGATTTTTCATTCCGGGAAGGATTCCGGATCGCGGCGGCCCATACGGATTTCCCGGGACTTCGGTTAAAGCCCCATCCGGAGATGGATGACGAGGGTTACGGCCGGGTGAATGTAGAAGTCTATGGAGGCGCGATTTTAAATACGTGGCTGGACCGGCCCCTTTCCATGGCCGGACGCGTGGCCTTAAGAGGGGAGGATGTTTTTCATCCGGTGGTCAGGCTCATGGATGTGAAACGGCCGGTCTTTACGATCCCGAACCTGGCCATTCATTTGAATAAGGAGATCAACAAGGGGATCGAGCTGAATAAGCAGACGGATATGCTTCCGGTGGCCGGTATGATCGGGGAAAAGCTGAATAAAGAGGATTTCCTGATCCGGTTCCTGGCAAAGGAGCTGCATACCGGGCCGGAGAATATACTGGACTATGAGATCGGTATCTATAACGCGGACGCCGGCGATGTGATCGGGATGGACGGGGAGTTTATCTCGGCGCCCAGGCTGGATAACCTGACTAGTGTACAGGCGCTGCTGACCGGTTTGATCGAAGGGGAGCGCAGGCAGGGGATCAATGTGATCGCGCTGTTTGACCACGAGGAAATCGGCAGCAGGACGAAGCAGGGTGCGGGTTCCCTGTGGTTGAACACGGTGCTGGAGAAGATCATGGCCGGTTTCGGAAGGGACCGGAATAAATATCTGGGCACACTGGAAGAAAGCCTTCTGCTGTCTGTGGATGTGGGGCATGCCATCCATCCGGGCAGCCCTGCCAAGAGCGATCCGACCAATAAGAATAAGCTGAATGGGGGCGTGTGCATCAAGGAAGCCAGCGCCCAGTCTTATGCCACAGACTGTGAAGCTGTCGCGATCGTGCAGCAGATCTGTGAGCAGGAGGGGATTCCCTATCAGAAGTTTGCCAATCGGTCGGATGGGACGTCAGGAGGAACCCTGGGCTCCATAGCCTCCAGCGTGCTGCCGGTGCGTACCGTGGATGTGGGGGTACCGCTTTTGGCTATGCATTCCAGCAGAGAGCTGATGGGGACCGGGGATCAGGAGAGCCTGGTACGACTGGTACGCGCATATTTTAGCCTTTGAGTTGGGATGATCCGAATAGATTCGGATGTCAGTATGTAACACAGAAAAATAGCCCCTCTGCGGTGGCCGCCATGACTAAAACGGCAAACCAAAGAGGGGCTTTCTTTGTATTCTTTCATTTATTTCCGACCAAATTACGAATATCGTTTTACTTTGCTTTTCCTTTTCGCCCGGGCAGCAGCGTAATCCGCCTGATAGATAAAATAATAGAGAACCCAGGCCATCCCGATTCCGAAGATCACATCCCAGACGGAGTGCTGTTTTAAAAACATCGTGCTGAGAATAATCAGTATGGAGAGAACCGGAGCGCCGATCCGAATCAAACGGTGCTTTTTCAGTGCGTCACACCGCAAAATGGCAATGCAGGCCCCGATGGAGTTATAGACATGGATGCTGGGAAGAATGTTTGTCGGGGTATCACTGTTATATAAGACCCGGACCATATCGGTGAAAATATTCTCCCTTGGGAATACCTGCGGCCGCAGCAGCTGGCCATTGGGATAGACAGCGGAAACAATCAGGAATATGGTCATTCCGATAAATAAAAAGGCGGTCAGCTTATAATATTCCCGGACGTCAGTAAAGAAAAAATACAGAATCGTTCCGGCGATATAAGCGAACCAGAGGGTATAGGGAATGATAAAAATCTCAAGAAAAGGTATGTAGTCATCAAGCGGCATGTGGATGACATGAAAATCTTTTGTTATATGCTTTTCCAGATAAATAAAGCATGGAAAATAGAGAAAAGCATACAGCAGCACCCAGGCATGTTTATATTTTTGCAACAGGTTTCTCTTCATTTTATTCAGACCTTTCTCAGCATCCGGCAATGATGCGCAGTGTTTCTTTTGAGCACTCGATGTCCAGGTCCGTCTGGAAGCCGCAGGATTCGCCGTCAATATGAACGGCCAGCGGGGTATCCACATGAATCTGAGCTTTTCGGCAGCGCAGGGTATCCACTCCTTTGAAACGGGTGTGGTGGCCCTTCTTGGCAGCCAGAAGCGGAATCGGCACCTTCCATTTATGGAGTCCGTGTACGATACAGAAGTCCAGAGCCTCCCGCTCGGGGCTGGCCTTCGGGCAGAAACGGAAACCGCCGCCCTCGTAGCTGCAGTTCATGGCAGCCAGGAACAGGGTGCGGGGAAACTGGAAGGTTTTACAACCGTCGATATGCAGCGTCATCAGTTCCGGTTTGCACAGTACAATTTGGTGAAAAGCGATACCCATGTAGGTCAGCTTCCCCAGTTTTATCCGATTGAGAAAATTTTTCAACCTGGATTTCAGCGCTTCGTGGCAGATCGCAGCGTCAAATCCAATACCGGAGCTGACCGCGAACCGCCTGCGGGTGTCCGCGCAAGTGATCTGCCCCAGATGGATATTCTTATAATATTTCGGATGCAGGATGTTATGCAGGGCTTCCACGGGATTCACAGGTAAATGCAGATCCCGGATAAAATCGTTGCTGGAGCCGGCAGGAATATACCCGAACGTGATCTGCTCCAGACGGACGACACCGTTTAATACCTCGTTCACGGTACCGTCACCGCCGATGGCGACCAGTGTCAGGTAGTCTCCGCCCTCGGTCACCACACGGGCCAGATCGGTGGCGTGATGGGGATATTCGGTAAAATAGACCTCGTAAGAGATCTGTTCTTTTTTCAGTTCTTTTTCAACTACGTCCCAGATGCGCATTCCGCGATTCGATCTTGCTTTGGGATTCACAATGAAATAGTACATCATTGGTACGTCCTGCCTTTTTCTTTCTATTTTAAGATGGAAGGCACAATAATGCAATAGCAGATTTTGGACAGGGGATGATTTGGGATATCCGGGTGGAATAAGGGCCTCCGGTTCCGGGGCGCTTCCCGGCCCTTAGTAATTATAATATATTTAAAGCATAATCCCTAAAGGAAAAAGGTGGTGTATCGAAAGTGGTTGTGTTACAGTCCAGTTAATGATATTTTGACTGTTTGTGTACTGGGCGGTTAGTATTTGCGGAAAATGGGGGATATGTTTGTAGAGACGAGAAAGTATACTAGAATCCGGTTGGAAGGTACTGATTTATTGAAGAGGCTTGGCGTGATTTATTCGCAGATTGTCAATGATCTGCTGATGAAAGTGGATGACGGGAATGGTAATTATCCACGGGGGTTTTTGCATACATCTACGACGCCTTTGTCTGTGCCGAATTATTATGATCAGATGTGGTCCAGAGACGTGGGGAGGGGGATTCAGGAGCTGGTGGAATGCGGTCTGATCGAGGACGCCAGGAGCGTGGTTGAGTGTGTGTTTGGTTACGATAATAGTTTTGGAAATCATTTTGGCCGGGACTTACGGGGCCATGATCGCAGCGCTTTCGTTTCGGGAAATGGCTGATGTCTGCAAGGACCAGGAACGAAATCTTTGGCTTGGCGGCTTGGCTGACCGATTTAGGGAAGCGTTGCTTGGGCGGCTTTTATCCCGGGGGAGCGGGGGGGATCAGAAAACGAAGACGCCTGCAGGGGTGTGGCTGAACGGGATCGATGAGCGGACCGGGCTGGCGGCTGAGACCGGCGATTTTGGCCCGGAATTTGATATTTCGAAATGGACGAGGCAGCTGCCGTTTATCTTGGATTATGACTGGATGGACGGGCCTTTTGATGAGGTACGGCTTGCGGAGGTGAACCGGAGTTCCTATGAGTATATCAAACGGGAAATGTGCAAAGGATACTTTTTCAGGAAATATGGTTTTGTCAGTAATACCTGCTTTGGAGGGATGGGGGGCAGACATGATGATACCATGGCGGGTTATGGGCAGAATTATTTTACACAGGCGGCTCTGCTGCAGGGAGATGTGAATGTGTACACCAAATGCCTGGACGGGATCGCCAGGCTGGCCTATGATGGTGATATCGTAGAGCCTTTGACTATGGACCTGAATCCCTGGGTGATGCACGAATGCTTTACTTATGAAAATTATGAGACGGGGCGGGATCATTACGGATTACCCTGTTGTAAAGGATGATGGGAGCGTACACAGAATTTCGTATGTATTTTGCCTGGACAGATGGAAAAATCGTTACCGGCTCCAGGTATCCGGCGCAGCCGGTTTCAAGACGGTTGTGTTTCGGATCGGACCGCTTCCGAACGTGTTGTGCAATGAGCGGGAACTGAGTGGGGAGTGGCGGATCGAAAGGAATTATTCGGCTTGTTTTGCATCGAAGTGTGTGGAGCATTCGGGAAAGGACTGCTTGGAGGTGACGCTTGTAAATGAGATAAAATAATAAAATAATAAATGTAAGGCTGGTTATAGGAATATTCGTCCTTGTGTGGTAGAATAGAATGGATCTTCGGGTGGACGTTATGGGACTTTATGCAAAATTCTTGTTTATGTTATGTAACCTGTAATCAACGGGGATTCATTCATTTTTCTTCTGTAGGGGGGAGCCATATATGTTCTGGTCAGTATTTGGCGGTATATTATTAGCAGCTTTTGGGGTTTTTATTTTTATCAAACCGGAAGTGTTATGGAAATTAACAGAACAGTGGAAGTCCTATCGGGCAGACGAACCGTCGGATCTTTACCGTATCAGTACAAAATTTGGCGGAGTCATGTTTGGAATTCTTGGAATTGCAATGGCATTGCTCCCGCTGATTCTGGAATAAAGCTGTGATCATGTGCTTGTAACAGAGAAAGTTAGAGATAAAATAATCTGAAAATTTTAGAGTTGATAGAAAATAGTCAGATAATCTGAAAATTCTTCAAAAATTTTCTATTTACAATCAAAAAAAATTGTTGTATAGTGGGAGACAAATTAAAAAGGGATAGCCGGAAAGGGGTATATGATGCGGTACGAACAAGCGGTGGGATACACAGCGAACGGCCTGTACGATCCCAAATACGAACATGACAACTGCGGAATCGGAGCGGTGGTGAACATTAAGGGGGCCAAAAGCCACGGGACAGTGGAACAGGCGCTGAAGATTGTAGAAAATTTAGAACATAGAGCGGGCAAAGATGCCGAAGGTAAGACAGGCGACGGAGTTGGAATTCTTTTACAGATTTCCCACAAATTCTTCGTTAAAGCGGTCAAACCTCTCGGCATCTTTTTAAATGGGGAAAAAGAGTACGGGATCGGTATGTTTTTCTTCCCTCAGGAGGAGCGCAAACGCAATCAGGCAAAGAAGATGTTTGAGATCATAGTGGAAAAGGAAGGCATGGAATTCCTTGGCTGGCGGGAGGTTCCCACAAGCCCCGGAGTTCTGGGACATAAGGCGGTGGAGTGCATGCCCTGTATCCTGCAGGGCTTTGTGAAGAAACCGGAGAATGTGGAAAAGGGTCTGGACTTTGACAGACGCCTTTACGTGGTACGCAGGGTTTTTGAACAGAGCAATGAGGATACGTATGTGGTATCTCTCTCCAGCCGGACCATCGTATATAAGGGGATGTTCCTGGTGGGGCAGCTGCGGCTGTTCTTTGGGGATCTGCAGTGCAGGGATTATGAATCTGCCATCGCCATCGTTCATTCCAGGTTCAGTACGAACACGAATCCCAGCTGGGAGAGAGCGCATCCGAACCGTTATATTGTGCACAACGGGGAGATCAATACCATAAAGGGAAATGCGGATAAAATGCTGGCCAGGGAAGAAACCATGGAATCCGGTTATCTGAAAAGCGAGCTGCACAAGGTACTGCCGGTGGTGAATACGGCGGGATCTGACTCGGCCATGTTGGATAATACACTGGAATTTCTGGTTATGAGCGGTATGGAACTGCCGCTGGCTGTTATGATTACGATCCCCGAACCCTGGGCGAATCATAGGGCCATGAGCCAGAACAAGAGAGATTTTTACCAGTATTACGCGACTATGATGGAACCCTGGGACGGGCCGGCTTCGATCCTGTTCTCGGATGGGGATATTATGGGAGCGGTGCTGGACCGGAACGGCCTGCGTCCTTCCAGATACTATATCTGCGATGATGACACGCTGATCCTGTCCTCCGAGGTGGGGGTGCTGGATCTGGACCCGTCGCATATTCTGGTCAAGGAGCGCCTGCATCCGGGGAAAATGCTTCTGGTGGACACGGTGGCCCAAAAAGTGATATCGGACGATGAGCTGAAGGAGCGGTATGCGAACCGGCAGCCTTACGGAGAATGGCTGGACCGGAATCTGGTGGAGCTTAAGAATCTGAGAATCCCGAACCAAAGAGTGCCGGAATATACACAGGAGGAACGTTCCAGGTTACAGAAAGCTTTTGGCTATAGCTACGAGGAGCTGAAGACCTCGATTCTGCAGATGGCCCGCAATGGGGCGGAAGGAATCGCCGCTATGGGTGCGGACACACCGCTGCCGGTCCTGTCGAACCAGCCCCAGCCCCTGTATAACTACTTCAAACAGCTGTTCGCCCAGGTGACGAATCCTCCCATCGACGCGATCCGGGAGGAGATCGTTACCAGCACTACGGTCTACATCGGAGAGGACGGAAATCTGCTGGAAGAAAAGGCAGCCAACTGTCATGTGCTGAAAGTGAACAATCCGATTCTGACCAACACGGATCTGCTGAAAATCAAAAATATGCAGGTGGAAGGCTTCCGGGTCGAAGTGATCCCGATCACCTACTATACCAATACCAGGCTGGAGCGGGCGATTGAGCGCCTGTTTGTGGAAGTGGACCGGGCGTACCGGGACGGAGCGAACATCCTGATCCTCTCCGACCGGGGCCTGGACGAAAATCATGTGGCGATCCCGTCCCTGCTGGCGGTGTCCGCGCTCCAGCAGCATCTGGTCAAGACGAAAAAGCGTACATCGGTGGCTATGATCCTGGAGAGCGGCGAACCCAGGGAAGTTCATCATTTCGCAACACTTCTGGGCTATGGCGCATGTGCCATCAATCCGTATCTGGCCCAGGAAAGCGTCCGGCAGCTGATCGATGAGAAAATGCTGGATAAAGACTATTACGCGGCCGTTACGGATTATAATAATGCGGTCCTGCACGGGATTGTGAAGATCGCCTCGAAAATGGGGATTTCCACGATCCAGTCCTATCAGGGCTCCCAGATCTTTGAGGCCGTCGGCATCGACGGAAGCGTGATTGATAAATATTTTACCGGTACGACCAGCCGGATCGGCGGAATCACCCTGGAGGATATCCAAAGAGAAGTGACAGAGCTTCACGACTCCGCCTTTGATCCGCTGGGGCTGGCTGTGGATCTGACTCTGGACAGCATCGGGCGCCATAAAGCCAGAAGCGGCGGGGAGGAGCACCTGTATAATCCCAGGACCATCCATCTTCTGCAGGAAGCCGCGAAACGGGAAGATTACGGGATGTTTAAAGAATACACTTCACTGATTAACGCCCAGTCCAATACCGGTACGCTGCGGGGACTGATGGATTTTCATTATCCGAAAAAGGGCGTGCCCATCGAAGAGGTGGAGCCGGTGGAATCCATCGTGCGCCGGTTCAAGACAGGGGCCATGAGCTACGGCTCTATTTCCCAGGAAGCCCATGAGACACTGGCTGTCGCCATGAACCGCCTGCATGGAAAGTCAAACAGCGGCGAAGGCGGAGAGAGCCTGGAGCGTCTGACCATAGGCCCGGACGGTGAAAACCGCTGTTCAGCCATTAAACAGGTGGCGTCCGGACGATTCGGAGTCACCAGCCGCTATCTGGTCAGCGCCCGGGAGATCCAGATCAAGATGGCCCAGGGAGCGAAGCCCGGTGAGGGCGGACATCTGCCCGGGGCCAAGGTATATCCGTGGGTGGCGAAGACCAGGCATTCCACGCCCGGCGTCGGCCTGATCTCACCGCCGCCTCACCACGATATCTATTCCATCGAGGATCTGGCCCAGCTGATCTATGATTTAAAGAATGCCAACAAGGACGCCAGAATCTCCGTGAAGCTGGTATCCGAGGCGGGAGTCGGAACCGTGGCGGCCGGTGTGGCCAAAGCGGGTGCCCAGGTAATCCTGGTATCCGGTTATGACGGCGGTACGGGAGCCGCCCCCAGAAGTTCCATCCACAATGCGGGGCTGCCCTGGGAGCTGGGCGTGGCGGAGACACACCAGACCCTGATCCGAAACGGCCTTCGGAACAAAGTCGTGATCGAGACCGACGGAAAGCTGATGAGCGGCCGGGATGTGGCCATAGCTGCCATGCTGGGAGCCGAGGAGTTCGGCTTTGCCACCGCGCCGCTGGTAACCATGGGCTGCGTGATGATGCGCGTCTGTCATCTGGACACCTGCCCGGTGGGTATCGCCACCCAGAATCCTAAACTGCGCAAGCGTTTCCGGGGGAAACCGGAATACGTGATCAATTTTATGCGCTTTATTGCCCAGGAGCTCAGGGAATACATGGCGAAGCTGGGTGTGCGGACGGTGGATGAGCTGGTAGGCCGGAGCGATCTTCTCTGTAAAAAAGAAGGGCCGCTATCCGAAAAGGCCTCCAAAGTAGACCTGTCCGGGATTCTGGATAATCCTTTTGCGAGAGACGGCCAAAAACATGCTTTTGATCCCAGGCAGGTCTATGACTTCCATCTGGAAGAAACGGCAGATGCAAAAATATTGCTTAAGAAATTAAAACCGGCGCTGGCAGACAGGCAAAAACGAAGCATCGAGGTGGATGTCACCAACGTCAACCGGACCTTTGGAACGATGTTCGGCGCTGAGATCACCAGAATGTACCAGGATACCCTTGAGGAGGATACCTTTACGGTTAAGTGCAAAGGTTCCGGCGGACAGAGCTTCGGTGCGTTTATTCCCAGGGGCCTGACCCTGGAACTCATCGGCGACAGCAACGACTATTTTGGAAAAGGGCTGTCCGGCGGAAAGCTGATCGTCTACCCTCCCCGGGGAGTCAAATTTGCCCAGGATGAAAATATCATCATCGGAAACGTGGCCCTCTACGGAGCCACCAGCGGAAAAGCCTACATTAACGGCGTAGCCGGCGAGCGGTTCTGCGTCCGCAATTCCGGGGCCAGCGCGGTAGTGGAAGGCGTGGGTGACCACGGCTGTGAATACATGACCGGGGGCCGGGCCGTAGTCCTTGGCAAGACCGGGAAAAACTTCGCGGCCGGCATGAGCGGCGGCATCGCCTATGTACTGGATGAGGACAGTGATCTCTATAAAAACCTGAACAAAGAAATGGTATCTGTGAGTGAAATCACATCCAAATACGACGTACTGGAATTAAAGGATATGATCCGGGAACATGTGGCATACACCAATTCAGAAAAGGGCAAAAAAATACTGGCCGACTTTGGAACCTATCTGCCCAAATTCAAAAAGATCATCCCTTACGACTATAACCGGATGCTGCTCACTATCGTACAGATGGAAGAAAAGGGCTTAAGCAGTGAACAGGCAGCCATCGAAGCTTTTTACGCAAACCAGAATAAATAGGAGGACGGATCATGGGAAAACCTACCGGTTTTATGGAATATAAAAGAGAAGTGAGCGGCGTGCAGGACCCCAAAAGCCGTATCGGGAATTTCGATGAATTCCACACACCGCTCTCCGAGGAGAAACAGCGGCAGCAGGGGGCCAGATGTATGGCCTGCGGCGTACCCTTCTGTCAGTCAGGCGTGGTCTTAAACGGAATGGTAACAGGATGTCCCCTGCACAACCTGATCCCCGAGTGGAACGATCTGGTCTACACCGGAAACTGGGAGCAGGCCTACAGGCGTCTGAAGAAAACCAACAATTTCCCGGAATTCACAGCCCGGGTCTGCCCGGCTCCCTGTGAGGCCGCCTGCACCTGCGGCCTGAATGACACTCCGGTGGCCATCAAAGAAAACGAATACGGGATCATAGAACACGCTTACTCAGCCGGCTATGCCGCCGCAAATCCCCCCAAGGTGCGCACCGGCAAAAAAGTAGCCGTGATCGGCAGCGGTCCCGCCGGACTAGCCGCCGCGGACCAGCTAAACAAAAGAGGCCATCTGGTAACCGTATTCGAACGCAGCGACCGTGTGGGAGGCCTGCTGATGTACGGCATCCCCAACATGAAGCTGGATAAAAAGATCATCGAGCGCAAAATAAAGATCATGCAGGAAGAAGGCGTGGAATTCATAACCAACGCCAATGTCGGAGCCGGCCGCGAGCCGACAGATAAGAATACTTCACAAAGTTCAGATACCAAAAACGTCAAAATCAAATCTGCCAACGAGAAAACCAAAAATCTAGCGGCATCCGACATATTAAAAGAATACGACCGGGTCATCCTGGCCTGCGGCGCCTCAAACCCCCGGGACCTGAATGTACCCGGCCGGGACGCCAAAGGCATCTATTTTGCCGTAGACTACCTGAAATCCACCACAAAAAGCCTGTTGGATTCCGGCCTGACCGACGGCCAATACATCTCGGCCAAAGGAAAAAACGTCATGGTCATCGGCGGCGGAGACACCGGCAACGACTGTGTAGGCACAGCCATCCGCCACGGCGCCCGCTCCGTAATCCAGTTAGAAATGATGCCCAAACTACCGGATGAGCGGTCCGGGGACAATACCTGGCCCGAGTGGCCGAAAACCTGTAAAACCGATTACGGCCAGGAAGAGGCCATCGCCCAATATGGCCGCGACCCCAGAATCTACCAGACCACGGTAAAAGAATTCCTGAAAGACAAGAGCGGAAACGTCTGCAAAGCCAGACTAATCAGCCTGGAACCCCAAAAAGACGAGAAAACAGGCCGCACAACCATGTCAGAAGTCCCTGGAAGCGAGACCCTTAAGGACGTAGACCTGGTCCTCATCGCAGCGGGCTTCCTGGGTGCCCAGAAAACCATCGCCGACGCCTTCCAGGTAAAACGAAACGACCGCGCCAACGTGGACACCGCTCCCGGAAAATACCAAACCAACATAGAAAACGTATTCACCGCCGGCGACATGCACCGGGGCCAGTCCCTGGTAGTCTGGGCGATCCGGGAAGGCCGTGAGGCAGCCCGGGAAGTTGACGAAAGCCTCATGGGCTATACCAACCTCTATGTTCAGTAGACAACCGACCCGCGGGCCAGGCTGTCCCGCACAAAAGACAGGTGATGCAAAACCCATCATACAGACATAAGAATCCCCAGATCCGAAGAGGCAAGAACCTTTAAGCTTCGGGACACAACGCGCCATCCGGCCCACACGTGTCCCGAACCCGCAAGGTTCCTGCCTCTTCTGCCGCATACGCTCCGGCCCTATCGAAACAACCTAATTCTGCAGCACAGAAATCGCCTCCGGGTAGTTCCCCAGCAGAGCATCCGAAAAAGCATTCGTCTCAATCCTCGGCAGCCAGATCCCATTGGTCTGGGACATAGGCAGGGAAGTCTCGATCGTTACGGAAGTCATACTTTCCTCCAGGAGATTCAAAAGCAGGTCGGAGGACTTTATCAGGAATTCCTCATCTGTCAGCTTCAGGAGAGCGGGATCATTTTTCAGGGTGTTTAGCTGGTCTTTGTAAGCAGTGAAGAGCTGGGGCAGGTCTGCGGTGGTCAGATTCAAAGAGAGGTTGACCAGGGCGGAGGTGTCGGTCTGTTCACAGGAGAGGATCTGATAGTCCAGGTTCTTGTGGATCTGGGCTGCGTAGGCCAGGTCCTGGGAGGAAGCCTGCGGCTCCTGGTCTGTGAAGAAATGGCGGATGGACAGGTATTGGCGGAGCGTTTCCGGGTCCATTTGCTTTAAGCGGTCCAGGTAGGCCTGGGCCATGGCGGATGGAGAGGCGAGGCCTGAGTTTTCGATACTGGTGATCAGACCTCCGGTGAGCTGATCCAGGGCGGTGGAAGGGGACTCATAGGTCCAGCCGTCCTCGCTTCGGACCAGGGACAGGGTGATCCGGCGGGTCTGGGACCCGGAACAGGAGTCCAGGATGTCGGACAGGATGCCGGTACAGTCCAGGGCAGCTGCCTGTCCCATTGGCCCTGCGCTGATATAGCGGTTCAGGACCTCTGAACGGTAGGTTTCCATTAGCTGCTCCATGTTGCGGGTGGTCAGTTTTATAGTAACCTCTGCTTTTTCCCCGGTGATCTGCGAAGCCTGGATCTGATAATCGTAATTTTCCAGGAGACGGGAAGCCAGGATTCCGTTGTCATAGTCCAGGAACTGAAGGGTTTTGTCCGGGTCCAGCTGGTGTATGGTATTCAGGAGTTCCCCGCCTGTTTCAGGATGTTTGAGGGCTTCCAGTTGTTCTTTGATCTGAGCCCCGGGATTGTGCAGGGCACATCCGGACAGGCAGAGGGTCAGGCAGAATGCGGCGAGCAGCAGCGGCAGTCGGTAACGGCATTTCATATGTAGTTGAGAACCTCCTCTTCCATTTGATCGGTTACATTTCCAATGGTACGATTCCGCTTCTAGGTGGAATTGCTCCATGTATTGCGGATTACTATAGCATACGGAAAAATGGAAAACAAGAAAAGCGGGGGGGATTTTGTCGAGGGGGTAAAATGTTTTTTCGAGCGCTGCTATTTTTTAAAGTGTGCGATTCTGCAACCCTATTTTGCCGATTTGTCTTATTGCGAAATGCACAATGAAACTATAATATTAACGTAAATAGTAAATAAAGTGACAGACAAAAAATGATGAAAGGAGAAGCGGGATTAAAATTTTATAGAAAGAGCTGCTTAGACACTATTAAAAAAAGTAAAAGTGAACAGAGATTAAAGGGGGATTATTCATGAAAAGAAAATTAGCAGTTTTATTAACGGTTACCTTGTGTATAGGCCTTCTGGCCGGCTGCGGTTCCAAGAAAGAAGAAGCACCCGCCGGTTCGTCCGGGACGGGGGATTCCAAGGAAGCGCCTGCGGCGGAGCCGGAAGAGACGAAGAGCATGACACTTTACTATTCTAACTCCACAGACTGGGCAGATCCGATCATACAGGAATTCGAGGACCAGACGGGCATTAAGGTGGATCTGGTTCAGGATGGAACTTCTTCCCTGTTCGCGCGTATAAAAGCGGAAGCGGGCAACCCCCAGGCGGATGTGGTATGGGGCGGCGTCATCGATACCTATCGCGCGAATCAGGATATGCTTCAGCAGTATACCTCATCCAATGTGGATTCCTTAAAAGACGCGGCAAAAGATGCCAACGGCTACTATACCGGATTCGATATGGGCCCTATGGTTATGATCTATAACACGGAGCTGGTGGACGCAGCCGGCGCGCCGACTTCCTGGGCAGACCTGCTGGATGAGAAATATAAAGGCCAGATCGCCTGCGCGGACCCGACCTCCGCATCCTCTTCTTTTGCCTGTATGATGTCCATTATTCTGGCTTACGGAACGGATGACGGCAAAGGTTATGAATTTATCGAAAAATTAGTGGATAATCTGGATGGAAAAATCCTGGATTCCTCTTCCGGCGTATATAAGGGAGTGGCTGATGGGGAATACATGGTCGGATTGACCTATGAGGAAGCGGCGCTGCGCTATATCCAGTCAGGTGCTAATATCGCCATCGTATATCCCAGCGAGGGGACTTCTTCCAGCCCTTCCGGCATGGCGGTTGTAAAGGATTGCCAGAATCTGAAAAACGCGCAGAAATTTATCGACTATCTGAGCAGCAAAGAGGTTCAGGAGCAATTGGGCGACTTAAACCGCCGCTCGGTACGTACCGACGTCTCAGATCCGGACACCATGGAAGCGTGGGATAAAATCACTTTCGTGAATATGGATATCGACTGGACCTCCAGCCATACCCAGGAGTTCAACGATAAATGGAATGATTTGATCTCCCGTTAACTGCGGAAGCGATTCGGATAAACCAGGAGGAAGGATGAGAATGCAGCAAAAGCCATCCTTCCTCCTTTAAAATGAAGAGATGGAGGAAGAGGATTATGAGCAGTCAAAGGGTGAAGATCGACGGAGCGACGAAGGTATATGGAGACTTCAAAGCTTGTGACCATATCAGTCTAGACATTAAGGAAGGGGAATTTTTTACGCTGCTGGGACCATCTGGCTGCGGAAAGACGACGCTTTTGCGCATGATCGCGGGATTTAATCCGATTGATGAAGGAAAAATATATTTCAATGACAAAGAAATCAATCATATTCCGGCGGATAAAAGAAATATCGGCATGGTATTTCAGAACTATGCCATATTTCCCCACATGACCGTTCAGGGAAATGTAGAATACGGCCTGAAGGCCCGGAAGATCAAAGGGAAAGAGCTGACGGACCGTGCCATGGAAGCCATGAAGATGATGCAGATCGATAATCTGAAGGACCGGATGCCCAGCCAGCTCTCCGGCGGCCAGCAGCAGCGTGTGGCTCTGGCCAGAGCAGTGGTCATCCACCCGGATGTGCTGCTGATGGACGAACCGCTGTGCAATCTGGACGCCAAACTTCGTGTGACCATGCGTACCAGTATCAAGAAAATCCAAAAGCAGCTGAACATTACCACCATATATGTCACCCATGACCAGGAGGAGGCGTTATCCATATCGGACCGGATCGCCATTATCCATGACGGACAGGTGGAACAGCTGGGTGAACCGATGGAGATCTATACCAAACCGGCGAATATGTTTGTGGCGAACTTTATCGGAACCTCCTGTTTCCTGGACGGGGAAGCAAGCGGCGGTGTCGTGAAGATCCTGGGAGTGAAACAGCTGGAACTGAATATCGACAGGGAATATGAAGGAAAGGTAAAGGTGTCCGTCCGCCCCGAATACGTCCATCTGGGCGCCGCGAAGGAGGGGGAGATTCAGGGAACCATTACCATGAGCACCTTCCTTGGGGATTTTATGAACTATGAGATCCAGATTGATAACGGCCCATTGATTGAAGTCAACGAGTACACGGATGAGATGGATATTTCCCGGAAAATGAATGACCGGGTAAGCCTGGAACTGATGTCCGGAAGGATCTGTGTGTTTGACGCGGAGACGGAAAATACAATCATGCGCGATTGACGGCGGTTGAAAGGAGGGGCGTTATGAAAGAAAATACAAAACCCAAAAAGAAGATTTATGAGAAGCTTCACATGGACCGATTTAATTTCTGGACGATTATGAGTCTGCTGATTCTGATCCTGTGCCTGATCTTTATAGTCTATCCGTTCCTGAAGCTGATTGTCCAGAGCTTTCAGAATCCGGATACCAACGCGTTTACCATGAGCAATTACCTGAAGTTTTTCCAGAAGAAATACTATCAGGAAGCGCTGGGGCACAGCCTTTTGATCAGTACGGTGGTGACGGTTCTGGCTACCCTGCTGGGGGTGCCGCTGGCATATATCGGGTCCCGCTTTAATCTGTACTGGAAAAGGCTGATCAATGTAATGGTGGTTCTCTCCATGCTGTCACCGCCGTTTATCGGCGCTTACGCCTGGATCACCCTGCTGGGCCGCGCGGGATTTATCACAAAACTGCTGTCGATGATCGGAATCGAAATGGGAGAGATCTATGGATTTAAAGGGATCGTCCTGGTATTTACACTGAAACTCTATCCCATGGTGTACCTCTATGTGTCGGGTGCGCTGGGGAGTATCGATTCCTCCCTGGAGGAGGCCAGTGAGAATCTGGGGATCTCCGGAATCCGCAGGATTCTGAAGATTACATTTCCGGTCATCCTGCCGACCATCTTGTCATCGGCACTGATGGTGTTCATGACGGCCCTGGCTGACTTCGGTACACCTAGGCTGATCGGGGAAGGCTACAGCACGCTGCCGGTTATCATTTACAAGGAATTCCTGAATGAGGTGGGGACGGACACGGGCTTTGCCAGCGCCTTGAGCGTTATTATCATCATCATTGCCCTGGTGGTACTCTTCGTCCAGAAGCGGTTCGTGGACAGAAAGAGTTATAATATGACCAGCCTTCGTCCGCCGGCGGTCATCGAGCTGACCCGGGGGAAAAAGCTTCTGGCGACGGCTGTGGTATTCTTCGTATCCTTCCTCTCGGTATTGCCGCAGATCACGGTTACGATCCAATCCTTCTTAAAGACCAACGGCCCGCTGTTCGTAGCCGGTTTCAGCCTGGACAGTTACCGGCAGGTGGCCAATAAGCTGGGACGCAGTATTACCAATACCTTTTTGTATTCCTTTATTGCGCTGGCCATCATTGTACTGCTGGGGCTGATCGGTTCCTACCTGATCGTCAGGCGGAAGAGTTTCGTATCCAATCTGATCGACATGCTGCTGATGTTCCCCTATGTCATCCCCGGAGCAGTTCTCGGTATCTGTCTGACGGTGGCCTTTAACCAGGGGGCGATCGTACTGACCGGAACTATGTGGGCGATTATTATCTCCTTTGTCATACGAAAGCTGCCTTATACCATGAGGTCCAGTGTGGGTATCCTCTACCAGATAGATAATTCGGTGGAGGAAGCATCCATAAGCCTGGGCGTACCGGCCATGAAAACATTCTTTAAGACGACGGTGCATCTGATGCTGCCCGGCCTGATGTCGGGGGCGGTCTTAAGCCTGATCAGCGTAATGAATACATTGAGCGCCACGCTGATTTTGTATACAGGAAAGACGATTACGATTTCTGTGGCAATCTTTAACTGTGTCAATAATGACGCGTACGGACAGGCGGCGGCGCTGTCGACCATCCTGACTTTGGCTACGGTGGTGTGTCTGCTGATCTTTAATAAAGTGTCCGGCGGAAAGAGCGTGGTCTGAAAAATAGCCGCTCAGTGCTCATAGCAAAAAAGATAGATAGGAAATTGAGGAAATAGAAAGTTATGGGGGGATTGCTCTGTCCTCATGACTTTCTTTTCCATATATTTTCAGGTAAAATAGGACATAACGTGGAGAAAGGGAACAAAGTCCTATAGGTGCAAAAAAACGCACACGTGGAGGGAACAAATGCTGAAAAAGATTTCAGAGAGTTATTTCTGCCGTATATTTTCTGCCTTTTTCGTATCGTGTCTGGTATTTGCGGTGATCCTGAGCGGTATCATCAGCTTCGCTTTCTATCGTATCTATCTATCCAACTTAAGGCAGCAGAGCATAGGCACCGCCGAAAAAGTCCGTAATGCAATCGACAATGAAATCGAGAATTATAAAGAGGTGATCCATAATCTGACCGAGGACGAAGAAGTCAGGGCCTTTTTTACAGATCCGGATTCAGAAAATGCAAATACCGTACTGCGCTCTCTCTACATATTAAAAAACGGCAATAATCAGAAAGCTGCTATCAGCATCGTAAAATTGAATCCGACCCAGTGGCTGTCCACCTCCGAACAGGTGATGAAATCCACGCACGCCTCATTTGAAAACTGGGGCGTATTCCGAAAGGCAAATGAGAGAGAGGATGTGTCGGTCTATGCCATCGCCCGGGATGCCATGCTCAATGAAGAGGATCGGATCTGTATGGCCAAAGCCTATCGGGATGAAAAGGATCAGGTGCTGGGATATGTACTAGTGGAGATCCCCAGAAGCACCATCGATGCGATTGTAAACGAGTATGCGGAACAGTATAAAACGATGTTTATGATACTGAATCGCAGCGGCGCTATTATTTATCATACCTCCGGGCTGGATTATGAGGGGCTGGGCAAATCAGATGAATACGGATTCGGTAATAACTGGAACGACAGGACGACCGGAATCATCGACGATACCTTTGCCTACAGCAGAAGTGACGCCTACGGCCTTTTCTATATTAAGGAAATGCCGTCCGATGTGATGAACAAGATAATGAATGCCATCTTAAAGGCAATGATACCGGGCCTGATGATTATAGCGGTACTGGGCTTAGGTGTCTCCGGCATGCTGGCCCGGTCCATATCTGCGCCGATACAAAGAATCCGGGAATCCATGGCCCGGGTCAAGCATGGGGATCTGAGCGCCAGGGTGATCGTAGACCGGAAGGATGAGATCGGGCAGCTGGGGGACTCGTTTAATTCCATGACGGAACAGATCGGGGAACTGATGGCCAACATTGATGAAGAAAAGCACAGCCTTTGGATCGCTGAGACCCGTTCCCTAAGTCTGCAGATGAATCCGCATTTCCTGTACAACACGCTGGATCTGATCAAATGGAACGCAAAATTAAACCGGACCAGTGAAATCTCAGATATTACCGTGCAGCTGGGACGCCTTCTGCGGCGGGTGATGAATACGAAAGCCGATCTGGTAACCGTTTCTTATGAAATGGAGATCGTAAAGTCTTTTCTGGAGATTCAAAAAAAACATTATGGGGAACGCCTTCATATGGAAGCAGAGCTGCAAAACGGCATGGATGAGGAGCTCATTCCCAAGCTGATCTTACAGCCCATGGTAGAGAATGCGATCGTGCACGGATTCTCCGGGAAGTCGGGGGAGTGCCGCATTCGTCTGACCGGCCGGATGGAAGGAGAGTATCTCATTTTCAATGTGGAAGATAACGGGAACGGGATGGAGCAGGAGACACTGGATACCCTGCTGGCTTTCCGGCAGGAAGGAACCCATCATATCGGTCTGAACAATATACAAAGAAGAGCCAGGTTATACGGAGATGACAGCTGCGGTATATCCGCGGACAGTATCCCCGGGGAGGGAACCTATATTACTCTGCGGATTAAACATATGGATAAGGAAAAACCATCTGCTGCGGATGAAAAGAATGAATGAGGATTTGCCGATTTGCTGTAAAGTATGCCGATATGTGCAGGATTACGCACGCATGGAGGGAAAAATGATAAAAGTTTTGCTAGTAGAGGACGAGGATCTGATCCGCCAGGGGCTTAAACTGACCACCACCTGGTCGGATTTTGGGTGTGAGATTATCGGGGAGGCGGCTGACGGCCAGGAGGGCCGGGAGATGATTCTCAGATTGAAGCCGGATCTTGTTATAACTGATATAAAAATGCCAAAACTAAATGGGCTGGAAATGATCGAGAGCCTGCAGGATGAGATATCCTGTGAATATATTATTCTATCCGGCTATGACGAGTTTGCCTTTGCCAAAAGGGCCATGCGAATGGGTGTGCGGGGCTATCTGCTGAAACCGATCGACGATAAGGAACTGGAGGAGGTCCTGTCCGGTACCATCAAAAGCATCAGGGAGAAACAGGCCGTGTATAAAAGCCTGTCGGAAAAGCTGGGCAAGGAATTCACGGAAGAACAAAGGGCCGTTGATTTCGGAAACCTCCAGGATAAATATCTGGCCCGTGCATGCGAGATCATACACAAACGCTATCAGGAGGATCTTACGCTAAAGAACGTGGCCGATGAACTGAATATCAGCGACAGCTATTTGGGGAAATTGTTCAAAACGAAAACCAGTTATACGTTCCTGGAAGTGTTAACCCTGTACCGGATCAAGGGAGCGGTGGATCTCCTTAAGAACTCCGATCTGAAGGTGTATGAGATCGCCTATGCGATCGGTTATGGCGACGCCAAATATTTCAGCAAGGTTTTCCGAAAAATCGTGGGGATAAAACCTATGGAGTTTAAGAACGGATATCAATTAACCCAGAATCATATTCTGAATAGGCTATAGGCGGAACCTTATGGAGCGGCTATGCCGCGATCCCGCCCGAATGGACATGCATTCAGGAAACCGGATTAATTTGGAAAAAGTATAGGGTGGATGAGATCTAATGTTTGCTGCAGTCCGGTTTCTGTGGAAGCCAGGAGGGAGGTTTTGGCTTTTAGAGCCAGAGGACGGCCCTGAAGATCGGTGAATACGCCCCCGGCTTCTGTCAGAATCAGAGCAGCAGCGGCATAGTCCCAGGTGGAGAGAAGGTGGGATATGTAAGCGACACAGCGGTTACAGGCCACGTAGCAGATACCAAGGGCGGCGGAACCGATATCACGGATGTCCATGGAGTGATAGGAGAGCGCTTCGCTTACTGCGAATGCGGGTTTGCGAAGCTCGGGATTGTAGGGGGCAATATCGATATTCACTACGCCTTCATTCAGAGGACGGTTGCGGACGCGGAGGGGAAAACCGTTCAGATAGCTGCCGCAGCCGCGGCGGGCACAGAAAAGTTCATCGCGGAAGGGATTATAGACGACTCCGATTTCCATGGTGCCGTGCAGGGAGAGACCTACACAGATTCCGCTGCACATGAATTCACAGATGAAATTCGTGGTTCCGTCTATGGGATCGATGATAAAGGTGTAACCGCTACTGATTTTATGAGAGGAAAAACCATCCTCTTCCCCTAAGAAGGTGGCTTCGGGCAGCATCCGTGTGAGTTCAGCTACCAGATATTTTTGAACTTTGGAGTCGTATTTTGTTACGTAGTTGGCGGCTCCTTCTTTGGCCTTGATTTCTTTATCAGCGGCGGCAGACAGGACGATATTCCCAGCCTGACGTACGATATCACAGATCTGGTCCAGTAATTGATCTGACATTTGTAATCCCCCTTTTTCCTATTGCGGTTCTGATCTATATTTCCTATATACATAAAGTATAACAAGGAGAGCAAGGGGGAGCAAGGAGACAAAGCCGCATTATACGTGGGTAGAATGGCTGACATGTATTGATGGCTGTTCCGCATTGCATATATGTTAAGATATTAAGATGCATTTAAAGGATGTATAAGGGTGCGATAAGGATGCATCAAAAGTTAAGAAGTATCTTGTGAGGGGTACACTTTTATGGTATAGTTATTGTCATCGAACCGGGTTCTTCCGGTCGTATTATATCAGGCGTTTCGCCAATTAATTCCAAATGCTGAAACAAGAAATCGCAAAAAGGAGAAGATGCTTATGGCAGAAGTGGCAGTACAAGAAGAAAAGGTGCAGGTATCTACTGTAAAGAGTGAGCGTTTGGCGATCCCGGAGGGATTGGTTTTAACGCTTAAGAATGATGTGGTATTCCGAAATGTTTTCCGCAAATGCAGAAAAGGGTTGAAAGGATTGCTGGGTGCATTGCTGGAGATTTCTCCGGAACAGATTGTTGACCTGGAAGTGATCGACGGTCATTTGGAACAGGACTATGATGAGGATAAGGAAGGGATACTGGACCTGAGACTTATGTGTGCCCATAAAAAACAGATTAATATCGAGATGCAGTTATACCATGTGGGATACTGGGTGGACCGGTCGATGTTCTATAACTGTAAAATGCTGGTGAATTCAGTGAAAAAGGGGGAACTTTACGGGACGATGAAACACTGTGTCCATGTTGGAATTCTGGATTTTGATTTGTTCCCGGAACAAAGAGAGTTTTACTCGGTACATAAGATAATCAATGTGTGCACAGGCAGGTTATATAGTGACAAGCTGGCCTTTCATGTGATAGAATTAAAGAAATTGGAGCGGGCGACGGATGCGGAAAAGAATGAGGAAGTGTACCGCTGGGCAAAGCTGATATCAGCCCGAAGTCTACAGGAGATGCGGGCGGTAGCACAAGGGGATGAATATATGAAAGAGACAGTGGATACGTTTGAAGATTTTGAATTAGATGACGCGGAGCGCTACCGGGCATTCCGGAGAGAAATGGCGATTATGGACCATAAATCCGGACTGGATGGGGCTTATGAGGAAGGCATAGAAAAAGGCATAGAAAAAGGCCTACAGGTTATGATCTCCACTTTAAAAGAGATCGGCTTATCCAGAGAAGATGTGAAAGCTAAGATTAGAAATAAATTTTCCTGGACAGATATGAAAACAGATGAGATTCTGGAAAAGTACTGGTAGAACGAAGCGGAGCGGCAGCTTGAGTGAAAAAAGTCCTTGCACACCTGGTACCGTTGTGCTATAATTCTAAAGGCAAATTAGACACGTATGCGGATTTTCCGGATGGTGCCGGCTTACACTTACCGGTTCCGGAAATTGGAAGCATATGGATGATCAAACCAAATGGAGGTAAAAACATGAGTGTAATTTCTATGAAACAGCTGTTAGAAGCAGGTGTTCACTTCGGACACCAGACCAGAAGATGGAACCCCAAAATGGCGGAGTACATTTACACCGAGAGAAACGGCATCTACATCATCGACCTGCAGAAATCAGTGGGAATGGTAGACACTGCATATCAGGCAGTAGCCGACATCGTAGCGAACGGCGGAACGATCCTGTTCGTGGGAACCAAGAAACAGGCCCAGGATGCGATCAAGACAGAAGCAGACCGCTGCGGTATGTTTTATGTAAACGAAAGATGGTTAGGCGGTATGCTGACGAACTTCAAGACCATCAGAAGCCGTATCGACAGACTGAAATCGATCGAAACCATGGAAGAAGACGGAACATTCGACGTCCTTCCGAAGAAAGAAGTAATCGCTCTTAAGAAAGAGCAGGAAAAATTAGAGAGAAACTTAGGCGGAATTAAAAATATGAACCGTCTTCCCGATGCAATCTTCGTCGTAGATCCGAAAAAAGAGAGAATCTGCGTACAGGAAGCTCACACTCTGGGTATTCCGCTGATCGGTATCGCTGATACCAACTGTGATCCGGAAGAACTGGATTATGTAATCCCTGGTAACGATGATGCAATCCGCGCTGTAAAACTGATCGTTTCTAAGATGGCAGACGCTGTTATCGAAGGAAACCAGGGCGTACAGGATTATGCGGAAGAACTGGAAGGGGACTATTCCGAGGAATATTTTGAGGAAGCACCCGCAGTAGAAATGGCCGAGGAGGTACAAGCATAATGGCTATCACAGCAGCAATGGTAAAAGAGTTAAGAGAGATCACCGGAGTCGGCATGATGGATTGTAAAAAAGCCCTTGCTGAGACCAACGGTGATATGGACGCAGCGGTTGAGTTCTTAAGAAAGAACGGCCAGGCAAAAGCAGAGAAGAAAGCCGGCAGAATCGCAGCGGAAGGTATTGTTAAGACAGTTATCAAAGATGATAAATTCGCAGCAATCGTAGAAGTAAACTCTGAGACAGACTTCGTTGCAAAGAACGAGCAGTTCCAGGAGTTTGTAACAGACGTTGCAGATCAGATCTTAAACGGCAGTGCGATCAATGTAGAAGAGCTGTTAAAAGAAGCAAGCATAAAAGATGCTTCCAAGACGGTGAACGATCAGCTGGTAGAGAAGATCGCCACGATCGGAGAGAAATTAAGCATCCGCAGATTTGAAAAAATCGACGCGTCCAACGGCTGCGTGGTATCCTATATCCATGGCGGTGGCAGAATCGGTGTTTTGGTTCAGGCTGATACCGACACGGTAAATGACGCGGTGAAAGAGATTATGATGAATGTTGCTATGCAGGTAGCGGCAATGTCTCCGAAATATGTGTCCAGAGATGAGGTATCTCAGGAATACCTGGATCATGAGAAAGAGATCCTGCTGGCTCAGGCGAAAAATGAGAACCCGGATAAGCCGGAGAATATCATTGAGAAAATGATCATCGGACGTCTGAACAAAGAATTAAAAGAAGTCTGCCTGTTAGACCAGATTTATGTAAAAGACGGCGACCTGACTGTTGGTAAATATGTAGAGCAGGCTGCAAAAGCGGCCGGCGCTTCCATGAGCATCAAGAAATTCATTCGTTTCGAGACCGGTGAAGGACTGGAAAAGAAGGAAGAGAATTTTGCTGAGGAAGTAGCAAAACAGATGCAATGATAACTTTATACAGATAAGCGTGCGAAAACGCCGGAAAACCTAGAGTTTCCGGCGTTTTTTCATGTTTTCGCGGGTGATGTAATTGATCGTAAAATATCGTAAATTTTCGCGGAAAATTTGGTAAGAATTTGGTACGAAAATTGGTAAAATTTTTTACCAAACCTCTTAATGCAAAGTTTTCTTCTTACTTGAAATAGGGACTGAAAAATGTATCTTGTTTTATGTAATAAGGACCTAAGTAAGAACCTAAGTATTCGAACGATAAAATTCTTCTCTGATTCATAAGTAATATATATTCTGGGGGCTGATAACTAAATCAGCTCTTTTTAAATTATTAAAATAATCAAGAAAACTAACAGCTGATCATCTTCGAGACGATCAGCTATCTTATTGCCTTCAATAAAAGGCAAGGGAGTATTTACGAAAAGAATCCAATACTACCCGAACCAAGCAGCGTCCAATCGTGGCTTATGTTTACAAATTCAATGAAGAATGTCAGGCATACGTGTGCTGCGAATCCCTGGCAAACTAAGTTTTTACTAAATACGGAGGTAACATCGAATGACAGCAAGGTTTACAGAAGGTGAAAGTGAAGTTTACGAGGAGATCATGCAGGAGCCGGCGTATTACCGCAAACCGATTATACAGTATATGACCTGCAAAGGATGTCCGTATCATCCAAGGGATGGTAATCCGTGTCTGTTTTGTATGGAAAAGATTCTGAAAGGAGGAACTGGACGTGATCAAACAGAACCAGATGGAACCGGATGATATTTTTATGAGGATACGGGAGAAAGCAAATGAGTTGAAGAGACACAGAAAAGCAGATTTAGCGGCAGAAATGACAAGCCGTATCTTGAGATGCGGCAGTTATGAAGAGGCCTTTAAAATTTTAAACCAATATTCTTTAAAAATAGAAAATCAGAATCAGTAGAATGCAGAAAGAGAATGATGTGTTAATAGGGATGAGTAAACAAATATAAAACACAGATAGGAAGGAGGTGATAAGAGATGCAGGCTTGTATGAAAACTTTTAAACTACTAATTTTTATGTTCGCCATATGTGGCTGTCTTCTTATTAATAAAACGTACGCGGAAGCGGCTACAGATCTGGGGAACAGTGACTGTGGTCATTGGGACTGGCAGTATCTGGATGATGCCGGAAGACTGTATATCCATATAAAAAGTCCGGACCGAGATTTCGGAACTGCAACCCTGCAGGTATCAGGCCTTCAAGGCAAACAATTTTATTACAACAATTATCCATCACCTGTGTATCTAACTTTGTATGGGAATCCCTGCGGTTTGCGGCTGAATACAAATACTGCAGGTATTTTTCCTTACACCTTTTGCGCAGACTGTGGATCTCCTTATATGCAGGAGTTTACCGCGCCATTTTCCTGGACAATGCCGGCATATTATGAATTTGCTGCCCAGCCATATACAACAGATAATGCCGGAACCGTTACTCTGGATCGGTTTGTGAACCACAGAGACTTTGTTTGGAAAGGTTTCTATTTCATGAATCAAATCCCCAATGGTGGGAGTACACTGAACGCAAATTCCTTTCTGCTGAGTGCTTCTACGTTTTATGATCTGGGTGTTCGAACACGGTCTCCCAATGGTATAACGACTTATCCGTCACGTACCATTACTATAAATCTGCAAAAGAAATCTTATCCCCTGCAGGTTAATCCAAATGGAGGCAGTTGGGAAGGCAGTACCGGAGTCAGCACAAGGATCCAGCAATGGGGAACAACCAGAACCATCGGCAACCCGGTTCCTCCTTCTTCATTGTCGATTGTATGTAATGCGAACGGTGGAACCGGAGGAGGAACTTATGCTGCGGCCAGACGGTTCCAGGGGTGGAGTATTAGCGGCGCGGGCAGTTTAAATGGAAGCAGTTTTACTTATGGAACTGGAAATACGGTGCTAACCGCCACCTATCGCCCCGACACGATTCGGCTGCCATCGGCTTCAAAGACGGGCTACTTACTTCAGGGATGGTATACAGCCAGCAGCGGTGGAAGTAAAGCCGGAGATGCCGGATCCGCATGGCAGCCGGGACAGTCGTGTACTCTATACGCACATTGGAAGCCAATAACCTATACGGTTATCTATGATGGAAATGGAAATACCGGCGGAACTATGCCGAGCAGTACATTTACTTATGATATGGCGGAAAAATTATCGGCTAATCAGTATGTCCGTGACGGTTGTCGGTTTTTGGGATGGAATACAAATAAAAATGCTACGACTGCGCTATATACCGATGGGCAGACAATAAAAAATCTTACCTCTGTCCAGGGTACTACAATACGGCTATACGCAATTTGGGCTAAAGATCTGGTTTTGACGTATGATGCGAATGGTGGAAACGGAGCACCTGCCGCTCAGACAGTCACAGCATATAATACAGAGGATGTAACATTTATCATAAGTACAATACGGCCGGACAGAGACGGATATGAATTCCTGGGATGGAGCCTGGACCGGGATACGACTACCGGAGCCTATCAACCCGGTGAGCGTATCACATTGCAAACGGACCAAACACTATATGCTATCTGGTATCCGATTCTGAATATAGAGGCGGAGATTATAAGATATCTGGAACCCCATGACCCGATGTTCCAAAAAGGAGAAAAAGGAATCCTTAAAATTCATGTGTATGGTATGTGTGAGCGGGTGAAGGTAACCTTCCCTGATCTGTTCTTCGTGGAAGAGGATGATTTAAATGTAGCTCTATTGAATCAGGAATATTATCTGAATCCACAGATGCGTGAAGATCTGGAACAGGAATTTTATATTCCTCTGTTTTTAGAAAACGGTAATTATTCGGTACAGGTAACTGCTTATAAGGAAGGAATCACACGGCCGGAAGAAAAGACGGTTTATCCGGACTTTAAAGTTATGGGAACGATACTCGATGAATTACGGACCAGAATCAGATAAATGAGGTTATGCATTACGGGGGAAGGATCAAAAATCCAGGAAGAGTTCTGATAAGAGTAAGGATGAGGAGGCAAAGGATTGGATAAAGAAGTCACTTCGTATTGCCGCTATCTGGGGCTAGACAGAAGGATTACGATTCCTGCTGAGATATTAAAGCAAACCAAAATCAATACAGACTGCATCGTCGAGTTCGAGGCGAAAAAAGGATGTATCCTGATAAAGCAAGTAATCGGAATTGCTATCGAAAATCCGGAGCCAGGAGGCTCACCGATCAGAAAGGGGAAATGGTGGTGAATAAAGTTGAAGTATATCAGATAGATACAGAAACAGACCGCAGGAAACACGTAAAGTTCTTAAGCTTTCGTGAAATGATAGAAAAGGCTGGGAGGATAGACGAAGGTATCTATCAATGTGTTTATTCCGGAAAGCTTGCGCTTAAGTCTCCTGAAGATGTAGTGAAATATTTTAGTGATATTCATAAATTTGGCAGACTAAGCGGTTTTTATGGTCATCCCATGGATATCTCAGATGTTATTCGACTTGAAGATAATTTTTACTATTGTGACATGTGGGACTTTAAAAAGATTGATTTTCTTCCCAGTCTGACTCTTCCAATTGACAAGATTAGAATATTAGTTGTGGAACCAAAGCATGTTCCCTATGAAGTTTGGCTCAGAAATACCCCTTTGGATTATATGAAACAAGTGGGCGGAAATTTTGATCTCCTTTCTTACGAAGAGGACTTACTGATTGTCTATGGTGAAGGGGCAAAGAGGAATGAAGCGGCCTTAAACCGTATGGTAGACGGAGAGCCTATACATGGCCCCTTTTTTATAGCAGGGGATGATCAGGATAAATTGGTATCACTTACGCAGGAACAAGTAGATCTTTTGATCGAACGGTTTCGTGATCCTTATTTCAATTTGGAATCAGAAGAGATCTTGGATGAAGAGGAGCAATTAAGGGCTGAGCTTTAAAAAGGTAAGGAGGTATTTATGTTCTGGTGGGCCAGTATAGCCATAATACTAATGATAATCTTTCTGCTATTATATCTGGGAATTTACCAGCGAATTAAAGAAAGCTATAAAGAAAACAAAATGTATCAAAGTCATGTATATCAACGAGATTATCTCGGTTAAAAAGGAGGAGGCAGCCGGATGCTTAAGGAGGGAAACGCGTGGGAAAAAGGGAATTTCCCAGTCGGGAAAGGAACAGTCTAAAGCCGGATAGTCAGGACAATTCCATTGTAGCTGAGGTACTGGACTATTTTCTCCATGTGGAAAAGAAATCTTTACAAATGGTGCAAGGTGGACAACTCTCGCAGAAGGAATTTCTGAAACGGACAGCGGATTATCTGAAAACGAAACGTTTACAAGGGGAGGAACTGCAGGAAGGATTAGAGCAAGTACGGAAATATGTGTTTGGTTACTATGTGCTGGAGGATTTGCTGGCAGATGAACAAATATCGGATATCCGGGTACTCGGACCTGACAATGTGCGGGTGAAGCGCCTGGGAAAACGGATGAACAGCGATGTGAAGTTTCGGGACAGAGAGGATTACCGCAGATTTGTAGAATTGGCGGCCACCAAGAACAAAGTAAGCTTAAGTGTCCTGAACGCTGTACAGACATTTACCGATAAAACAGGAAATGATCAGTTCATTCTACGGTTTGACATATCCACAGAGCTTGTTAATTCTGTTGATCTCCCCTATCTTTCCATCCGTAAAATACCGAAGCAGAAAAAGAGGCTGTCTAAACTTGTGGAAGAGGGAATGCTGACAGACACAGAGGCCGGTTATCTTGCTGAACGAGCGGCAATAGGACAGGGGCTGCTCGTGGCCGGCAAAGGAGGAAGCGGGAAGACCACGTTATTGAATGCGCTGCTGGAACAAATCCCCAATGATCAGAGTGGTTTGGTGATTCAGGAAAATGAAGAACTCTTTTCTGACCATCCGGAATTGATGTTTCAGCATATAGTGGATATTCGTGGAGAAGGAAAAGTACAATACAGTCTGAGAGATCTGGCCAGAAATGGTTTACTGATGGATCTCGATTACTATATTATCGGTGAGATAAAAGGGGAAGAAGCCTTGTACCTTCTGACCGCATCCTATACCGGTCATAAATGCTGGACTTCCATTCATGCCAATAGCGCGGAGCAGGCGGCAGATAAATTAGCAGACTATATCAAGTATGAAAGTGATTACTCAAAGAGAGAAGCGCTGCAGATGTTGACAGGATTGGAAACGATTATATTTATGAAAGGATACCGCATCGAGGAAATTGTTGAGATAGAAGGCTGGGATGATGTTGCTGGAAATCTCAGATATAAGCAAATATTTGGTGAGGTCTAAATGAAAGATCAAAGGGTGGTGAGAAAATGCTCCAAATAGTAATTATAAAAGTAATTCTCTTAATCGCTTTAATGGTAGGATGTTACCAACTATTAAAGCTGGCAGGACATCATAGGGTTCTTAAGACATCGGTAAGATATATAAGGGATAAGACACAAGAGCAATCCAGAAAACGCAGCGAAAGAGAGATTCAATTACACAGAGAAGAAGGAAAACAAGAAAAGGAAAGTTTATTCTACCGGCTGGATGCGATTTTATTGCAAAGCGGTATCAGAAGAAACTTTCCTTTTCTGAATCCGGAACTTTTCGTAACCGTCATGACCGGTTGTATGCTCCTGGGAGCAATTATAGTATGGGGGATTACCGGATCGTGGTTTTGGGGATGCGCGACCGCAGTGGGGATTTTAGGATGCATCTATTTCATCCTGTATCTGCTTCTGGGGAACAACTATCGAAAGACGGAAGAAGGGATCATGACATTTTTAAATCTGGTGGAAAACTTTAACACGACAGACGATGACCTGATCAATATCTTTGGAAAGGTGGGCCCTTATCTCCAGGAACCGTTGAAAAGTACAGTCAGAGAGTGTTATCAGGAGGCGATCTATACCGGTGATACCGAACTGGCGCTGCAGAACCTGGAAGCAAAAATCGAACATGAGAAATTCAAAGAGATTATCCGCAACCTGTCCGTATGCTCCAGATATGAAGCAAATTATGGTGAAATCGTTAAGGATAGCAGACAATTATTGAGAGAGCATCTGGCCATGAGGGAGGAGCGAAAGGCCATCCGGAATAATGCAAGGGCAGAAATAGCAATTTTGATTCTGGGGTGTGGTCTGGTGTTATACATGCTGAACGGTTTTCTAAGCGTGCCGATGATAACTCAGCTTACTGGTAGTTTCGGGGGTCAGATGCTTTTACTATACCTTGTAATTATCATTGTGATTGGTGGAATCAGCCTGTGGAAAGTTGATAAAAGTTAATTTAACTTAAAATAGTACTAGGAGGGATGGAATTGATAGAAACCATACGAATTCTGCGGCTGTTTGTTATGGTGTTTCTGCCTGTATCGATGATTGCGGTAGGAAGAAATAGGGTATTTGTTGAGAAAATGCGAAGTACCGGTATCATTGTGAAGAGTAAAGCAAATAACAAAATCAAACAGACCAGATTAAAATGGTTAAATCAGGAAAAAATTATGGAGTTTTTAATCCGAACCGGTGCGGAATATTTATTCCATGGAAAATTAGAACCGATCACCTTCCTTTTGGCCCAGGCAGCTTCTGGATTATTATTACTGACCGCGGGCATCAGGTTGTTAGGAATTACCGGCTGCATTTTCTTTGTCATAGGTTTTATGCTGCCACGTTTCTTATTACAAATTTCAAATGATGCAGATAATCATGCAATGCTGTACGATATCAAGAATATGTATGATACGCTTCGGATTCAAACACGTACGGGTGTGTTTTTTACCACTGCTTTATCCGAGTGTTATAGGGCAGTTAAATCCGGAAGGCTAAAGGCAGCGCTGTTAGAACTTAGCGGACAGATCGCGGTCAAACAGGATTTGGAAACTGCGATCGACGAATTTAACCGGAAGTTTCAAAACGTTCAGATAGATTCCTTTTGCATTGTATTGAAACAGTCTTTGACCAGCGGAAAAACGATTCAAGTTTTGGAAGATATATCCAGACAGTTAGAGGACATTCAGCATAAGGCAAATCTGCTTGAAAAGGATAAACTGGAGCGCAAGGTACAGGTAATGGAACTTTTACTCTTTTTAGGGATGCTGGCGATCAGCATCTTTTGTATATGGTCGGAGATGACAGTGTCTTTGATTCAGTTCTAAATATATTAAATATCACTAAGGTGAAAAATCCAGGAGGAAAAAAATGAGAAGAGAAGTAGAAAAGAAAAAGAGAGAAATCAAAACCGTATTCAACAATCTATTAACGGAAAAGAAAAACGGAGGAAAAGAGATTATTATCGAACTGGGATTGATGGTCATCGCTGTTGCATTGATCATAGTCTTCCGTGACAAAATCAATGCACTGTTAACCACGATTATGGAAACTGCCGGAACCCGAATCACTAATCTATTTACTTTTTAACTGTGAATGATCTTTGATGAAAAGTGAAATTCCCACAGTCAAAAGCGTGTGGTTAGAAGAGGTGAATCATTGAATTACAAAGGTAGACTTACGCTTATCCGACGTTGGATTATAGTAAAACACGGGCTGTCAAAAAAAGAATCAGGAAGTGTTATGAAGTTATTTCCAATTATTCTGGCTGTGGTAGTTGTGGCCGTGATTGGTGTAGTATTTGCCAGTTGGATGAGTAATTTGGATAAGAAAGACCAGATCGACATGATTGCCCGGGAATATATTTTGCGGATGGAGACCAAAGGCTATCTGGATACCTGCGATGAAGCAGAACTTTACCAGGATCTGCAGAACGCTGGTATGCAGGAAAT
The DNA here is from genome assembly GCF_032380655.1 of Diplocloster hominis. Classification (NCBI taxonomy): domain Bacteria; kingdom Bacillati; phylum Bacillota; class Clostridia; order Lachnospirales; family Lachnospiraceae; genus Diplocloster; species Diplocloster hominis. The sequence goes on along the minus strand of NZ_JAWDIY010000003.1, from coordinate 179,407 downwards.
TCGGTTGGAAGGCACGAACAGAACTCCGGTCGGTTATGGAAATCAGATAACGCTGGACATCAAAGGCAGTCTTCGGATCCATCAATATGATGTGGAAAACATATTTAAAGTACATATCGGAAATTCTTTGATCCCGGTTTCCATCCGTAAAGTGTCAACTGCAAAATATTAACAGCTGTAACGAAGTTAGGAGCATGAGCTATGTTTCGAAAAAAGGAAAAGGGTATGGCGGAATACATTCTCCCAATTATGCTTATTGCCATGGTATGCCTGATTGCTCTTTTAAGCTATAGGCTGCGAGTAATAAAACTGACACAAGTATACGTGGAGGATGGGTTAGTGTCTGCGAATTTGGCCTGTTCCATTGCAGATCTACAAGAATACGGAAAGTCACATGAGATCCATATCCCGGATTTTGATCAAGCCTATGAGACTTACTGGGCTGCCCTGCAGGCGAACCTTGATCTGACCGCTACCGGCGATCCTAAGGATCAAAGATTAATTGCCGGTCCTGTTACGGTTGAAGAATTTACGATCTATCAGGTGTCCGGAAACGATGTAGTAAAGATATGCAGGACACCGGCTCAGACAATCAGCCATACCTATCCGGGAAGCAAAGGAGTGCTTAAGACCCCGGATGGAAAACAGATTGAGAGCACAACTGTTTACAGCAGAATCGGATTTGATATTCGGGGTTACCGGAGTGAGCAGTTCTATGTGCAGAAAGAAAACAGTGTGGATATAGTAAACGAATAGGAACTGTGAACGTATAAGCATTACCTATATTTATATGTGCGGATCAATACATGCAGAAAGGTATGGGTGGACGGAAATGTTCACCCATATCGATGTGCTGTAAAAACAACGATGTAAAACAAGTATGGAGGAGAAAATGATAAAACTTCATCAACAGAAAGAAAAAAAGAAAGATCGGAATTTGAAACTGCTGGTAATCAGTATGATTCTGGCAGTTCTGCTGTTTGTTGCGCTGTTAGTCATAGAAAGAGGTATCCTGGCTGATTATGAGAGGACTTGGGTTGTGGTGGCTGCCAGGGATGTGGAAACCGGAACAGAGATTACAGCGGATAATGTTCAGGATTTTTTCACCAGGATTGAAATGGATGTCAACAAAAAGCCAGTGCAGTCCACCAGGGAAATGAGGGAGCTGGAAAATATGGTGGTGATGCAGCCTTTGGTGCGAAATGAAATCGTACTATCGCATCATGTGGTGGCAAAGGAAACCTTACTGCAGGATATCAGGGATCCGATTGAAATCGGATTCCAGGTATCACATCCGGATCAAGTTGTGGGTGGAATACTAAGAGCAGGTGATTTAATAGACATTTCAGTTGTTCAAAGGGACTTGGAGGCGGAAAGTGAAAAAAATATACAGATTTTGCAGCATGCCTATATCAGCAGAGTATTTGATGCCAACGGCTCTCCAATCGAACGATATGGACAGGATACTCCGGCTGTCATTATTAATATCATAATAGATAAGGAAAATGAGGGAAAGTTTAATGAAGCTATTACCGGCGGAACGGTCAGAGTTAGTAAAGTTAACCCTGACCAGATCTAAAGATGAAAGGGAAATCATTCCTAAAGGGTAAAGCGGCAACTGTTTCTCAAAGATAAGAGGAGAGGATTGGAAAAAAGGATACGCTCTTATACTTATATTGGCTTGCAAACGTACGGTTGGAGGAAAGGATGTGTTTGATAATACCCATAATCTATGGTCTCGGGAGTATCGGATTATTTCTGGCAGGAATCAGGGCGTTGAGGAAAATAGATCCGGATTGTGATATTGGGGTGGACAAATGGAAATTAGGATTGATCAGTTCCCTAATCCTATTTGCTGTTGTATTGCTTTATTATCAGGGAGCCGACACAATTCTGTTTCTTAGTTATGCCCTGTTAATGATTTACCTGGGGATAGAAACATATGCAGACCTGCAGGTTGGATACATTTATACTACCTTTAGTAAGGGTATCTTCGCCCTCGGTATTTGTATATGTATTTATTTATACGGTACAAACAGCAGAGGATATGCAGATGTGTGGGAACTGTTTCTTTTTGAGTGTCTTTTATATATTGGACTTGTTCTTGTACAGACAGGACTGCGATTGTTTGGGCGGGGGGATAGCTGGTTGTACTTGTCACTTGCACCGTTTTTGGCTTTGGTTAATTGGAGATTTCCTCTGTCTACCCTATTGTTCCATATGCTGCTATCGGCGGTGATCTTTTTACTATTTCATTTAAAAGAATACGATTTTAGGAATATGAAAATGAAACGGGAAATACCTTTCGCGCCAAGTATAGCCAGTGCGGCCTTTCTTGTATTGTTTATAATTCCACAGTGTTTTTAAGGAACAATTATGCAAAGGAGATGAATGGATGAAAAAAAGACTTAGTACAACAGTGATGATAATCGCTGTGATGTGTGTTGTGCTGTTATTTATCCTGGTACCATATAGTACGGTCTACGCTTCAGATGCGGCTGGAAATGTGGCGGGAGCGGTACAAAACACTTGGGATACCGCAAAAGAGCAGATTAAGACAGTAGTGAATAATGTGGTATTCCCTGTTATTGATGTGGTACTGGCGGTATTCTTCTTTGTGAAAGTGGCCACCAGCTATTTTGATTATAGAAAAACCGGACAGTTTGAGTTTACTGCCCCGGCTATTCTGTTCGCATGTCTGGTGTTCAGCCTGACTGCGCCGCTTTATGTTTGGACAATATTAGGCATGTAAATAGGAGTGATTAGATTCCTTGGAACAAAGTATTATAATCGACCTGAAAAATTTTACAGAGTGCGGATAACTCGCTTACCCTGATATTATAGGTCCCGCATTCAATTTGCGAATAAGCACTGCGGGACAGAGAACATCCGGCTAATTGTAAAGCGGTGGTTACGGCTTCCTGAGTCATATTGGAACGTAATCTGAGCTGGCGTATATTGTTCCCGAGATTGATATCCTGCTTAATCTTCTGTGTCATAGGATTACCCCCTTTGCAATGTATTCATAACAATTATCTTGATTCTACTTGAAATATGGAGCATAATTGCAATGCATATATTGCAACAAAGGAGGTTGTATTATGAATTCGGAGAAAAAAATCGAAGAAATGAAAAAGCTTCGCCGGTGGATTCTGAATCATAACAGAGAGTGGGAGATTCTGATTGGGGCAAAAAAAGGAACAAGGGCAGATTATGACCGGCTGATTGAAGAATTGGAGACAAATGATTTTGAAGAATTACAGGAATTGCTTTTCTGGAAAATACTTCAGTTTCAATACAAATCAGAGAAGTGGTATAAACGAGCGTTCTGGAAATTATATGATTGGTTATGGGATATAAGAAATACTCGGCGGCAGCTATTTTAGAGATATTCCCTCTGAAGACGAGGATAGTTATTAAGGCAGGAGATAATTCCTGTCTTTCTTTTGGTGAAATTCAGAACTAGTAGGAGGTGACAAGGATGTTTGAGTGGATTACCGGATCGGTGTGGCAGGAAACCATGGAATGGCTTTACGGAGAGCTGATCAAGTGTGTTGGCGAATTCTTCGGGTTTATCAGTGAAAGTTTAGGAAGCAGCTTGTTCCAGCTGGCATGGATTCAGGCCATTGTAAAACTATTTTCCTACTTGGGCTGGGCCTTATTTATCACAGGTCTGGTAGTGACGGTGTTTGATACGGCGATAGAGGTACAGAGCGGAAGAGGAGATATCAAAGGGAATGCCCTGAATATACTCAAGGGATTCATGGCAGTCTCCTTGTTTACCACTGTTCCGGTGCGAATGTTTGAGTTTTGTGTAAGTGCGCAGACCATATTTTCCCGAGATCTCGCAGGTTTGCTTCAAACAACTACGGTAGACTTTACCGATCTGTTAGATAAATCGTTGTCCGTTCAGATCTTCGCAGTTCCCGGATTGTTCAGTGGGTTTGTGATCATCGCTCTGGGATATTGTGTGTTGAAAGTATTTTTCGCCAATATAAAAAGAGGCGGGATTCTGTTGATTATGGTTAGTGTCGGAAGTTTACATATGTTTTCCGTGCCGCGTGGGTATGTCGATGGTTTTATACAATGGGTGAAACAAGTAGTCGCTCTGTGTCTTACTGCTTTTTTACAAATGACCTTATTGATTGCGGGGTTAATCACCTGGCAGGAGAATGCCTTGATCGGAATCGGGATTATGCTGTCCGCAGGAGAAATCGATCGGATTGCCGGCATGTTCGGATTGGACACCTCCGTGAAAGGAAACGTAATGGGAGCGGTTTACGCTACGCAGAGTGTTGTGAATATTACCCGAACGATTCTGGCCAGAGGGTAGGTGACACATATGAAGACTACATATATTTATCCGGAGAATCTGAAAGCAAAACCAACCATGTGGGTATGGGAACTAAGGGATGTGCTTGTAATTGGAACGCTCTGTTTGTTAGCCGTATTGGTTCTGGCTGTTGCCGGCTCAGTTCTTGTTTTTAGCATTGCTGCCGGTTACGCATTTTTAACGATGCGGGCAGGAGAGACATCTACGTTAGATTTTATGGTGTATTGTTTTCGGTACTTTTTAGTTAAGCAGCAGTATTTTATTTGGAGTTCAGAAAAGCTAAGTGATCGTTGAGAGGAGTGATGTAAAAAGTTGGAAAATAAAAAAGAAGAAGATGAGTCAATGGGAAGTAGAGAATACAAAACAGACCTGTCTGATAGTACCGAACAGGAAAGAACCAATCAATTAAATTCTAAACAGAAAAAAGCAGATAAAAAGGAGAATAGAAAGAAATCTTCAATAAAAAGGTTATTCTCTTCACGCCTCCCATCACTCAACAGGAATAAGAAAAATACCAAATGGCTGATAGGTATCCAGAGGTTTGACCGCTACGGTATTAAAACTTATCAACGGGGAACGTTGGTTTACTTTAGGGTACAACCATCCAATCTTGCAGTTCTCTCATACGAAAACGTGAATTATAAAATTCACCAGATGACTCTTGTATTTAGTGGAATCCCGGATTTGGAAGTGCTATGTCTCGATTCGAGAGAACGGTTTGAACGCAATAAAGCTTATTTGAAAAAACGAATACAAAAGGAGAGTAACACAAAAATTAGATCCATGCTGTGTGCGGATTATGAATTTTTAGATCAGATACAGATGGAAATGGCGACTGCCCGGGAGTTTATCTTTTTGTTGCGCTTCCACAGTGAGACTCCGGAACAGATATTCGCTACGGTAAACCGTGTGGAAAAAATAATTAGGGAACAAAATTTTGAAATCATGCGTATGGAACAGGAGGCCATAAAGAGAACTCTGGCGATCTACTTTGATTCGGATAATCTTAAAGATTACTTTGAGGATATAGAGGGGGAATCCTTGTATGATCCGGAAATCAAGACGTTGTTAAATCAACAAACCTAAGTAAAGGAGGCGGTACAGGTGTATCAATATGAACAGTTTATGGAAGAAATAAGAGAACGGCTGGTGGAGCAGCTAAATAATGGAAGGGAAGAATATAAGATTAAGATTGTCAATGTTCCTAAAAACAATGGAATTATGCGAAAGGGACTAAATGTGGAGGGAAAACAGGAAACGGTGTCATCCGTTTACTACCTGGAGAACAATTATCGGGATTATTTGGATGGGGAATCCGTTGACACTATTGTAAAAAATATTTTAAACGATTTACAAGGACAAAGTTACGATCATATCTATAATCATTTCAACCTTCAGGATGCAAAGGATCGAATTTATTATTCTTTGATCAATGAAAAAGAAAATCAGAATTATTTAAAAGACAAACCTTATAAAGAGATGGAGGACTTAGCTGTTATCTATAAAATCCGGATGTCTGATAATAATGAATTTTACACAACCACCATTACAAAAAATTTGATGGACTCCTGGGGGATAGATCAGGAAGAACTTCATAATATAGCCGAGAAAAACACGCCGCAATTGTTACCAATGTCATTTCGGCCACTGAGTGATGTGATTCCGCTGCTAAGCGAGGAAGAAGGGCCAGCGTTTTATGTTCTAAGCAACGATCAGCTGATTGAAGGAGCCTCTGCGATTCTATATCCGGGTGTAAAGGAAGCCATTTATAAACAATTGGGAGGAGATTATTATGTTGTACCAAGCAGCATACATGAGACATTAATTCTTAAAAAATCGGAAGAATTTGAGGGAGAGGAACTGAATAATATAATTCGTTCTGTAAATGAGACTTTAGATCCAACCGATATTTTAGGTGACCATGTATATGAGGTTAGGGAAGGAAAAGAGCTTGTCCCGATTTTTAGTGTGGAAGACAACTTTGATATAGCGTACGAAAAATTTGAAATACATAATCAAGAAAGACAAGAGCAAAGTATACAGGAATCAGCGAATTTCACTATAATCCAAATGTGATGAGGGCTGTACCCGGTATCAGTAAATAGTCAATCTTATATCCAGTTTGAGAGGTGAAGAACATAGGACTTAAAAAAAGTTATGAGGAAACGGATTATTTGTGGCCGGAACAAGATCATGTACTATCCTTTTTAGATAACTTGGCTCCCACTACAATCCGTTTCTTTACCGACCACTACGTCTGTGGAAATACGTATCGGAGCGTATGGGCTTTTCATGAATATCCGGGTACGACAGAAGAACAGGCGATCCTGAGAGGCCTGGGGGAACGGGAAGGAGTGACGCTTCATATTTATACCAGGCATGTGACGTATGCCGAGCAGAGAAAGATGATTGCAAACGCAGCCAGAAAAAATAAATTGGTAACCGGAAACACCCACGATGTTCAGGAAACTGTTCAGGCGGAGAGTAACCTTCAGGATGTGATCCAACTCATCCTGCAGATGCGGAAAAATAAAGAACCACTTCTGCATTGCGCCATATTCCTGGAACTGATTTCCGACACACCAGTCCATTTAAAAGAATTACAAAGCGAGATTCTCATGGAACTTACCAGAAATAAGATTTCGGTGGACAAATTATTGCTGCGGCAACAGGAAGGTTTTATCAGTGTTATGCCAACGGGCTGCAATGTGTTTCAGGAACGGTTCGAAAGGGTTCATCCGGCGTCAGCCGTAGCGGATCTATATCCTCTGAATTATTCCGGTAAGACGGATGAGGAAGGATTCTATCTGGGAAAGGACAAATTCGGTTCGAATCTGATTGTAGATTTTCATAAAATGGAAAAGGATAAAACCAACGGAAATATCCTGATTCTGGGAAACAGCGGTCAAGGAAAAAGTTATCTGATGAAACTGATTGAGACAAACTTTCTGGAGAGCGGAAAGAGCCTGTATATTCTGGATCCGGAAGGGGAGCGGAAGGAACTGTGTGAAAACTTAGGAGGCACCTATCTTGATATGTTGGCCGGGGAATACTTAATCAATGTTCTGGAGCCTAAACAGTGGAACAATGGGGAGGAAGAGGAAGAGGACACGCAGGCCCCCGCAGCGTTTCGGGGTACAGGAGCGTTGGCACAACATATTTCATTTCTGAAAGATTTCTTCAGAAGCTATAAAAATTTCCAGGATCGTCACATCGACACGCTGGAAATTTTTTTGCTTCGACTTTACCGGAAATTCGATATCAATGAGGCGACGGATCTAAGGAGTTTAAAAAGTGAAGATTATCCAATACTGGAAAACCTCTATGCGGACATTGAATACGAATATGCTCACTATGATGAGACCGGGAAATATTTGTATACGAAGCAGCTTTTACAGGAATTATGTCTTTCCCTTTATTCGCTTTGCCGCGGAGGGGACCGGAATTACTTTAACGGAATTACGAATATACCCAATGACCGGTTTCTGGTTTTTGGAATAAAGGGATTGATGGAAGCGAATGAAAGTCTGAAGAACGCGGTATTGTTTAATATTCTTTCTTATATGAGCAACAAACTTCTGGATGGGGGAAACGCGGTCGCTTCGATTGATGAGCTCTATTTATTCTTAACGAACCTGACGGCCGTGGTTTATATCCGGAATCTTATGAAACGGGTTCGGAAGCGAGACAGCCATATTATGGTAGCTTCCCAGAACTTAGAGGATTATATGCTGCCGGATATAAAAGAATTTACAAAACCGCTCTTTGCGATACCGGCGCATCAATTCCTGTTCAATGCAGGTACGATAGACAGCAGATTTTACATGGATATGCTGCAATTGGAGCAAAGTGAGTTTGATTTGATCCGTTATCCGGAACGTGGAAACTGTCTGTATAAGTGTGGTAATGAACGTTATAACCTTCAGGTAATCGCCCCAACTTATAAGGAAGCTCTGTTTGGAAGCGCGGGAGGGAGATGAACGGTGACAAAAGCGCTGAAAGCTTTTCTTATGATAGCGCAGAGTAAAAAAGTAAGAATAGCCATACTGTCGGTGTTAATCGGAATAGTAATTTTTATGATTCTTTTGATTACCTGTTTTATGACAGTTTATCGGTCGGGAAGGAGTATGGAGGAAAGTTTAATATCATATCTCTTTTTTCATACCGATCTGGATCAGGGATTTCCAGAAGAGCAGGTAGACAGGGCAGCTGTCATTTGTCAAACGCTTCATGACCTGGATGATCGATTGCAGATAACAGAAGAGACGATTTTGCCGGAAACATTAGACAGATATTTTATAAAATGTGTTTGTTATTTAATCTGCTTAAGAGAAGGGCAGCCGATTGTTGATTTCAAAGATCCATTTATCGGCTGCTTTTTATATGAGGATACCATAGAGGAAGAGTATCTTGATCCGGAAAGCGGGGAAGTCTTATGCAAGACAAAAGTGGTTGTTCGATATGAAACAGATCGGGTGAAAGTACTTCAGAATTTAAAGGATCAATTGGGGATTGAGCTTTCCGATAAAGAATTGTTGTGTCTGGATTATGTATATGAACTGGTATTACGATTGTCTGGTCAGCATCCGGAAGAAATAAGGATGCAGGATCCGGGGATAAAAAATAATTTTGATCTTGTTGCTTTTTGCCGCTTTGCTTATGAGAAGCGTTGGGGGTATGTCTATGGTACTTATGGACAAGTTTTAGATCTATCTTTATTATCCGGGCTGTCCGCTCAATACCCAATAGAGGTAGGACGTAATCTGGAATTTATTCGAAATAATAATTTTGGTAAGCGATGTGTGGACTGCTGTGGGTTAATAAAGGCATATGGATGGTTAGATGCAGATACAGGAGAAATAGAATTCGGAAGTAATGGTATGCCGTCAATCACTGCGGATGGTATGTATGCGGCTGCAACAGAAACAGGCGAGATGTCTGCTATGCCGGATATCCCGGGAATCGCTGTATGGCATCCGGGTCATATCGGGGTTTATGTTGGTGATGGAAAGGTAATCGAGGCAATGAATACGAGGAAAGGGGTGGTTATGACGGATGTAACATCTTCAAGGTGGAGCAGATGGTTAAAGATTCCATATATTGCGTATCTTGATCCGATTACCGAGAACTAAATAATGTAATGTGCAAGTTATTGTATCTTAAGCTGTCAGATTAAGGAGCAACGAAAAGAGAGGAGAAGAAGTATGGAACTAACTACCAACGTTCGATTGTTCAAACGTCAGGACACTAATTTAAAAGCTTTCGCAGATTGTACCTTGGATGATGTATTTGTTATAAAAAACATAAAAGTTATGGAAGGAAGAAAGGGGTTGTTTGTTTCAATGCCGAGTATGCGAGGTACAGACGGGGAGTATTATCCCGTATGTCATCCGATTACCAGTGAGTTTAAGAAACAATTTGACAGGGCTATCATAGAAGCATATGATGCGATAATCATACAGGAGTCAGCGATATTGGACATGCTGGATCACGTAACAACAGTCAATGAAGCAGCAGATCTTTCGCATGATTTAGATAACCCGAAAAGTAATACTGTTTCTCACAACGCTAAGCAGAATAATTTAAATGTTGGGTGTGGAAATAAGGGCATGGAAGAGCAGCAGACTAAAGTAAAAGCGGACAAACCCAAATGTAAAACGCGTAAAGAGGAACAGGCTCAGGGGGACGGACCTGTTATGGCTATGTAGAAAATAATAAAATCATATTGTGAACCAATTCAAAAACAGGAGGAATTTTAGTATGGAGAAAAAAGATAATATTCAAGTATCGATAGAAATGGATTCAGAGAAGTTAGAAACATTGAATGTTTACCTGGCAAAGGAAAACATCAATCTGGAAGAATCCCTAACGGAGGGGTTAGAGGACCTGCTGGATAAGATTTACATGAAAAACGTACCTCTGCAGGTGCGGGAATTCCTCGCATTAAAATCGGGGGAACCGTTACAGAGTAAAGAGAAGGCACCCAGACGGGAAAGAAAAAATAAGCTGGATGAGATGACAGGTGAAGGATCTCCGAAAAAACGAATAGGGAAACAACAGGAAGAAACCCCCGGAATGATCGATCCGATGCAGACGGCGGAGAGTACCCCTGGATTAAGCATGTAAGGAAAAAGTTATGACAAATCCTAATTCTAAGTCACAGGAGGTTCTATGAAGGTTAACACACTTTTGTATAGGGAGGGGAAACCTCTGCCTGTTATATGTGAAGTTACAAAAGTTATCAGGGTTACTAATGAACTTTTTGATAAAGTGATTCAAAATCCGGAAAAACCCTGGACATTCTTGAAGCAAAATAAAAGTCGTATGAGACTTCTGGATCAGTCGGTGCAGTGCCTGTTGGTTTGTCCACGGAATAAAAATAGCGGAGTTGTTATCTATGACGAGGGAGAAGGAGGTGCGAAATATATATCTCGAGTCACGGACTCCCAAACATATATAGATGACGAGGTAAAAGTAGTGAATTGGTATGGACCGGAAATGATCGAAGATCAGGGAAATAAAAAAGATAAGGAGTATCAGAACACTATTTACTGGGAACGTCAGGTACTGAGCTGGTCAGAAATTAAAAAAATGATGATTGAGCATATTCTCTGGCAATACGATGAACCGGGAGGAGAGTATGCAGATTTTACCGGCAAATGCCTGACTGGCGAAAACCTTAGTAATTATAATTTGACCGGTGTGCAGTTCAACGATACCGATCTTACAAGGGTAAATATGTCCAAATCAATTTTTTCAAGCTGCCAATTCGTTCATGCGATCATGGATTGCTCTGATCTGAGTAACGGTGAATTTGTAAGAAGTAATTTTATCTATACAAGTTTTATAAATGCAGATCTGTCTCATGGTTATTTTAAAAAGGCTGTTTTCGATTCTGTAAATGCCAGAGGAGCATGTTTTAAAGAAGCGAATCTTGCTGGCACCAGTTTCAGATACGCAGATTTGACGGATGCGAATTTTGAGGGTGCAGATTTAACGGATGTTGATTTTACCGGTGCTATATTGAAAGGAGTCATAACCAATGGAAGAGAGGAGATTCAGCTGAACTCGGAAATTGAGCAGGCTTTGTAAGTTGACTCTTCAGACAGAATACAAGAATCTGTAATAGGAAACTTGCACAAAAGCATGGGAAAGAGGAGAAGCGCGGGCGCTATTATTTTGGTGCAGGTTAAAGGAGCGGGGCCGTAAACGGCCCGCTCCGGATAACACCACCCGGCAGAGCCGGTTGGGATAAGGCTTGGCGGGACATATTGGGCAAAAATACTATAGGGGCCGGGAAATAAAAAATAAGTTATATCCGGCACCATGATCCAGTGTATTACAACAATAGAAAGAATAGATAGGGTGCTTAGACCTCATTCAGTTCTAAAAATTGTGCTGCGGTGAGCATACGGGGATGCTTGACCCCGGATTCAAGAAAATCCTTATCCCCGGTAAGTAAGATATCTACATTGGCATCAATCGCAGCCCGCAGAATTGGCCTGTCCTTAGAATCACGGATAAGCACTTCCGCATCCTCTGCGAAAACCGGAGTAGGTACTACTTCCAGAACCGTCAGGGCTAATGAGAGGAATCGCTCCAATAGAGGGATCTTATTCGGAAACTTTCGATTAAATATCCGTCGCAGTTCATCAATATTTTGATCACAAACGATCGCGTGATTCGGAAAGGTGACTGCTTTGAGATAAGCTCGATATGGAGTACCATTTCCGTTCAGAGCCGCAGATATAAGAATATTCGTATCGATCAGTATTCTCATAGGCCTTCAAGCTCCGAACGGACATCAGCTACCAGATCCATTATGTCCTCATCACTTTGGAGGCCGGCTTTATCTGCTTCCCCCTGCATACCTTTCTGCAGCATTTTCATCGCATAGACTGCTGAGTTCATAAGTACGACCTGATCGCCCTCACAAATTAGCGTCACTCTGTCTCCTGTCGTAATACCTAACTTGTTCCGTATGTCTTTGGGAAGAGTAATCTGTCCTTTCGACATAACTTTTGCATTATCTACGATTAAATTATTGTCCATTTTGTACGCTCCTTTCAAAATGTCTTTTCGAGAAGTAGGAAATACCCTACTTACCCTATTATTATATGCGAAAATAGAAAAAACATCAATCTCAATAGGATAATTGTAAATGCACGCTGCACGAGATAATTATAAATACATAGATAAGAATGAATTCAAAAACATACTTTACAGCACTCCTTAATGCATGCCCTTCGGGCAGGGGCGCGGCATTCACCGCTCCAAAAGGTACAAAAAAATCACATCTATTTTTCAGATGTGATTTCAAAATTGTTTCACTAATTAACATTTATAATTTATAACGACTGAAAAAAATCTTTAATCTCAACCTTTAACAATTCAGCAAGAACAACTAACTCAGATGCGGAGATATTCGCAATATCATTTTCCAATTTATAAAAGTGCTGTTTCGTCATAGAAGTAAAACCGCGTAAATTCATCTGCTTTACAAGATACATCGGCTGGATATTACGTTCCTTGCGGATACGTTTTATATTTGCACCAATCGATATGTGTTGGTCGGATTTTATCCTGCGCTCATTCATGTATGAATCCCTTTTCTTTGCATCTTTTAAAAAATATGATATACTTTCTAAAAAATGAGTGGTATCCGCATAGGGTTACCAAAGGAAAGGAATTTATTCTTATGGAAGAATGGTTAAAAGATTTGGCCCCTTATATCAGAGAGGTAATCGAAAAGGAACAAAAGATCGAGAAAATGTTTGGGAAAAGATTCCGTATTGAGTATGAATTGTGGAGTTCAATGTATGGAGAAGGAAAATTGCAAAAGTTTCCGGAAGAATATTTGAAATCGAGAAAGCGGAGGGTTTACGAATTGCTGGACGCGGTTAAAGATCAATGCCAATCAACCGAAGACATTGCGTTTTGGGTAGAGCTTCATAATATAGAAGATTGGGGGTAATTCTATTAAGAAACAAAGATTCCCTTTTTGGGTAACTCCGCTGACAATGGAAGCGATTGATATAACCTACAAGGGAGACAATTGCAAAAGCAAAAGCGAATTTATTGAAAAGGCAGTCCTATTTTATATAGGCTATCTGAAACAAGAGAATAATGTAGATTATCTGGCACCTATCATTAAAACATTGATAGAAGGGTTAATCGGTCAGACTGAGGAGCGGTTGTCTAAGTTATTATTTAAGGTTTCTGTTGAGCTGGCAAAACTGTCAAACATCCTGGCGGCAACACAGGAAATCGATGATGAGACCCTGAAGCGCCTTCAGCAAAAATGTGTACAGGAAGTGCGTAAGATCAATGGAATGCTTACCTATGAACGAGTATACCGCTATCAACATTACCTGGAGTAATCTTTTATGCCAAGACTAATTTTGACAAGCCGGTATCTGAAACCTGGGAAGCCAGGGAGAATATCGAATTATGTGCAGTATATCGCTACCAGACCAGGGGTAGAACAAGGAATCACTCAAAACCGGGATTCAAAACCTACAGACAAACAAAGAGAATTTATTCAGGAGTTACTGAAGGTCTTTCCAGACGCTGGGACCTATCCGGAATATCATGACTATTATGCACAGCCGTCAAAGTATTTTGCCGGCGAGTTCATATCTGCAGTGATAGACCACAACATAGAGATGATCCAGGAAAAGCAAAATTTTGTAGATTATATTTCTACCAGGCCCGGCGTCGAAAAATCGGGAACACATGGACTCTTTTCGCAGACCGACGATCCGATTAGTATTTCTAGTATACAGAAAGAGGTAGGCGAATATCAGGGAAACATTTACACACATGTAATCAGTATACGGCGGGAGGATGCGGAACGTTTAGGTTATCAGCATGCAGAAGCCTGGAGAAATATGCTGCGTGCGAATGTCGGGTTACTCGCACAATGTTCTAAGATCAAACTTGAAAATTTACGGTGGTATGCAGCATTTCATAATGAATCCTATCATCCACATGTGCATTTGATGGTTTTTTCAAACGATCCTATGGAAGGGTATCTATCGAAACAGGGGATTGAAAAATTAAGAAGTGTTTATGCAAACACGATTTTCAAAGATGAATTAAATTATATTTATGAGCAGCAGACGAACTTAAGAGAACAATTATACGAAGAAGAAAGACTAATTGTACAGGAGATCATTAAAAAGCTTGAGACAGATAATAATACTGGGGACAAGGTGCGAAAGATTGGGGAACTCCTTGTCCTCTTAAACATGCAGTTAAAAGAAGTGAATGGGAAAAAAGTGTATGGGTACCTTCCTAAAAAGGTAAAAAAGACAGTTGATGGTATTGCATATGAACTTTCTAAGATAGAACCTGTACAACTTCTCTACAAAAAATGGTGTACCTGCAAAGAAAACATTCTTGGCAGTTATACCGATTTCAATACTTATACGATACCATTGGAACAACAAAAAGAGTTTCGCAAAATTAAAAATGATATTATCCGACAGGCGTTAAACCTTCAAGTTTCTTTAAAAGATGTTTCAGATATACAAGCATCTGAAAAATTAGCGAACGATACTAATTTATCGGGTTTGTTAATAGACCAGGCAGCTTCACTTATCCGACATCTGGGTAAAATGGTGGCTAAGGATTATATGAGAAAAAATAGAGAGCTTGAGAAGACAGTTGATCGCAAATTAAAACAGCAGGCTTTGGAAAAGCAAAAAGCGCATGGTATTAGAGTAAGATAATGTAAATCATGAAAAGAGGCGTATGCGTACATGTATAAGAAATATTCGGACGAACAACTTTACCGGGCAAATCATATAGATCTGGTCAGTTTTCTCATGCGCAGAGGAGAACGTTTTAAAAAGTGTGGTGTGGAATATCGCTGGATATACCACGATGCGGAAGGAGAACATGATAGTATAACAGTCAGAGGATTTGAATGGTATGATTTTAAAAAGGCAGTTGGTTCTAAAGCAATTGATTTTTTACGAATAAATATGGGAATGACTTTTCAGGAAGCGGTCGAAGAATTGCTTAGTGGTGAAGCTCCTGAAATAAGCGCAGCTACTGTATATAAAGTGAAAGATGAAAAACTAAAAAAATTAGAATTACCAATGAAAAATTGTGATATGAACAGAGCATATGCGTATCTTACAAAATGCAGACATATTTCCCCGGAGGTTGTACGTTTTTTCTGGAATCAAGGGACACTCTATGAGGAATCCGAACATCATAATGTTGTTTTTGTGGGTATGAATGAAAAAGGGGAGGCCCGTCACATACATCTGAAGGGGACAAACAGTTATGGCAAAAATAGTTTTAAAATTAATGCTGTAGGATCTGATCCCAGATTCTCTTTTCGATATTGTGGTGGAGGAGACAGCTTATATGTATTTGAGGCGCCGGTAGATCTGCTGTCTTATATTACTCTGCATATGAGTGAGTGGAATAAGCAAAATTATGTTTCTTTATGTGGAACATCGGAACACTCAATTATTTATGTACTGAAAATGAATCCGAATATTAAAACGGTGTATTTATGTCTTGATCATGATCTGGGAGGATATGAGGCAAATGAGAGGATAACAGACATACTGTCAGAAGCTAACGTGCGTATTAACGAAATAATTCCAGTATATAAAGACTGGAATGAGGACTTAAAAGCACATCATGGCGAAAAGCCAATCGTAGGTGTAGATCACCCAAAACCTACGCTATATAATCAAGCAGTAAATAAAATCGTATATGTACCATGTAGAGATATCAAGAAGGGAGCAACGGAACTCTGGAAAAATTATAAAGAACAGAATTATGGGCAATTAGCATCATGCGCAATGAGGATGGCGGCCAGAGCCTTCGAAATATCACATAAAATTACTGGCTTTACTATATTTCAAGACATACAGAAAGAATTGATATGTGGCTACCGGGCTTACAAAGATAAAAGTTTCCTTAAGACGAAAGAAACAGAACTTAAAAGGCTGGTGCAAAATACTTTAGGGCTAATCTGGAAAGAAGTTTCTGGTACGGAGGAGGTAATGGATAATCTCCATTGTAATTTAAGAAGCATAGCAGATTTGTCTATCAAGATAGAAATAGATGCATTACTAACAAGATCTATTGTACAGGAGAACAGTTACTCAGATGAAATGGATCAGATCAAAAGTATGGAACCTCGAATAGAAATTATACAGTAAATAAGATTAGATGATTAATAGTAGGAGGTGATAATACGCCAAACAATCAATGGATATTACTTTTTGCATGTTTCGTAATCTTTTCAATTGTTGGCCTTATAGTTTACTTAGGGAGTAATTATTCTTTGGACCGGATTAAATCCAGAAAAGTTGGTAATGGTCAATACGGAACAGCGCGGTTTGCAGATAAAAAGGAAATTAATAGTTACTACAAACGAATATTATATGAACCGGATAACTGGAGGCAAGGCATAGAACTTCCAAAGATACAAGGATTAATTGTAGGCTGCCAGGACATCAAACGAAAAACATATGCTCTCGTTGATAACGGGGATGTTCATACTTTACTTATTGGGGCCAGTGGAATAGGTAAGACGGCCTTTTTTTTGTACCCAAATCTGGAGTATGCCTGTGCGGCCGGCATGAGTTTTATAACGACAGACACCAAAGGGGACTTGTACCGAAACACCGCTGCCATTGCTAAAAAATATTACGGCTATCATATTTATGTGATAGATCTTCGTAACCCGACCCGAAGCGATGGCTATAACATGCTTTATTTGGTGAATAAGTATATGGAATTGTACCGGGCTACTGGGAATATTCAGTATAAGGCAAAGACCGAGAAGTTTGCGAAAATTACAGCAAAGACGATTGTGACTTCAGGAGTAGACGTAGGCGGTCTTGGGCAAAATGCCTATTTTTATGAAGCGGCGGAGGGACTGATCGCGTCTGCGATCTTATTGATTGTGGAATTCTGTGGAGAACAGAAACGGCATATTGTGTCTGTGTTTAAGATAATACAGGAATTACTGGGGCCCTCAAAGGTGAAAGGGAAAAGTAAGTTCCAGCTTTTAATGGATATGCTGCCGGAAAACCATAAGGCGAAATGGTTGGCAGGGGCTGCCCTGAATTCAGGTGACCAGGCAATGGCATCGGTATTGTCTACCGCATTATCCAGATTAAATTCCTTCATTGATTCAGAACTTGAACAAGTGCTCTGTTTTGATACGGGAATAGATATGGAATTGTTTTGTGAAGAAAAGTCGGCAATCTATCTTACACTACCAGAGGAAGATGCAACGAAACATTTCCTGATCTCTTTGATTATTCAACAAATCTACAGAGAACTTCTCACAATTGCTGACGGGCAAGGCGGTGCTTTGAATGATAGGGTAATTATCTATGCGGATGAACTGGGCACGATTCCCAGAATAGAGAATCTGGAGATGATATTTTCAGCCGCTCGTTCCAGAAAAATTTCAATCGTTGCAATTATCCAGAGTTTGAGCCAGCTGGAAAAGACATATGGAAGAGAAGGGGCTGAGATCATCGGAGATAATTGTCAGCTTACGATGTTTGGTGGATTTGCTCCTAATTCTAAGACGGCGGAGGTAATGAGTAATAATCTCGGAAAACAGACGGTACTTAGCGGGTCGGTTTCATCGGGGAAAGGGGAGAAAAGTCAATCTCTGCAGATGATTGAACGGCCATTAATGACCTCGGATGAGTTGAAGGCTATGCCAAAAGGAAGTTTCATTGTGATGAAAACGGGTTGTTACCCGATGAGAAGCCGGTTGAAACTGTTTCTGGACTGGGGAATACATTTCGAGGAACCATATGAAATTGAAGAGCGGGCGGCCAGGAAGGTAGAGTATTCGAACAAGAAAGAGATGGAGTATGCGATTTTACTGTCTTATCCCCCCAGGATTAGTAAGGAGGAGGAATACTTAGATAGAAATGAAACGAGGGAAACAAAAGTTATAAGGACGAAATAATGTAAAGGAGATTGGCTATGATTATGAAAAGAGAAATCTATGAGATGGACTTGCCTCATCGGGCGATAACGATTTATATGTATTTAAGAGACAGGGCGGATAAACAGGGGAGATGTTTTCCATCCGTTCATACAATTGCCAATGATTTGAAGCTTTCCACGAGAACTGTTATAAGAGGAATAGGAGATCTCGAAAAATCAGGAGTCATAAAAAAAGAAAATAGATTTCGATTCAATGGCGGTAAAAGTAGTAACATGTACTATTTATTATGATATTTTCTTCAACAAGGGTATATGCCGTTTGGATATAGACACGTGGTATATGCCATCACGACATCAGATTGTTAAGCAGACAATCGAAATATATAATATTATACGGAAAATGATTATTAATACCTGCTATTCTAATATCTCAACTACAAAATTGTATTAGGATATAAAGATTTAAAACTATCATTTGGAGTATACGTAAACAAAGAATAGATTACACCGTTTAAATATTCAATTTGTAAATCTAAATATATTAGGTATTTACCAAAAACTGTAAAATTATCAGAATATTTAAATTCCACCATATATGTTATAATTAATATCATTTATGCAGGATAAAGAAAGAATTACCATAATCCGGGGGGATAAAAAGCATGGATATACAGCTTCTGATCGTGGATGACGAGAGAATGATCCGGGAGGGAATCGTGAAAGCGATCCCCTGGAAGGAATATGGAGTCACGCATTTGTGGACAGCGGCAGATGGTTTCGAAGCGCTGGAGATTCTAAACGAGCATAAGATTCAGGTCATGATAACTGATATCCGGATGCCGGAAATGAGCGGCCTGGAGCTGGCTCACAAAGCGAAAGAATTACAAAGTGATATAAAAATTGCGATCCTCAGCGGGTATTCAGATTTTGAGTATGCCAGGAAGGCAATCACAATAGGTGTCGAGGACTATCTGCTGAAACCCATTAAACTGGAGGAATTAAAAAAGCTGGTTACTCATCTGACCCGGGAGGCAGATGAGAGAGAAAAACAGAAGGAATCCGAACAAAGGGCATACTGGAGAGCGCAGATCGAGTCCGGGATGATCCGAAAAAGCACCTGCGTCAGCCAAATTCTGTCGGATTATACGAGGCATCCGCTGGAGGGGAAAATCGTTTGCGCCATAGTTGCTTTTGACCGGCTCGATGTCGGACAGCCAGCCATAATTTCTGCTGCTGAAGCATTAAAACAGGTGATCCGGGAACAGGAGAAGGAGTATCTGTTTCACACGGAAAGCAGATATGTCGCAGTCTGCTGTCTGGACATGAAGAAATCCCGTGATAAGGTGTGCATTAAAATTCAGCAGATGTTAAGCCAGTGGAACCGAAAGGCAAAGGAGAAAGAAATAGCAACACTGTCAGCAGCCATATCCAACCCGGCTTCTCTTTATAAATTGTTTGAAGTGCAGACAGAAACCGAACGGTATTTGAACAGGCGTTTATATATGGGGGCAGAGGTTCTGATCGATGGAGCGCAGTATCAGCCGGAGTACGATAAGGAAGTGTTCATCGTAAAGGATGAAGACTTGCTGGGCCGGTATGTGACCGGCCTGCAAAAAGAAAAGGCCTGCAGATTGATTCAATTACGATTTGAAGAGATGAAAAAAGCTAAGCTCACATCTTACGATATCGTGAGAGGAATATGCCATAACCTGTTAACGCTACTAGTCAGAAATCTGCAAAGCATAGGCGTGGATGTGAAATCTTTACAGACAGAACAAGGCGGCCTCCTAAGGATACCGGATTTGATTACACTGCAGCAGTATTCTGAATGGATGCAGAATCGTTATGCAGAAATCCTCTCACAGGTAGCGGACAGTGGAGAAAACAGGAACACCCCCGCGGTTATCGCTGCTTTATCCTATATCAGTGCCAATTACCGAAACGAAATCAACCGGGATCTGGTGGCGGAACATGTTCATTTGTCCGGTAATTATTTTAGCTATGTATTTAAAAAAGAGATGAATCAGTCGTTCAGCGAATATTTGAACAGATATCGGGTGAAGAAGGCCAAAGTGCTTTTGGATACCACTTCGATGTTGACAGGAGAAGTGGCACGGGAGGTGGGCTTTTTGGAGGAGAGTTACTTTTCGTCGGTCTTCAAGAAAGTCACCGGTTTTTCGCCTTCGGTGTACCGGAAAAGGGGCGGGAAAGAATAGAAAGGATTACCGAATGAGAGGTATAAGAGATCGGTTCCAAAACCAGGGTATCCATAAAAAATTCCTGTTTAGACTGTTCTTGCTCTTGCTACTGCCGCTGGGTATTCTGCTTATATTCGTAAATGTACAGTTCAGAGGCAGTTTGAACGAACAAGATTGCCGGGGGGCGCTGGAAAGCCTGAAACAGACAAAATCCGGAATAGTGAATTTTATCATGGACATTGAAAATATATCTCTGGACATGGCGATGAATCCGGAGGTGAAAAAGGCGATCACCGCAGATCCCACAGACTTGATCCGGCAGGCGGATGCACAGTTTCAGATCGAATTCGGTGTAAAGACGAGAAGCTATATCCGCAATGTGTCCATATTTACAAAAGACAGAATCATATGCCAGGCGGGAGATCATGTGGTAAGAGAAGACGTGGGCATGGTCCCGGAGATGACGAGCATGGAAGGGAGGACAATTTGGCAGTCGGAATTCCAGGGGGAAACCAATGTCTACGGAGCTCCCTATCAGAAAATGTATATGTACCGGGCGATCCGGGATCCTGACTGCCATACCGATACGTCCCCCCTTGCTTATGAACGGTTCACCGTCGATGAGGCGGCGTTTAGAAAGCTGTATTCGGGAATAGCGGAAACGGCAGGTACAATATATGTACTGGATCATAACGGCAAAGTCATGTCATCCAGCCGTGGGGATATGATCGGACTGGATTTCCCACTTCTGCCGGAGCCTGATTTATCGGGCAGAGAAGGCTATCTGATCCGCAGAAAACAGGTCGCTGCCTACTACACCATAGAACAGGCAGGCCTTCTTGTGGTGAAAATAGATCCGGCAAATCAGGTGCTGCGCAGTAGCGCTTCGGTAAATCAGGCTTTTATGATGTGCTTCCTGTTTATACTGATCTTTGCGGCTGCTTTTCTTGTGTTCGAACGAAGAACAATTCTGATTCCTCTTGGAAAATTGTCCTACGCGGTATCTATAGAATGGAATGACGAATTTGAAATTCCGGCCGTCGACGACAGCCGGGGTGAGATCGGCCAGCTGAATGCAGCGCTTATAGAAATGGTTGATTACATTAAGCGGCTGATACGGGATCAGTATAAGATGAATATTGCAAGTAAAGAAGCACAGCTGCGCCTGATACAAAATCAGATAAATCCGCATTTCCTTTATGGCGCGCTGGACTGCGTCCGGCAGATGGCAGAAAAAAGTGAAAATCAGGACATTGTGGAGCAGGTGGACGCATTGGACGATATCTTCCGCCAAGCATTGAATTCCGGTGCGGAGCTGACTACGGTAAGCAGCGAGGTGGAGCATTTGAAGAGTTATCTTCTCATACAGAAGAACCGGTTTGGGGACAGGATAAACATTGAGATTCAAGTGGAGGAGGAACTTAAACAGTATCCGGTTTTGAGATTGATCCTGCAGCCGTTGGTGGAAAACGCCTGTATACATGGTCTGGAGAAGAAGCGCAGGGGAGGTATTATACGGATAGCTATATACAGAGATCAGCAGGTCATAGTTTACGTAGTGGAGGACAACGGAGCGGGAGCCGATGAGGAGCGGATTAGAAGGTATCTGACACGGGAAGGGGACAGAGAAGAAGCTTTTGCTCTGTGTAACATTGATGAACGTGTTAAATTAAGGTTTGGTGATCGATACGGCTTGACTTTTTGTTCGCAGGTTGACGTGGGCACCAGGGTGGAAGTAAGATTTCCATATGAAGAGAACTAAGCTGCAGCGGACGGAGCAGCCGGGTAAGGCATATGAAGAATATGCGTATGATACTGAAATGGGACCTTTGGGGAGGAAGCATGAAAGACTGATTTTAGGGGGGAAAAGTATGCGGAACAGAAAAATGTGGTATTTTATAGTGCTGCTAGCAGCGGCGGGCCTGTTGCAGACGTTTGGATGTGGCAGAAATGCAGAGGAGCGAGTGGAACGGGAAGTCCAGGAGAGAGTTCAAATACGTTTTTATGGTGAGGTAATTGATTATCCTTCCGGTCCGCTTATGACGGAAGCATTGGTAGAAAAATGTAAGAATCAGATTGATGTAGTCCCTGAAGTGGTGGATTGGGGAGCTTTGGAAGAGGAGATCATCCAAGGGATCACTTCAGGACAACCGTCCGACATCTATCAGTATCCGATCCATAAAATGAAACTGTTTTGCAATATGGCGCTGGATCTAACTCCATATGTACAGGACGATCCTGAATTTGCTTCCAGATTCAGGGAGAATGAGTGGCAGAAATGCATGATAGACGGTAAAATTCTGATTGTACCGTGGGAATACAATTTCCCTGTGGTTCTGGCGAACAGAGAAATTCTGTCAAAAGCAGGGGTAGAGATCCCTGATTCCTGGAGGTATGAAGATTTTTGCGCGGAGTGTGAAAAAATAAAGGCTTTGGGAATCTATCCTTTTGCTAACTCTATTGACCGTGGACATGGGAGCTGGCTGTACCGGAATGCCATACTGTCCACCACCCTGAGCGCGGGAACCTATGAAGAATATAAGAACGGAAATCTGTCCTTTGAAGGGGAAGAGAACAGAGAAGCTTTGGAGTCCATAAAGACTCTGTATGACAAGGGCTATATGTTCCCGGGGGAAGGTGCGGCTACAGCTGGTTACGACGAGATCAAGGCGGCCTTCTTAAACGGAGAACTGGCAATGATGACGGATGCCGCTGCCGGCGCGGTCGCCATGGCAAAAGAGGCGGAAGAAAACGGCGTCCGGGTCTGTCTGGTTCCATGGCCTGCAGCGGGAGAAGCAGATGCTGTTCATAGCGGTGATAACGGTCTTTTCATACCAAAAAACTGTAAAAACCCGGATGCAGCGATGGAAGTGATCAAGGAATTTACAGATCAGGATATACAGTCCATACATGCGGAATATGGCTATATCCCTGCCAATACTTTCGTGGAGACCGGGGATGAAATGATCCGGGTTATGATGGATCAGACCAGGATGATCTATGCGGAAGATCCGCCGAACCGGGATATGGAAACCTACCGGGGAAGAAAACTGATTCCAGAACTGATTCTAGGAAATGGAACGGAGGCAGTTATGGAACAGATGGAGCAGATCCGATTACAGGCGGAATAAACCTATTTTGAGATACCTGAAATAAGCCGCAGTAAAGCGGCACTGGAGGAAATGGATACACCGTACCTGAATATAGCCGCAGTAAAGCGGCACTGGAGGAAATTGTGATTAGAAGAGTAAAGAAATGGATCAAAGATTTGGGGATCAGCCAGAAGTTCATGGCAAGTCTCTGCGTATTTCTGATCATACCGCTGGTCATCCTGCTGTTTGTGGTGAACTATAGTGTGCGAACCAGGCTCAACACCAGGACCTGTGAGATTAATCTGGAAATCCTGAAACAGACCCAGGCCGGTATCGAAAATTTAATCAATGATATCGAGTTCGTATCCCTGAACATCGGAACCGATCAGCAGGTGCAAAGATTAATAAGGATGTACAACCAGGGAGCATCCAGCACGGACATCGAAAAACAGCGGGTAGATGCAGCCTTTCAGATTCGTTCGGAACTGGAATCACGGAACAATATCCGCAGTATTTCTATTTTTAATGAGAAGGATATCATTTACCAATTTGGGGATTACGTGATGCAGGAGGACCGTCAGTTCGTGCCGGTCTTAGATGAGCTGGGGGGAATTCCCATATGGAATGGGATTCATGAAGGAGCGACGACAAGCTATGGGGCTCCTTATAATAAACTGTATATGCTGCGGGCGGTAAACGATTATGATACACTACAGATTATTGCCTATGAAAGACTGACCGTAGATGAAGCCGCACTGCTGGAGCAGTATCGGGGAATTATGGGTGAAGAGAGCAGCATTTATATACTGGACCGGGAAGGAAACATCTTATCATCTTCAGACCGGGCCAGCTTGGGTAAAAATTTCGTACGGATTCGGGAGGAAGAAATCCCGGATGATGCTTCCGGTTATCTGGTACGGGGCGGTGAAGTCATCACTTATTATCCTATTGCCCAGGTGGGCTGGCGCGTCGTCAAGATCGAGCCGACGGATACTCTGTTCCAGAGCAATAATGCAGTGAACACGATTATTCTGCTGTGCATTGTCCTGACCCTGATCTTCGGTCTCAGTTTCATGCTGATGCAGCGCAGAACAATGATTGCGCCGGTGGTAAAACTTTCTCAGGACGCGAAGCAATTCCAGGTAGAACATTTCAAAGTGCCGATCTACAGTGACAGCCACGATGAGATCGGCGAGCTGAACCGGAATATGTCCCGTATGGTGGACTATATCCAGGATTTGATCCAGAACCAGTACATCAATGAGATTAAGAGGCGCGAGATTGAATTAAAATATATGCAGAGTCAGATCAATCCTCATTTTCTGTACAATGCCCTGGACAGTATCCGGTGGATGGCCGTGGTTGACGGACAGGAGAAGATCGCCGAGCAGGTGGAAGCGTTATCGGATATTTTCCGTCACGCTCTCAGTTCCGGAAGAGAGATCGTCACCGTAGCGCAGGAGGTGGAACATCTGAAGAGTTACATTCTAATTCAGAAAAACAGGTTCGGTGACCGGATCCGGGTAGACATCCGGATGGAAGAGGGCCTGGAAGAATGTAAGGTCTTAAAGCTGATCCTGCAGCCTTTAGTGGAAAATGCGATCGTGCACGGATTGGAGGATAAGGTCGAAGGCGGCAGAATCGCGGTGGATATCAGCAGCGAAGAGGATACGCTTCTGTATGTGGTGGAGGATGACGGAGTCGGCACCGATGAGGACAGGATCAACCACTATCTGCAGGAGCCGGAGGAAGAACACAACGCCTTTGCACTTAAGAATATCGATGAGAGAATTAAGATTAAATACGGTGTATGCTACGGAATTCACTTTACGTCTGAACCGGAGATAGGTACCAGAGTGGAGGTCCGGCTGCCGAAGATATTAACGATGGCTGAAGGTGGCAGTCAAGAGAGCCATACCATTCCAAGCGATAGTCTGCCGGAGGTATAAACCCGGAGATTAAATTTGAATATCGTACAAATTTATATAAAATCGTAGTTTTACAGACTTCTCTCCCTGCGGTTTTATCGATAGAATAGATACAGAGATAATATTACTGGCATGCTGCTCTTCCAGTGTCTCTGGTCACTGCAGCAGAAAAGAGGTGGCAAAAGTGGATGTGGAATTACTAATCGTGGATGATGAAGTACAGATCCGAATGGGGATTGAAAAGGGGATTCCGTGGAAAAATTTCGGAATTACGAAAGTGGTCACAGCGCCAAATGGGATCGAAGCGCTTAAGGTCCTTAAGGAGGATCCGGTACGTATCCTGATCACCGATATCCGAATGCCTGGCATGAATGGGCTGGAGCTGGCCCAAAAGGCCAAGGAATGGGATGATACTATTCGGATCGTCATTCTGAGCGGCTATTCTGAATTTGAGTATGCGAAAAGGGCGATCAACATCGGTGTGGTCGACTATCTGCTAAAGCCCATCCGCCTGACGGAGCTGACGGAGCTGATCACCCGGCTTATGGATGAATTCCATGAGCAGGAGAAGGAGCAGATCGAGAGGCAGAAAAGCTTGTTGATAGATGAGATCGTACAACATATCCTGACGGAGAACCTGGAAGAGGATACCTTTCAGGAGCGGCTGGAGATTTTTACGGGTTTCGGCCGGCAGACTTTGGTTTTGAGCAGCCTGTTTGAATTCGACACGAGGGAGGCGCGGGAGATTTCCCGGGGAGAGCCTCTGCTTCTGGAGAAACTCAGAACCTATGCGCAGAATGATCATAACGGCTTTTTATTAACGCTGAACCAAAGATATCTGTATTTTACGAAGATGGATATCAGCCGTTCCAGAGCGGAAGTCACCGCACAAATCAGGAGACTGCATAATGATATTAATGAAGAACTGAGGGGATTAAAGATAGGTTCCGTAACGGTGGGAGTATCCCAAAACTATCCACTAAGTCAGCTGGTCACGGCCTGCCGGGAGTGTTTAAAACAACTAAACCACCGGCTGTATCTGGGCACCGGTGCGATGAGCATATACGACGGCAGCCTTCGACGGGAGGAAGCGCCCTACATTATGGAGAACGAAGAACGGCTCCGGCAGTACATCATCGGATTTCATTATGACAAAGCCCAGGATTACATCGCGGAACAGTTCCAGAAGATGAAAGAGCGGAAGGTGTCCTCCTACGATATGGTCAAGGGAGTGTGCCTGACGCTGAAGCAGTTTCTGTTCCGGCATATCCGGGAGACCGGACTGGATGTGGAGAGCGTCCTGGAGAAAAATAAAACCACGCTTCTGGAGGTCCCGGACCTATTCACGTTAGATCAATACCAGCTGTGGATCAGTAATCTCTACTATCTGGTGCTGCGCGGGGTGTCGGAGCATGCGGATCAGGCGGTGAGCGGGACTGTAATGGCGGCGGTGGCCTATCTCTCCACGCATTATCATGAGGATATTACGGTTGATTTCATCTCCGCTTATGTAAATAAATCCAGGAATTACTTCAGCTACTTGTTTAAAAAAGAAATGAAGGTATCCTTTACCGAATATCTGAACCGCTACCGGGTGGAACAGGCCTGCAGGATGCTGGATTCCTCTACGGAACTGACGATCGAGATCGCCCAAAAGGTCGGCTTCCGGGACGAAAAGTATTTTTCCACGGTATTCAAGAAGATCGTGGGCTGTCCTCCTTCCGTATACCGAAAGACAAAAGGCATCGAGGTGGAGGAAAAAGGGGTTCCGTCGGGGATGAAAAAATCGTAGAATTTTAAAAGAAATCGTAGATCTGTCACCTGTCTGAAGAAAAGAAACCATAGTATCATAAAATCATCCCAAGAAACAATAAGCACGAAACAAGAAGGACATGAGAAGGAGGATGAGAGCATGAAAAGAAGAGCGATCGCGGCGATACTGACTGCAATCATGAGCGCGTCCATGGTTCTGGCCGGATGCGGACAGAAAGCGCAGAGCGGGGAAGCCGCTCCCAAGGAGACTTCACAGCCGGCCGCCAATGAGGTGAATCAGACGCCCGCCGGAGAAAGTAAGGAGAAAACCACCGTAAAATTTTACGGAAAAGTCATCGAATATACTTCCGGCCCCCTTATGGTGGAAGCACTGCAGGAAAAGGTAAAGGACAAATACAACATCGATGCAATCCAGGTAGACTGGGCGAACTTAGAGAAGGTCATCCGCACCGGTCTGGCCTCGGGAGATCCCTGCGATATCTACAATTATAATCCCTACGATATGGCCACCTTCGCCGACGCAGCCGTGGATCTCACCCCTTATCTGGACGCGGATCCGGAATGGAAAGCCCAGATCGGGGAGGACAAATTAAAGGCGGCCACCGTGGACGGCAAGATTGTGGCGATCCCCTGGGAATCCAATTTTACCGTTATCATAGGCAACAAAAAACTACTGGACGATGCGGGGGTTACGGTTCCGGAAAAATGGACTTACCCAGAATTCAAAGAAGCATGTAAGAAAATCAAGGATACGGGCGTGTTTCCCTTTGCCAATTCATCCGATCTGCAGCATGGAGAGTGGCTGTTCCGGCCCGCTATGCTCTCAGAGACCTTGAATGCGGACACTTATGATTCCTACATAAACCATGAATTGTCTTTCAAGGGCGAAGAGACCAAGAAGGTCCTTACGGACATCAAATCCCTCTATGATGAAGGATACATGTATCCCGGAGAGGGCGCGGTTACCGTCAAGAGCGATGAGCTAAAGGCGGCCTTCGCCCAGGGAAAGCTGGCCATGATGACGGACATCGGCGCAGGCGCGAAAGTAACGGCCGATGAATTAAAGGCATCCGGCATCGACGCGGTGATCATACCCTGGCCCAGTGTTTCCGATATACCGGCGTTAAACGGCGCGGGAAACTGCTTCTTCGTTCCGAAGACCAGCAAGAACATCGATGCCGCGGTGGATGTGATCAAAGCGTATACACAGACCGATATCCAGTCGATCCATGCCCAGGAAGGTTATATCCCGGTAAACAAAGAGGTCCAGATCAGCGACGAATTCGTGAAAACGGTAGTGGCCCAGTCGGAAACCTGCGTACCCGATGTAGTATGGCCGGCGGAGATGAACGATTACCGGCTGAACAGCCTGATACCCGACCTGATCTTAAACGGCGGAGTGGATGCGGCGATAGAGAAACTGGAAGAACTGCGCTTGAGCGCACAGGCAGGTGAATAAAGAGGCGTGCATAAATAGCAGGTAGTAGACCGTAGCTGCCTGCTATCTTTATGCCCTGGGCTGCGGCCCCGCCTGAAGGGCCTGCAATAAGAATGCTGATATATAATTAAATTAAGAAGGTGATAAGAATGAGGAAAAGTAAAAGTATACGTACCAGGCGGGTTACCGGATTCGTCTTTCTGGCTCCGGCCCTGATATTCATTCTTTATGCGACGGTGGTTCCCTTTGTCTGGAACCTGGTTCTGTCCTTTCAGAAATGGGACGGTTTCAGCAGTATTACATTCCGGGGAATCCAGAACTACCTGACCGTATTCAAGGATCCGGCGATCTTAAAGAGTATTGGAAATTCCATCTATTACGCGCTGGCATCCACGACCGGCGGGATTCTGGTGGGCCTTATGCTGGCCACGTTAGTGTTCAAACTTGCGGGAAAGGAAGGTTCCTTTTTTCGGCTGGTCCTGTTCAGTCCGGCCATGCTGCCCACCGCGGTAGTCGGCCTGATGTTCACGTTTTTTTATAATCCGGAGATGGGCCTTTTGAACAATTTCCTGAAACTGATCGGTCTGGAGAGCCTCAATCATGTATGGCTGCAGAATAAAAGCACCGCTATGATTTGCATTATCTTTGTCGCCGTCTGGAAATGCGCCGGCCAGGTGATGCTGCTTTGCTTCGCTTCCATGCAGACAATACCGGGATCTTTGTACGAGTCGGCCATGCTGGACGGAGCGTCCTACTGGAAACAGATCCGGTATATCACGCTGCCGCTGATCAAACCGATGATACTGCTGGCGACGATCAATACGCTGGGAACTCAGTATAAATCCTACGATCTGATTTTTACAATGACCCAGGGAGGTCCGGGATCGCTGACCACGACCGTCCCGATCAATATGACCAAGATGGCATTTTCCTATGGGAAATTCGGGGAATCCGCTGCGACCGGTGTGATCTTCACTATCGTCGTTATGGCCAGTATACTGTTGGCAAAACGTTTCTTAAGGGGGGAAGAATATGAGTTCTAATGCGAGATCGGCAAAAGCGCCGGGCGGCGCGGTCAAGAAAAGCAAATCCTTTAAGCCGGGGGAAAGAATAGCCAAATGGTTTGTGCGCATCATTCTGATCGTGTTCGTGCTGATCACGATCTACCCGATGATCTTCGTGCTGCTGACTTCCCTAAAGACCACCAACGATTTTTATAATAATATCTGGGGGCTGCCGAAGGTGTACGAATGGGCGAACTACACCTACGCCTGGATGACCGCCAGTATCGGAAAATATTTCCTGTCCAGTATTATCGTAGTATTCGTAGTGGTGGTTGTGACTTTAGTTCTGTCGGCACTGGCAGGTTATGCCCTGGCAAAACTGGATATCCCAAAAGCGGATACGGTTATGATCGTTATTTTTATGCTGACCATGCTGCCTTCGGAATCTGTACTGATGCCCATGTATCTGATGACCAGTAAGATGAAGATTCTGGGGACCCATCTGTCTTTGATTCTGCCATACATTGGCTGGGGACTGGCTTTTGCTACCTATATTTACCGGAATTTCTTCAAGACGGTACCCACGGAGATCATGGAAGCGGCCCGGATCGACGGCTGCACTGAGACAGCGACTTTCGTCAAGGTGGTAATGCCCATGATGCTTCCCGCCACTGCGACCAATGCCATCTTCTGTTTCTTAAGCTGGTGGGGAGAGATGCTGTGGGCTTCCGTAGACTTATCCACCTCCAGCATTAAAACACTGCCGCTCGGAATCACCGCGTTTGTACAGAGCGCCGGGACAGACTGGGGTCCGCTGTGCGCGGCAAGCTGTATCATTCTGGTGCCGGTTGTCCTGTTTTTCCTGTTCACCCAGAAATACTTTATCGCCGGGCTGACGGGCGGCGCGGTCAAGGGCTGAGCACATCCGGTAAATGTGGCAGACAGTGTAATAATACTTGTCCAATTCCGGAATCACACGGAAATGCACTCTTAATACATACAGTATACTATAAGTTCCAAACGTAATACGATTAGAGAAAGGAATCAGGTATAAATGACAGACATGAAATTGAATCTCTATGTATCGCCATCGGGTTTTGACGACGCCTGTGGAAGTCTGACACATCCCTATCTCACGCTTAAAAGAGCGGTTCAAAGGCTTCAAGAGGAAAGCAGAAACTATAAAAATGCCAATATCTTTCTCAGGCAGGGCAGTTATTACATAGATACGCCGGTCGAGCTGAACGAAGAAACACTGGGGAGCACCGGCATTCGCCTTACAATTACGAACTACCGGGATGAAACCCCCGTGATGACCGGAGCGGCGCCGATTACGCCTCAGTGGACGGTCTATGAAGGCCCTGTCCTGGCGGCGGACATCGGCCCTGGCCGGAAGGTGGATGCCTTTTATGTAAATGGAGAACGCCAGATCATGGCCAGGTACCCGAACTACGAACCGGGAAAAACTCTGGGCGGCTATGCGGCCGACGCCATCAGCAAGGAACGAGTTGCCCGCTGGAAGAATCCGGCCGGCGGTTATATCCGGGCACTGCATCACGCCGAATGGGGCGGTAATTCCTATCGGATCACCGGGAAAACGGCGGACGATGAGCTGCTGTATGAATGGGTGGGAGATAATAACCGCGGAAATGAAATGCATGCGGTTAAGCGCATGGTGGAGAATATTTTCGAGGAGCTGGATGCGCCCGGCGAATGGTACTATGACAAAGAAACGGGAAAACTGTACTACTACCCGCCGGAGGGACTGGAGCTTAAAGGAGCGGAATATGGGGTCGTGACTACCGAAGAATTCATCAGGATTACCGGAAAATCCTTCCGGTCGCCGCAGAAACATATTACGATCCGAGGGATCGGCATGATCCGCACACACCGGACTTTATTTACCGGAAAATATGAACGGCCGCTCCGTGGAGACTGGGGAATGGTGCGCTCCGGCGCGGTGTTTATGGAAAATGCGGAGGATATCCGGATTTTCGGCTGCTCTTTTGAGGATATCGGCGGAAATGCCGTAACCATGTCGGGATATAATGAGGAAAATCAAGTGGAAGACTGCCGCTTCCTGCACATAGGAGCCACTGGAGTCCTGGTGATAGGAAAGAGGAGCGCGGTGCGGGATGCTTCCACCTATGACGGGGAGAACCATAAAACTGAAATTCATGATTTTACACCGGGTCCTGCTTCCGATGAATATCCGCGCCGCATCACGATCGCAGACAGTTATTTTTTCGATATCGGTACCTACGAGAAGCAGACGGCCGCTGTCTGCATGTCGGTCAGCGAATATGTGACAGTGCGCAGGAACACGATCCACCACACCTCCAGAGCCGGTATCAATGTGCACGACGGAACTTTCGGCGGGCATGTCATCGAAGGCAACGACCTCTTCGACTGCGTCACGGAGACGGCAGATCACGGTCCCATCAACTGCTGGGGCCGGGACCGGTACTGGTCGGTTCCGCAGCATGACGCGATGGGCTACTATGGACGGGATAAGCGGGCGTTTGCGCTGCTGGATGCGAGAAGTACCTCCGTGATCCGGGGAAACCGGGTATATGCCACTTACGCCTTTGGGATCGACATCGACGACGGAGCGTCTAACTATGATATCTATAATAACCTGTGTATTGGCGTGGGAATAAAATTGCGGGACGGGTTCGACCGGCGGGTGCATAATAATGTGCTGATCGGCTCGAACCTGGAGAATCATATGAGCTTTGCCTACAATCACGATCTCATTTATTCCAATGTGATCTGTTCCCGAAAGATCTGCAATAGTCTGTGCATCAATGAGGGAGCCACCACGTTCTTCTCCCATAACCTGTACTGGAATATGGGAAATGAGGTTCTGGACCTGCCGGAGCCGGACTACAAGTCTGTGACGGCGGACCCCGAATTCCTGGATTTTAAACATGGAGACTATCTGGTCGGAGAAGATTCCCCTGCACGGAAACTGGGATTTATTAACTTTCCCATGTCGGATGAGGACTTTGGAAGGCCGGATGCCCCGAATCCCCCCCAATTTGTCTATGTGGACGAGGTGGATACAGACCAGACCGTCCGGTTCTATGATGTACTGCTGTCGAATATCACAGGGGAGGGCATGCGCTCGGCCGCCGGACTGCCGGATTTGTCGGGGGTATTCATTCTGGAGCGGGACGTTTTGGGACTGTTCTGCAAGCTGGGGCTGCCCATTGGGACCGGCGATGTGATCCGGCGGATCGGGGATCGGGTGATTGGAAATGTGGAGGATTTCCTGGAGGCTTTCCAGGAGATTCCGCTGAACACCCCGGTGACGATCGGAATCTACCGAAGCCAGAAGCCGCTGGAGCTTACGTTTATCAAACAGACCGAGGATTTCACATCGATTACGGAGGAAGCAAAAGAGGAGTGGCAGGAGAACGTAGTAAAATAAAAATCTGATATCGTAAGATCGTGTATGATTTGCGTAGAATATTATATAGTTCTTTTGGATGTATAATGCTAAGATACTTATGTCCACTATACTTTAAAACTATCTACTGCTTCTCAAAAAAGGCGTTGTACCCGGCTGAGTTTAAGCCGGGCGGCAGCGTCTTTTTTGTGTGAAAGACAGACATGTTCGTTCCCGGCTCACCGGAAAAAATTATATATTTTTATAAAATCGTAGATAAACATAAAAAATCGTAGAATTTTCGATATATTATTTAAAAATTTCCATTTATCATTATGGAAAAGGGGGTGTCTGCATGCTAAAACTGAGCAATCTGAAACTATCTTCAAAATTCGGTGTGACAATGCTTCTTCTTCTGATCCTTCCTATCAGTATCGTGGCTATCGTGGTAGGAGGAGTTGTCAGTGCGTATGATTTCAAACAGGCCTGCGCGGCTAGGCAGGAACTGTTAAGCCAGATAGGTACCGGGGTTGAGAATTTTACCAGAGATATGGAGTATTTATCCAAAAATATTTTAAGTAATAAGAGTGTGCAGAACTTGTTAAAGGAATACCGTAATCCTTCCTTAAACTCAGTCAGCCGTCAAAACCTGGCGGCCGGTTTTTCTGCACAGGATCTATTGGATTCTAGGAATTTTATAAAAGCAGTTAGTCTCTCGGATCAATTTGGAATCATTTACCAATACGGACTGCGGGTTTATCAGGAGGATGATTCATACATAACCAGAGTGGAAGAGCGGTCGGGTTCCCCTTTCTGGACGGCCGCATACAGGCAGAAATATCCGACGGATTATTATAGGAAGTATCTGGACGGAGAATATGTTGTATCACTGATGAGAATGGTCAATGATCTGACCCAACTGGGGCGCTCGTTGGGCATGGAGCGGATCACGGTGGATGAAACCTATCTGGAATCCATCTACGCCGGGCTAAAATCCCCGGAGGGGGTGATGTATCTCTTCGATGGAGAGGGAAATATCGTCTCATCCACAGACAAGTCTATGCTGGGAACTAATCTATCAGGTGACGAGAGCTTTTCCGGACTCACCGGCCAGGGTAGATTTGCAAAAGCCGGAAAAGTATATTTTTATCAGACAATACCGGGGACGCAGTGGACCCTGGTTTGGGCAGAACCCCGCAGTGTTTTTTTAACCGGCCAGAGGGAAGTGTTTGGTCTGACAACTGTGAATATTCTCATTATATTGCTGTTTGGCACTGTATTTATGATTGTCCAGTATAAAAGCATCATATGGCCGGTTTCCAGCTTGTCCAGGGAGGTACAGGATTACCGCGAGGGTAATTTCAAGATTTCCACCCACACGACATGCAGGGATGAGATCGGTCAGTTAAATACAGCTCTGCAGAAGATGAGTGATTATATCAGTAATCTGATTGAGCGGGAATATAAGAGTAAGCTTACGGAGCGGGAAATGGAGCTGGAATATCTTCATATGCAGATCAATCCTCACTTCTTGTATAATACACTGGATTCCATCCGCTGGATGGCAGTTATGGAAGATCAGCCGAAGATCGCCGAATGTCTGGAAGCCATGTCCGGCCTGTTCCGGCACAGTCTGAACCGGGGAGAAAAGCATACTACCTTCCGGGAGGAAATCAAGAATCTGGAGCGCTATCTCATATTGCAGAAAATGCGTTTTCCGGATACGCTGGAATTCGAGATTGCCGCGGATCCGGATATCCTAGACTGTAAGGTGATTAAGCTGCTGATCCAGCCACTGGTGGAAAATGCGGTGGTACACGGAATAGAGCCCAAGCGGGGCGGCGGCAGGATTATAGTAACGATTGAAAAATCGCATGGAAAAATCTGCTGCCGGGTAGAAGATAATGGAGTCGGCATTGACGTAGAAGCAGTCAGGGCGTTCCTGGACGGTTCCGACGAGACGCACAAGGCATTTGCTCTGAAAAATATACAGGACAGACTCCGACTGGAATACGGGGACGATTATGGTATTCATATAAGCGGCAGGAGGAATGAGGGGACAACGATCTGGGTTTATCTGCCGATGATCTATGTTTGCGGGGAGGATGAGGAATATGAAACTTTTGATCGCGGATGATGAAATTAATATTCGCATGGGCTTGAGCAAAAGCGTGAATTGGGGGTCGCTGGGGATCGACAGCGTGTACACCGCAAGAGATGGGGAAGAGGCATGCAGAATCTGCGAGGAACACCGTATCGAACTAATACTTACCGATATACGGATGCCGGAAATGGACGGACTTGAGATCGTCAAAAGACTTCACTATACACCCTATCAGGTAATTATTATGAGCGGATATGCGGAATTTGAGTACGCACGGGAAGCGCTCAAGCTGGGGGTGGCGGAGTATCTGCTGAAACCGATCAATATAGAAGAGTTAAAGGAAGTGGTAAAAAAATGTATTTCACGGATCGAATCCAGCCATTGCGCAAGTTCGATTCTGGGATCACCGGTTTCCAAAGGGCTGGAAGCTCATCAGTTAATCTTCGGTGGGGATCCGAAGTTAAGCCTTTCTGAAAATACATTTGACAGTTCCATTATACAAGCTTTTATCTATATCAACGATCATTATATGGAACACCTGACCATAGAGGATGTGGCAGGGTATCTAGGAAAATCAAATAACTATTTCAGCTCAAATTTCAAGAAAAAGGCGGGGATCAGCTTCGTGGAATATCTTACCAGAATTCGGGTAAGGCATGCAGGGAGGATACTAAGGACCACAAATCTAATGACCTATGAGGTAGCGGAGGCCACAGGATTTTCAGACTACAAGCATTTCTCTACCGTATTTAAAAGTGAGACCGGATTAACTCCTTCCGAATACCGTAAGAATTATGAGAACTTAAAAAAATAGGATCGTAGAAAAACAGATAGTTTCGTTGCAGGAGCCATGTACGCTGGTTACCACCTTTTCTATAATAGATTTGTAAGGAAACACACATTTGCGGATGCGTTTCGAACTAATAGGAAAGGATGGATACAAATGGGAAAATCCATGAGAAAAGGAAAAACAAACCGCAGGATTCTGACGGCCTTGTTTTTACTTCCGGCATTTGCATTTATCGCATATGCCCTTTACGTCCCGTTTATCTGGAATGGAATACTTTCGTTTCAGAAATGGGACGGATTCCATGATCCTCTGTGGGTGGGGATACAAAACTATAGCAAGGCTCTCACAGACCATACCGCTTTGATGAGCATGAAAAACTCACTGTTTTTAGGTACCGTCTCCACTTTGGGAGCGGTGGTGCTGGGGATCCTGCTGGCGGCCCTGGTATATAAAGTATACCAGAAGGAGGGAGCCTTCTACCGGTTAATTGCATTTATGCCCGTCATGCTGCCGACGGCGGTGGTGGGCTTGCTGTTTACCTTCTTTTTCAACCCTGAGATGGGACTGCTCAATAACTTCCTGAGAGCCGTGGGACTTGGAGGCATGACTCAGGCCTGGCTGGAAAATAAAAACACGGTTTTGTGGTGCATAGCCTTTGTGAACATCTGGAAGATGAGCGGACTTACTATGATGTTAAGCTTCGCGGCGATGCAGATGCTTCCGGCTTCCGTGTTTGAGTCAAGCAAGCTGGACGGGGCCGGCTATCCCCGGCAGTTCTTCAGCCTGATCCTTCCGCTGATCAAACCCACGGTACTGGTGGCAGCTGTTTATACCCTTACGGTGAATTTCAAATCTTATGATGTGGTATCCATCATGACCGGCGGAGGTCCGGGAACCGTGTCCTATGTAGTACCGATAAATATGGTGAAGACCGCGTTTAACCTGGGGAATTTTGGTTATGCAGCGGCCCAGGGAGTGATTATTACACTGCTGGTGATCGCGCTGGTCGTGATTCTTCGCAGAGTTCTCAGGGGGGAAGCATATGAGTACTAATATTAAGACGATGAAATTATCGGTTTCTGCGGCAAGAAACAAAAGCAGGTATGGGAAAGGTGACGGCAGAGCGCGCATGATCAGCAGAATTCTGTTAATTCTGTACTCTCTTGTGGTCGCATTCCCCATCCTCTTTGTTATTGTGACGTCGCTGAAATCCACCTCCGAGTTCTATACCAACATATGGGGGCTTCCGAAGACCTTTGCCTGGGAGAACTATCTGACTGCCTGGAACACGGCGAATATCGGAAAATATATGGTCAACAGTGTGATCGTTGTGGGGATCGTGCTGGTTGTGACGCTGTTGGCAGGTGCATTGGCCGGCTACGCGCTGTCCCGCTTCCACTTGAAATATGCGGAACTGCTGATGCTGGCAATCCTGGCCTGTACGATGATGCCGTCAGAGTCTGTCATCATGCCGCTTTACTTAATCACTTCGGATCTAGGTATGACCGGAACCCGGATCTCACTGATTATACCGTATATTGCCTGGGGATTGCCAATGACCGTGTACATATTTCGCAACTTTTTTGATACGATACCGACGGAGCTTCTGGAGGCAGCGAGAATCGACGGATGTACCGAGATCCAGACTTTCGGAAGAATCGTAATCCCTCTGATGCTGCCGGCGATCGCGACAAACGCGGTATTTGTATTTGTCTCCTGGTGGGGAGAGCTTCTGTGGGCGACCGTGGTGCTGGCCTCCTCCACGATGAAGACGATCCCGATCGGAATGGTATCCTTCTCAGCGCAGTTTGGAACGAACTGGGGTCCAATGTGCGCAGCGATCTGTATTATCATGGTTCCTCTGATCGTGTTCTTCTGTTTTGTACAGAAATATTTTGTGCAGGGTTTGACAAGCGGCGGAGTGAAAGGGTGATCAGGTCACAGCTCGAAACGTTGGATATTGGATAATATCGTAGTATTTACCATGTGAGAAATGAAAATTGATTGTTAAAATGATCAGGTAAACAACAACCAGGTTAAAATATACGGAGCCGGAACGAAAGGACCGGAATATCAGAATCCGGAGATATCTAAAACAGGCCCGGTGTTTTAGCCAAAATATGTTAGGAGGATAAGATATGAGGAAAACATGGAAAGGCTTAGCCCTCGTCCTGGCCCTGGCGATGTGCCTGGGAGGATGCGGCGCCAAGGAAGCTTCACCCGAGCAGACGCCGGATGCGAATGCACCACAGACGCAGGCACCCGCCGACAAGGAAAACAACGCTGCGGGCGGAACCAAAAAAGATATCAAGTTCTACGGAAAAATCGTAGAGTATTCTTCCGGAGAAGAAAGTTGTGAAAAACTGGAAGAATTAATGGCAGATCAATATAATATTGAATCCCTGCAGGTAGACTGGGGGAATCTGGCTCAGGTAATCCGTACCGGTGTGGCATCCAATGAACCCTGCGATATTTATAACTACTGGCCGATGTATATCCGTACTTTTTCCGATTCAGACATGTGCCTGGATCTGACACCTTATCTGGATGCAGACGGCGGCGCATGGAGAAATACATTTGATGAGAACATGCTGAGTATCGGAACTGTAGACGGCAAGACCTATGCGGTTCCCACAACGCCTAATTTCGCCTGCCTGATCGCGAACAAGGAACTTTTCGAAGAGGCGGGAGTGGCACTTCCGGAGGGCACTTACTGGTCCTGGGAGGATTTCCAGAAAGCTTGTGAAGGCCTGAAAGCAAAAGGAATTTTCCCGGTATCGAATCCTACGGATAACCAGAAAGGACCATGGATGTGGGGAAATGGCCTGATGAGTTTGGCGAAAGATGCAGGCAAACTGGAGGCTGTGGCCAACGGTGAAGTAGAATGCTCGGATCCGGTCTTTGAAAAAGCTCTGACGAACACGAAAGAATTATATGATAAAGAATATATGTATCCCGGAGAAGGCGCTGTGACACTGACGACCGATGAGTCCCGCGCAGGATTCAGCCAGGGTAAGGCTGCCATGTGTGCTGAGGTTGCCGCAGGAATCGGCTCTGTAATCGAATCGCTTCCTTTCGAGGCAGTGATCGTTCCCTGGCCTTCTATGGGCAGTGAAAATGTAGTAACCGGAGGATCCGACGGGTTATTTATACCGGCAAATGTAAAAGATCCGGATGCAGCGGTCGAAGTATTAAAAACATATACCAGTCCTGAAGTGCAGCAGATTAATGCAGATCATGGTTTTGTAGTTTCCGTTAAAGGAACCGCGTCGGATGATCCGGTAGTGGATAAACTGTCCGAGTTTACCTTTGCGGTATGTACCAAAGAGATCAAGGGCCTGGGGCCGGCGATGGAAGAATATTATGTGAATCAGTCTCTGGCGGAACTTGTGCTTGGCGGCGGAGTCTCGAGTGTAATGGATAACCTGGAGGAGATACGTGCTCAGATCAATGCCGAGAAATAAACCTATGGGCAGTCACATTTGAATATCAACAACAGCAACTGCACGATTGGGGCTGCCGCAGGAAAGTACCGATTCGGTCAAACTGTTTTGGACTTTTGCGGCAGCTCTATACTATACCGGAAGTTGGGGAAAATGGGATGAAACAGGCAACAACAGATCATGAGGAGGGGGATTAAAAGATGAAGCGCTGGAGAAAATGGATGGCCGCTTTCTTAATCGTCATTATGACAATTACAATACTGCCATTGTCTGGTACGGCGATGCCGGCTGCCGACACGGAAAAGGTCACGGCGACAGACACGCCGGAAACAACGCCGGAGGTCACCGGAGATAAAGACATACCGGAAACAACGCCGGAGGTCACCGGAGATAAAGACATACCGGAAACAACGCCGGAGGTCACCGGAGATAAAGACATACCGGAAACAACGCCGGAGGTCACCGGAGATAAAGACACACCGGAAACAACGCCGGAGGTCACCGGAGATAAAGACACGCCGGAAACAACACCTAAGGATACCCAAGGCATGGATACAGAGCTGAATAAAAGCGAATCGGTCAGCATTCAGAAGACGAACCACGCAAATGATTTAATTGAAGCGTCGAAACCGGAGTATGTGTATCAGCTCAATCCGGACAAGGAGATCGATAATCTGGAGATGCTGTCCGTAGGTTCTGCCGAACGGAGCAGTGGAATTACAGCGGCCGATTATGGATGGCCGAAATATTTCTGGTACAATAATTTCGGTAAGAATCCATCCGAGGATTCTATAAAATGGACGGTAGAATCAGGGAAAGAAGAAGCAGTTGAATATTTTGTATGGCTGTCAATAAATGCGGGTCAGAATAGCAAATATAAATTAACAGTAACCCAGGCCGGTAGGACGATTTCTGAAACAGAATATACAAAGCCATTCAATGGGTGGGAAATCCTGGAATTCGGGACGATTACGATCCCGGCCGGAACCAGTGAGATCACACTGAAACAAACATCTGCACAGTCTCAATCGGCTCAGGTCCGGGCAATAGAAATGATTCCCTCAGCGGACAAGGCAGCGTATGAAGAGCGGATCGCTGCTTACCGGGCGCAGGGGGCCGAGCAGCTGAAGAAGTTTGGCGAAAGCGGATACGGACTCTTTTTCCAGGCAGGAGTCTGGGGGTATCCGGAGTTTGGGGATAAAAAAGACATGGAAACTTCTACCAACGAATTTGATGTGGAAAACTTCGTCAATTTTGTACAGGAAAGCGGTGCCGGTTTTATCATCTGGTCACTGACCTGGTGGGAATCCCGGATGCAGATGCCGGTAGATGCGGTGGATGAGATCATGGGAAATCAAGACTATACAACAGAACGGAATCTGGTAGGAGAGATTGCCGCAGAATGTAAAAAACGGGGAATTGATTTTTACCTGTACTATCATCATGGTGTACACCAGGATCCAGGGTGGAGACCACACCAGAATTTTCCCGAGAATCACCATTATACAGGAAGAGGAGACAAATCGACTTTCGTGGAAAACTGGAAAAAGGTGATCGGAGAAGTTGGAACGAAGTTAGGCGAGAATCTGGACGGTTGGTTCTTCGACGATGCTTGTATCTACTGGCCATGCCCGTTTGAAGAAATGGCTCCGATCGCAAAAACAGGCAATAACAAACGAATAGTCTCATATAACAGCTGGATCGGTCCCTCCGCTACTTCTTTCCAGGACATGGTCTTTGGCGAAGGCGGCTGGGCGGAAAATACTGATACGAAAGACGGAATACTGCAGTCTGGAAAGGAAAAAGGGCTGCTTCAGGTGGCTATGCCTCAGATTACGGATGGACAATGGGGAGTTCATCAGGCAAATAAACCGATCCAAGTGCATAGCTGGCTAACATCGGATGCTGTTGTCGCTAAGATTAATGAGATGAAAGAAAGAAAAATACCTGCGGCCCTGAATATCGAGATATGGGATGACGGTACCACGGGTACCACAGCTCAGGAACTTTTGTTTGAGGTAAAAGCAAAGTTGTCGGGGGATACCGCAGAAAAAGTGTATCCTGTTAAATCAATCACCGTAAATGGAATTGACGGCAGTTTTGATATACCAAAGGATAAAAGACTTACTCTGAATGCAGGAATAAAACCACAGTATGCCTCGAATAAAGAAGTGAAATGGAGCGTAACGGATTCCGATGGAAATCCGACAGAACTTGCACGGATAGAGGAACCGGGGATCTTAGTTACGGGTAATACCAGCGGCAAAATCAAGGTGACGGCAGTCTCCGAAAGCGATTCTACGATTATGGACAGCGCCGTGTTCGAGATCAAGCCCATGCCTACTATAACCACAATTTATGGAAACAGTGACGAAATAACACGAGAAGGATCCTGGAACTTAAGAGCAGGTACGAAGAGTTGTGACACTACCCAGGCTGGAGCCTCTATGGAATATTCTTTTGAGGCTGATTATATAGAATGGTACGGAATAACGGGTGACGACCATGGGATTGCCAATGTCTATATCGACGGGAATTATCAGACCCAGGTAGACTGTTATGCGGCTGACCGGGGAACAGATATATTACTTTATAAATCGAATCAGCTGTCACCTGGATCCCATACCATCAAAATAGTAGTACAGGATACAAAAAACCAACTTTCCAGAAACCAATATGTGGAGATTTACCGCCTGCTAACCACAAAGAAAGCAGTTGAGGAGCCAGTTGAGAAGAAGCCGATATTTGAGGAGGACTTTAGCGGGGATCTGTCATCATGGCAATTGATACAGGGAACCGGGAGTATCACGGATGGAAAACTATCGATAGGAACTGCCGCGTTCCAGGCATCGCCCGCCATTGATAACCTGTTCCTAAAAGGGGATACGGTATATGAATACTCGGCATGCTGTAAGAACCAATGGATCGGTTTCCAATTCCAGATGGCTGACAAAGGCGTAAGTAATTGGGACAAGACTGGGTACCTGTTTTATATCCGGGCGAACGGAAAGGCAGACCTGCTGCGGGCGGATGGAAACGGGAAAACGGCGCTGGCTACCAATGTCCCGGTAGAAAACTATCAGCCCGGCACTATGGTTAAAGTTCGCATTAAGTATTCAGCCGACAGTGGAAATATAAAAATATATTTTAACGGTCAGGAGAATCCGGCGATTGATGTTACAGATACAAAATGGCAGGGAGGATACTTTGGTCTGGCATGTATGGGAGCCGCAACCGGAGTGGTGGATTATGTAAAAGTCTGGGGAAAGCAGGACCCGTCCCTGGATGAGGCTGCTTTTGATAAAGTATTGAAATCTCTAATCGTATATGAACCCCTTCGCAGCGAAAATACAGTATCCCTTCCGAAGGTACCTGAGGGATATAAAGTCACATACCGGTCTTCCAGTCCGCAAGGTTATCTGGACGAGGCTGGAACGAAGCTGCTTAAGCGTCCGGCGGCAGGTGAACCCGGTGATACACTGTCGATCACTTATCAGGTCACCTGGAAGGAGAAGGATTTATCGAAAGATGTGACGTTACAGGTTCCCATATCCGCAGAATATACCGTCCCTGATATGACCCAGTCGGAGATTGACGCGGCAAAATCAAAATATTCCAGACAGAAATACGGACTGTTTGTACATTATGTGCCCCGGCTGACGAAAGATACCAATGGCATAGCAGTGAATGATGTGGATGTCCTGGCTGACAGCTTTAATGCCCGGGAATTTGCAAGAGAAGTTCATGAGATGGGATATGAATACGTGATATTCACATCCATGCATTATAATGCGGTCACCTTATATCCCAGTGAAGTCAACAAACGCTGGAGGGATGACAGAAGAAGTGAAAAAGGATGGAAATCCTATTCCGATCGGGATGTGATTGAAGAGTTATATGAGGCGCTGGCGGAATACGGGATCGATCTGCATCTGTATGCACACCCGGTGGATGGACACGACTTCACGGAGGAAGATAAGGAGCTGACCGGTTGGAATGACTGCGGCGGTGATGCAGATGGTGACCATGAGACCTGGAATCAGTTCCAAAATGAATTATATGATGAGATGTGCAAGAGATACCAGGGAAAAATCAAAGGTTTTTGGTTCGATGGAATGTATGAACATACCAGGGTACACGGGGAACCCTTTATAGATCTGGATAGATTTAATGAGACGCTGCGCGCCTATGATCCGGGACTTGTAGTCGTAT
This sequence comes from Diplocloster hominis, assembly GCF_032380655.1. NCBI lineage: Bacteria > Bacillati > Bacillota > Clostridia > Lachnospirales > Lachnospiraceae > Diplocloster > Diplocloster hominis. The sequence goes on along the minus strand of NZ_JAWDIY010000003.1, from coordinate 135,754 downwards.
CGAATTCGAGTCTGGGTAATGAATATGACCCGAACCATACTTGGGCGAACACGGACTTCTGGTCCTGGGAACTGAATCATATCCCGAATGGTGATAACAACCCGTTCAACCCGACGATTCTGGAAGATCAGGCTGCTGCTCTGGTAGTGGGAAGCTGGTGGACCGGTCCGAAAGACCAGAACCTCAGGTATACCCAGGAGCAGATGTTCCGCTATCTGGTTGGGCAGGCAGCGGCATCCCGATCAGGCGGATTCGCCGTGGCCACGGGAGTCTATCCGGGGGCCGAGAGTGAACAGACCAACGGGAATCTGTTTGCGGGTGACTTTTATGAGAATATGAAGGCGGTCTATCAGAAGTATATAAAAAATGTGGAGGAAACGATCAAGGATACCAACGCGGGCAAAGCTTATAAAATGCCCAGAAGAGGCCCGCTGGATTCGAAAGGCTGGGGAGTTTCCACAGAATCCGCCGACAGCAAGTATGTATATCTGCATCTTCTCTATAAACCATCCGATCAGACTTTCATACTGCCGGATACCGACGATGGCAGTGTACTGGGAGGAGATGCGGTCCGCCTTCATTTTGACGGAAGCACGTCGAAGGTGAAGTTTGTACCCATTCAGGATGGGTATGAGGTCACACTTGCGGATCAGGAAGAGTGGGATGAGCTGGATACCATCATCCGGGTAGAGCGTCTTACCGATGGTGCGCCGGCGAAAGAGATCAGAACAGAAACGGTGCCCACGGCAATGAATTCCGAGACAACCGGAAAGTGGCAGAGAACACCTAACTACCCCGGCTACTATACGACGGAAAACGCGGCAAGCCTGACTTTTAATTTTGAAGGGTCCTTTATAGAGTGGTACGGTGTAACAGGCCTTGATCACGGCGCTGGAGAGGTGTATATCGACGGTGAACTCCAGGAGACAGTGGACATGACAAGAGAGCGCCAGGAGGATGTGAAACTGTTCCGATGGGACGCAGAAAACGGACAGAGCAGCAGGCAGAGCGGTAGCCATACGATTAAAATCGTAAGTAAATTAGACGCTTCCCGCAAGTATCTTGAGATTACAAAATTTGTGTACGGTACGAAAAAGACAACTTATACGATTACTTATGAAGGCACAGATGGTGCAGTCAACAAGAATTCAGACTATTATGTGCCGGGCTCTGCTTATCAGCTTGTACCGATCCGCCAGGAGGGAAAGAATTTCGAGGGATGGTATGACTCATCCACGGGTGGAAACCAGGTAACAGAGATCGCGGCTGATGCGGTTGGGGATATCCGTGTGTACGCCCGATGGAAATCACAGACGGAACCTCCCAGAGAGAAAGTGGCTGGTGTGAGCGCGTCGCCGGCACCGGGAACTTATGCTGAATCACAAAAGGTAACACTTGCAACCAAGACGGCGGGAGCACAGATTTATTATACTACCGACGGAAAGATGCCTGATGGGAACAGTAAAAAATATGTGAGTGGAATTGAAGTACACGAATCCATGACCATCCGCGCGATCGCGTTAAAGGAAGATATGGAGGACAGCGATGTTGCCGCTTTTTCCTATACAATCGTAAAGGATCAGCCACAGCCGCCGGTTATAAAGGCAGATAAATCCGCACTTGAGAATCTCATCTATGCAAATAAAGACAAAAAACAGGGAGATTATACAGAGGACAGCTGGAAGGCATGGGATGCGGCACTGGCGGATGCGAAAGCGGTTCTGGCAAAGGAGGATGCATCACAGGCTGAGGTGGATCAAGCCAGGCAGAATCTGGAGAAGGCGGCAGCCGGGCTGAAGGGAAGGACTCAGGACAATAAGAATACTCAGAATGAGAATTCGGATTCAAATCACAGCAGTGGGCAAAGCGGCGAACAAAGTAATGCGGTGGGAGCCAAGACCAGTGATGACAATCCGCTGATGTTATGGATTCTGATCCTTGTGTGTGCGGCAGCAGCAGGATCTGGAGCAGCGATCTGGAAGTTTCGGAAAAATAGATCTAAAATAAGGTAAAATATAGGAAAGAGCCGGAATTTATTGTAAAAATTTCGGCTCTTTCCAAGCTTTGGATCAATTCTATCATGTGCAATTTTTTAAGTAAAATCAATAAAATCACACGTAATTAAAAACCGAGCCCTCTTTTTATCTGACATTTAACGAATGTAATCGTAGAATATTAAATACATTCGGTATTTATTCTGTGTATTTCTCAGAGAATACTTGCTATTCTTAGACCAAACCTGCAGACAGCAAATCTGATATAAAAAGGAAATTTCAGACAGGGAGAGGAGATCGAATACATGAATAAGTTACAGATTCCACATGAATGCAAAGAGGACACAGTTTTAGAGAACGGTATGATCCTGAGCAGGGCGGCGCAAGATTTCAGTCTGCCGGAAAGGCAGAGAATGTGGACTGCTAAGTGGATCTGGGTATCGGAAAAGACTTGGCCGAAATACCAGAATTGTCAACCCACAGCGTTTTGCAAAGGGACAGATACCTTTGGCGTTTTTCTATTTCAGAAACGATGGAAATGTGAGAGGATTCCTGATGAAGCCGTTTTATACATTACGGCGGATACCGCCTATAAGGTCTACATCAATGGCATGGCAGTGGGAAGAGGCAGCGCACAGCTGGGGGGAGATTATGGAAACTGTGAGAGCGCCCCATACAAATGCTATGAGGCGTATCGGGTGGAGTCGTTCATCCAAGAAGGAGAGAACACGATTACGGTCCGGGTTCATCTGGGGGTATTGGCTGCGGCAGATATATCCTGCGGATACGGGGGCCTGCTCGCAGAACTGGTTTGCGGGAGCGGCCGGATTCCCGCGGTCGCCACGGACGATTCATGGAAATGTTCCCGGGATCTGTCTTATCCGGACCAGGGAGAGTGGAATGGAGCGAATCCGCCGGAAGAGACAGAGGAAGGATATCGGGACGAAACATGGGAAAACGCAGTGATTTTGGAGAGCGGTTTTTTCCCTGAGCTGTACGCGGCCCCTATTCCGCACCTGTCCTATCATCGGATTTCACCGACAGGAATTTTGAACCCTTTTGATTTTCAGGACAGGGTGAGGTATTCCGATGATTTTTCCAGCATCACGGTAAAGAAGGGGGCCCCGATCTGTCTTTGGCTGGATTTCGGCTGTATCTATCCGGCCTACTATGTTTTACGGCTTAAGGGTGCCAGGGGGGTTAAGATCGTATTGCACATGCAGGAATTCCCGGGCAAAGCCGGGCAGCTGTATCCAGGCAAGGTTGGAGGAAAGGATACGGAGATTCTGACCCTGGGAGACGGGGAAGCATGTATCGAATCACTGGCGCTGTACAGCGTCCGCTATATTCAGATATCCATATCGAATCTGTGGCAGGACCTAGAGATCTGCGAGGCAGGAATTAATGCGTGTGTATATCCTACCCGGGTCCGGGGTGATTTTGTATGCAGTGATCCTTTATTTGAACAGATCTATAAAAGCGGTATGCGGACGCTGCACATCTGCAGAAACACCTATCACATGGATTCGCCCGTTCATCAGGAACCCATGGGCTGTATGGCCGACTACCGGATACATGGACTGATCAACTATTATACCTTCGCTGACCCGTATCTGCTTCGGTTCGATATCCAAAAGATAGCCGGCTACCTTAAAAGCAGAGAGTACCGTATGTTCCATCCCAGTTTCTGCCTGATATTCGTCAGTATGATCCGTGAATATGTCATGCATACAGGGGATTTTGAGATGCTGTACATTACGGAAGATGCAGTGGCCGGAATATTGGACCTGTTTGCATCTTATCTGGGGGAGAATGGACTGATTGAGAATGCGCCGAATTACATGTTCATGGATTGGGTGGAAGAGGACAGATGGACCAGGCATCATCCGCCCAAATGTATGGGACAAGGATACATGAGCGCCTTGTTTACAGGAGCGCTAACCGACGCGGCCGCAATGCTTGAACTGATGGAACAAGAGAACACTGCGCGTCAAGAAATTCCAGCTGTTCCGTTAAAACGGTATGAACGGATTCGCTCTTACCGGATTTTAAGCGAGCGCGTTTCGGAGGGGATACGCAGAAATCTATGGGACGAAGAACGAGGGTTATTTTTAGATGGGAGATACGATCCGTTGTCCATGCAGGATACGGAATGGATGCCGGCTGACGTGGACCGGAAATTTTACAGCCAGCATATGAATGCGCTGACCGTTCTCTACCATATCGTTCCGGAAGAAAAACAACGGGAGCTTATGCTGCGGGTACTGGAAGACCCGTCACTTAGCCAGGCACAGCCCTATTTTATGCATTTTGTGCTGGAAGCCCTGGGAGAAGCGGGTATGTTCGAAGAGTACGGTTTGGGACAGATCCGCAGATGGAAGGATCTGCTGGATGAGAATCCGGATTCCCTTAAGGAGGTATGGTACGGCTTTGACTGTGATTACTCTCATGCCTTCAGCGGAATACCTACCTATCAGCTGCCGTCGAAGATACTGGGAGTGACTCCAGCTGCACCGGGATTTGACGAAATATGGTTCAGCCCCTGTCTTCCGAAGGAACTGTCCTTCGCCTTTGGATGCATACCGACTCCACGGGGAGATATCCGGGTGAATCTGTATCGGGAGGGGAATGAGTTAAAGACGAAGCTGGATCTTCCGGCCGGGGTGAAGGTTAGGAAAGCGTGAGAATTACATCTATCAACGAATATTATATAACAGGAAGCACCTCTTAGGAGATGCTTTCTTTGGTGTATTCTATAAAACCCATCTAATCGTAGTATTTTAAAAGTTTTCGTAGCTTTCTGCTCTGTGAAATAATAGATGCGACATATATAATAGTCTTTATAGCTCAGAAATGTAACACTGATGAAAACAATAAATATTTGTTTTAGTGGGATGAAAGATTCTGTGAAATTTTACTCCGTATTTTTTAGTAACCCAGTTCAACGTTACAAAACAATGGCTGTCTCGCCATAGGGGTAGGTGATATATATAATTCCCAAATAGATAATGAAATTGCGAATGAGGCGAACGATATGAAAAATCATATTTAAAACTTTTAAAAATTTATCAGGCGAAAAATCTATTTGAAGATGAATGTTTGTTTCTGTTGATGCGGCAACACATTGTGTAAAGGTTCGCAATACCATATGAACCATTTACAACCCTAATTTAGTTTAATATTAACATGAGGCCAGGAGGAGCAATATGCGCGATATCAATAAAGTGATAGAAACGTTGCAAGGATCGAAAAAATTCAATATTGCAATTTATAAATCAGGACAAAAAGACAATCTGATAGTAAGTGCGTTAGAACAGATATTGGGAGAGGATTCCGATAATTATATCGAGATTGTGGACGAATATTTTTTGAGGTCATACGAGTGTATGAACCATAGTCTAATAGACTTGCTGATTATTCCGGATCTATATCATATAAGCGAATATGACTATCCCTTCATTCAATATTATCAGAATAAGGGAGGGGCGCTAATTATGAGCTCATCCGATTTGTTAATGGAAGAGAAAAAAATAAGCAGAATATTGACTACGCCACCAAATGATGATACGGATTCATATTCCTATCTATGTAAAACCATTTCCAAAATAGGGATACGTCCGGTAAAAGCAGATGTGATCCCTTGCATAGTAAAATTTGATAACGATTTTATTTTTAGAGAGGAAGAAACTCTTGAAGAAAGTGACTGGTTGGCATATGGTGCGAAATTTAATACAACAAGCAATAAGCTTGCGCCTACACCTGTTTGGGGATCAGCGTTTGTAGAAAGATACGAAGTGACGAGAAATTACGAAGCTGTGGCGGGCTATGATATTATGGATCGGCATATTAATACTCCAATTTGCTTTGCACAAAACTGGGAAACCGGATCGCGTCAATGTTTATTTGCATCGAATAAAGACGGAGCCTTTTTTCATCCGCAAAATCAACACTTCTCTGCGCTGGTGAAGGCAGCGGTACTATTTTGTAAAAATAAAATCATAATACGTCATGTACAGCCAAATTTTGCGTGCTATCGTCAGGGAGAAGCTGTGGGGATACACTATTCTATCCATAGTTTTTCTACTGAGAAATCGCTGATTACTGTTGAACTATCGATATCAGGTGAAAAAGATTCTTTTGTAAAGCACAAAAGGCATATCCTATTGCCTGGAGAAACGGTGAAAGGCGAAGTTTTCTGGATGCCGGATTCCTTTCATGATGATGTTTATTCTGTTGTGATGAAGGTATATAACGGCAGCACGCTTGTATCAAAAGCTGAGAACGGATTTGTTGTATGGAATGATGATGTTGTACAAGCCGGGCCAGTGATGGAAACTGATGGCAGGTATTTCAAAATAGATGGCGAAAAGATGTTTCTAGTAGGATGCAACTATTATGATTCCCATCAAAACGCCGGAATGTGGGCGTTACCAAATATTGGAAAGCTGAATGCCGACTTAAAGCAGATGTCGGAATGCGGTATGCGATATGTCAGGATACATTATCATCATCCGAAATGGTTTTATGATTTTTATATGGATAAATACGGTGAGGTTCCGGAACATTACAAACATTTGGGAGAATCGTACTTGCCTGTGGAAAAACATCTTAGGACGCTGGATGCGCATATTTACTTATGTCAAAAATATGGGATGATATATGGGGGGGACCTGCTTACCCTTCGTCCAAAAGAGTTGGGGGATCCGCGTGGTTGGATTGACCTTGTTGATTTTCTGCAAATAAAAGAAGCGGTGGAATGTCAGAAGGAATTTTTGAAATTAGTAATTCCGAGATACAAAAAGGTAAGGGGGATTTCCTGGGATATTTTTAATGAACCTGTAGAACTGGAACCACATGGAAATATATTTATACAAAAAGCTTGGGATTGGGCAAAATCGATAGTAAGATATATCAGAGATCTGGGAGATGATCACACTATTACTGTCGGTGGGTTGAAAGCTGGAGACGATTTTGAGGAGGTTGTAGACTACATGGCTCCACATGCGTATTTTAGCGATGTGGCAGATGTTGCAATAGAAAGCGGAATTCCGCAGTTATTGCAGGAAGTTTGGATGATGTTTCATCTTTTGCCAGAGGAAGAATACAAGCGGAAAGATGCGATGCGGTACTCTATTCTCGAAACGTTGAAGACGGGTATGGCAGGATATGTACCTTGGCAATGGACGGAACAATTGGCTATGTGGTTAGATAAAGATGTATCGTACAGCGAAACAGCGGATGATATCAATGGAAGTTGCGTACGATTCGATGGGTCGATCAAACCTGCAGGACAATACTTGAAAGATTTTTCAATGTTTATGAAAGATCTGTATATAAAAAAGATCGTGGAGAATAATATGGAAACTTCTAAGGGAAACCTTTCCATAAAATCTACTAAGCAGGTGAACCCTGGGGAGTGCTATCTGGAATTGCGCAATCAAGATGTGGCTTTGCGCGCGTTGGCCAGGCAAAGATACAAGACAAACAATTTTCGGGTTGAGGCTGAAAAAGATTGCGATCTTTGGATTTTTGCCAGCAATGAGAGATTGGAATTGGTTAAGGCAAGCGAAGAAACAGGTATAACATTAGACTTAAAGATGCTTCCAACGGATGCAATTTTGATTGATGATACGAAAAACATAAGGACCAGCCTTAGATATCAACGAAATGGGAACACGTTGACTTTTAAATTGGAGCCATGGCAAACATACTATTGGGTAAAGCTGTTATATTGAATGCTTCACTTGGAATATACAGAATTTGCATCTAAAAGCATGCATTAGAACAATACGAATGTTATTTTTATTTAAATAAAGTTAAGGGAGGCAATCAGTAATGGATAAAAAAGAGTTGGCATTACAGGCATTAGAGAATGGAAAAGGAATTCTCAGGCTTACACCGACATGGGTCCCCAGATCCTTCTGTAGACCTGGAAAAAGAATTAAACTGCATCCGGATGATTACTATATTCTTGGGCCAAAGCGCGGTGGAATCGACGAACGGTGGTTCGCGTCGACTACATGGGCTGAAAACGGCCCGGGTACCCCGGAGGATGAGGGACTTAGTTATATTACGGTTGACCGTGAAGGGAAAGAGAAAGTTCTGTTAAAAGATGCGGTAACCCTGTTGGGGGCAGAGGTAATAGGCGAACATTTATGGGAAAAATACGGACGATGGCCAATGTTTTCAAAGTTTTTTGATAACGCAGGTCCCCTTCCCCATCATGTTCATCACAGGGAAAAGCATGCGGCCAGAGTTGGCGCCTGCGGCAAACCGGAAATGTATTTTTTCCCTTCCCAACTGAATAATCACGGGGGCGAATTCCCCTTCACCTTTTTTGGATTTCATCCGGAAACAACGAAGGAGGAAGTGCTGGATTCCCTGAGAAGGTTTACAAAGGGGGATAATAATTTACTGGGGTTATCAAGAGCTTATAAATTGGAACTGGATACAGGGTTTGATGTGCCGCCGGGAATCCTGCATGCACCGGGCAGCCTTTGTACTTATGAACCCCAGTTCGCAGCAGATGTATACGCTATGTACCAGTCGGTACTTCTGAACGGACAGGTAATAGAGGAAGAACTTCTCTGGAAAAATACGCCGCCGGAAGAAAAGGGGAATTATGAATATCTTCTGGATGTAATTGACTGGGAAGAAAATGTAGATCCGGATTTCCATAAAAAACACTACATGCGGCCCGTACCGGTACGACCGTTGGAAGATATGACGGCGGATGGATACATCGAGGAATGGATCTGTTATAAATGCAGTTCCGTGTGCGCAAAACGCCTGACCATATTGCCGGGGAGAACGGCCCGGATCCGGGATGCGGCGCCATACGGTATCATCTGTCTTCAAGGACATGGGAAATTTGGCGTATGGGATATGGATACACCGGCGCTGATCCGTTATGGGGCATTGACAAATGATGAATTCTTTGTGACAGAAAAAGCGGCACGTGAGGGTGTAACCATTGTAAATGAATCGTTGACGGATCCGATCGTAATCTTAAAACATTTTTCAGAAAACCCGGATCTTGTATTGGAATAAATGAAGGATTGATATTTCATCCGCCGATTTTAACCGGTTTTGCCATAGTCGGCAGCCATATACTGGAAAAACCGATCCTTCCGGAGACGATGATTGAAGTAGGCCCTATCCTGAATGTTCCATATGCCACACCGCTATCCGAAAAACTGTCGGAACAATTTGATGATGTCAGCGAATATTATATGACAGGAAGCATCTCTTAGGAGGTGCTTTCTTTTTGTATATTCTGTGAAATCTAGAAATGATATAAAATCCCTCCATTGTATATGTATTTCCAAAGACGTTTTAACCTGCTGAAACGTAGAAATTTAAAATATATCGTAGTTTTATGATCTGTAATACGGGAAATTAACTTCCTATACTTAAAGTATTAAGTAAAATTAGATCTAATTAACATGCTTAAAAGGAAGGAGGAAAAATATATATGTCTAATTAAAAAACTACGATAACTGATCTTAACAGAGTAGTTGCAGGAATCGTCGGTAAAGAGAAAGAGGAGGGAACAAACGATGTCTAAAAAGCGAGTGTTAAAATGGATTGCGGCGATGCAGGTTGCAATGCTGATCATCAGTGTATTTCCAACATATCCGGTGTATGCGGATATCCAGGAAAATGTAAATCTGAGTGCGGATCTGCAAGAAGATGGAACCGAAGATCCAGGAGAAACAAAACCTGAAAGGATGCTGCCCGGATCGATTACAGAAGAAGCAGGGACGGCAAATGCTGTCACACAGGAAACAACTATGGAATACGAAAACAATCCGGCAGAACTCAATGAATCAGGAAATGTACCAAAAGATAATATCCCGGTAACTGATCCGCCTTTAAATGAGACTCCCGATGCGGACACACAAACTCCGGAAATAGATAGGAGCCTGACAGACGCTGCCACGCAGGTATTTTATCTGAATAATACGGAGGAGCTGCCGATTGTATTCGAGGATGACTTCACAGGAGATTTCTCCAAATGGGAAGCCTTCCAGAACGCCCAGTTTATTAAAGTGGAGGATGGCGTACTGAAGACAAACGGTAACGGCAACGCCCAGTTTTGCACAAAACAATGGTATGACGGCGATCTGGTCTGTGAGTTTGATTTTCAGATTATCAAAAATTCTGCCGGCATCCAGTTTAACATGGCGAACAAAACGTCAAATAATTATGAGAATACCGGATATATTGCGAATGTCAGTTCAGCCGGAAAGGTAGATCTGATCAAAGGGCAGTCCACCGGCAGAAAGCAGCTGGACCAGAAAACGATCCCTGATTTTGAGATAAATACCTGGGTTCATGCAAAGATTGAATTTCTAAAAGAGGAGTCTCAGATCCGGGTATACTATAATGACATGAATCAGCCGCTGATTTCCATAGAGGATGCGGATCCCCACACAGAAGGCTGGCTGGGATTCCTCGGTATGTACGGTGAGGCGCAGTTCGACAATGTCGTGGTAAGGGGAACGGTCAAGGATATGGGACTAAAAGAGGTTTCGGACAGTATCTACATCCTGTACAAACCATTGCGGGACGAGCAGTATTTAAAGCTTCCCGCTGTACCGGACGGATATTCGGTTTCTATAGTAAGAACAGAGCCGGAAGGTATGATCGATACGGACGGCCGTATACTTTCCCGCCCGGTAGAGGGAAGTCAGGACCAAAATGTGAGCGTTACACTTAAGATTACAGATGACTCCAGTAACAACTCTGTGGAAAAAACTCTTAATGTACCGATCTCGGCCGTCTACACGCCGCCAACCATGAGCCAGGAAGAGATCGAGGCCCGGATGAACGACTTTAAACGGAATTCCTTCGGTCTGTTTGATCATTATGTCGCAGGCCGGACCTGTGACCAGGATGGAAACGTGATAAATGATATCGACGAGCTGGCGGACCAGCTGGATGTGGAGCAAATCGCCAGGGATGCCCATGATTTCGGTGTGGAATATATGATTTTTACTGTGGCCCACGCGGGACAGCGCCTGCTGTATCCCAGCGAAGTCAGTAAGCGGTGGCGGGATGATCTTCGCACAGGTTCTGGAGAGAAGACCTATTCGGACAGGGACGTGATCGAAGAGCTGTATCAGGCGTTAGAATCGTACGGAATTGATCTGATCCTTTATATTTGTCCGGAAGACGGCGCTTTCTGGAGTGCGGAGGATAAGCTGCACACTGGAGTGGACCAATGCGGCCAAAGTGCGGAGGGAAGCCACGAGATCTATGATCAGTTCGAGAATGAATTGATGGATGAAATCATGAAACGTTATCAGGGCAAGATCCGGGGAATGTGGTTTGACGGGTTCTTTATCCATTATGGGCAGGAACATATTGGCCTGGACGAAGAAAGGTTTCACGAAACGCTGACGGCATACGATCCAAGCGTTATTCTATATGGCAATGTAGGCGCGGATTTTCAGTATCAGGCGTTTCCGGATTCCCCGGCCTGCAATGCACAATCCCTGGAGCTTTACCTCCTGGGCCAGACCACATTGAATTCCAATGCGAACATAAATGACGCCCGTACATGGGGAGCGAACCGGCATCACATCTGCTGTACTGTCGGAAACGCCACCAACAACTGGTGGGCCAGTATGAAAGACGAGAATAATAGCAAATATTCAAAAGAAAACTGGTTTTTATACCTTATTATGCAGGCTTCCGTGTCAGAGGAAGGAGGGCTTGCGGTCTCTTTTGGAAATTTTCCCGGAAAGGCAAAGGATCAGAGGAACGGAAACCTCTGGGAGGGAAATATATACGAAACCTTCACACAGATGAACAGGCAGTATCTGGATCCGGTAGCGGAGTCCATTAAGGATAAGGTACCGGGAAAAGCATACCGTTCCGACCATAATTCCTGGCTGGACCGGGAAGGCTGGGGCGTCAGTATGGAATCTGCGGATGGAAAGGATGTATACCTGCATATCATCAATTATCCGGAGGACTCCAATACCATGACCATACCGCCCACAGATGACCGTAGTGTATTAGGCGGCGACGCGGTTCTTTTGAAATATGACGGCACCCAGGTTGGTGTGGGCTTCGACCGCACCGCACAGGGCTACCGGATCACTCTGCCGGAGGGGGAAAGCTTTCATGAGCTGGATACGGTGATAAAGGTACAGAGAATTCAAAAGCCGAAGCCTGACAGGCGTGTGGTTCTGCCCGGCGCGGACGGCAAAGCAGATCTAACCGGGGCATGGACGGTGATGAACCCGTTCAAGGGTTTAAATTATTCAACATACTATGGCAGCAGAAAAGATTATATTTATACCAATAAATCAGACGCCACTTTCACGCGTACATTTTCAGGAAACCGCATAGAGTGGTACGGAGTGAAAGCGAAGGATCACGGGAAGGCAGAGATCTATATAGACGGGAAAAAAGCCGCCGAGATCGATGCAAGAACGGAAAAACGGGAGGACAACTGCCTGCTGTTCCGATCAAAAAAATTGGAAAATGGGGAACACACCATTCAGATCAGAAACAAGGAAGCGTCCTACCTGGAAATCTATGCACTGCATGCGCTTACGGAACCGGACGACCTGTCGGAGGAAACCGGAAAAGACGGGCTCCAGGCCTTATATAATGAAAAACGGGAGATAACCGCAGGCAAATATACCAATGGTTCCTGGACGGCGTTCGACCGCGCGCGTGCCGATGCGCTGGCCGTATTGCTGGATCTGTCGGCGGACGAAGGAACGATAGGTGCAGCCACGCAAAAACTCATTGACAGTGCGTCCGGACTGAAAGAGAAAGCTGGGACGAAGGAGATATCTGCCCTGTTACAGCAGATACAAGAAGCTGAGAAAGCGGAAAAGAAGGGTTGGGACTCCTATACACAAAAAAGCTGGGAGAATTTCAGCCGGGCTCTTGGGAATGCCAGGAAGATAGCCGAAGATGCAGGGGCCTTCACGAATACGGAAGTTCAGCAGGCCAGGGAAGATCTTAAGAAAGCGGTTCAGGAGCTGAAGGAAAAGCCGGACCGCAGTCCGCTTGAAAAAGCGTTGGAAGCCGCGCGGGCAGTCGATGACAGCAAATATACGGATAAGAGTATTCAGAATCTGAAAGCACTGACGGCAGAAGCGGAAACTTTGCTGAAAACATCTGATGAGGATCTGACTCAGAAACAGATACAGGATCTGGCCGACAAGCTTCAAGCTGCGGTAAAATCGCTGGAAAAGAAGCCGGAAGACACCGGCAAACAGCCGGATCCGAATCAGAATGAGAATGAAGGGCGGGAGGACAAGACAGACCAGAGACAGCAGAGCAATGATTCCGGAAATCAGGATCAGAGCAATAGTACGGATACGATTGCGCAGACAGCTCAGACCGGTGACGCTGCCCCGGTTATCCCGTTGATCCTACTGCTGCTTCTGGCGGCAGCCGGTGGTGGGGCAGTCTTCTATGCTAAAAAATACCGCAGCCGGAGAAAGGGTGGAGAAACCTCAGACTGAGATGAATCAAAAACCTCTCAAAGATACAACAGAAAGAGTAATCATGGAAAAAGAGGTTAAAAAATCTCAGAATCGTAGAAATTTGAAAGTTATCGTAGTTCTGTTATCTGTGAAAATGGGGTTCAAGTCGTTATGATAAATATAACAAAAAAGGAGAAGGAGAGATATCCTATGAAAAAAAGAATGGTAGCAGCATTATTGACAGCCGTTATGGCAGCGTCTATGGTCATGACCGGATGCGGCAGCAAGGCGGAAGAGGGAAGCGCAGCGCCTCAGGAGACCGCACAACCGGCGGTGGAGCAGAGCGCAAAGCCCGCCGAGAGTCAGGCGCCGGCAGGAGAGAAACCAACCATTAAGTTCTACGGCAAGGTCATCGAGTATACCTCAGGACCGCTGATGGTGGAAGCGCTCCAGGAAAAAGTAAAGGACCAATACAATATTGACGCGATTCAGGTCGACTGGGCCAACCTGGAAAAGGTAATCCGGACCGGCCTGGCCTCCGGAGATCCCTGTGATATTTATAATTATAATCCCTACGATATGGCTACGTTCGCCGACGCGGCCGTGGATCTTACCCCATATCTGGATGCGGATCCGGAGTGGAAAGCCCAGATCGGCGAAGACAAATTAAAAGCCGCAACCGTGGACGGCAAGATTGTGGCGGTACCCTGGGAGTCAAATTTTACGGTAATCATTGCGAATAAGAAACTCCTGGACGACGCGGGAGTTACGATACCTGAAAAATGGACCTATGCGGAATTCAAGGAAGCCTGCAAGAAAATCAAAGACAGCGGAGTGTCCCCGTTTGCCAATTCCTCCGATCTGCAGCACGGAGAGTGGCTGTTCCGTCAGGCGATGCTTTCCGAAACTCTTGGAACAGACACCTATGACCAATACATAAATCATGAACTTTCCTTTAAAGGCGATGAGACCAGAAAAGTGCTCGAAGAGATCAAATTACTGTACGACGAGGGCTTCATGTATCCTGGTGAAGGTGCTGTCACGGTGAAGAGCGATGAGTTAAAAGCAGCTTTTGCACAGGGCAAGCTGGCGATGATGACCGATATAGGAGCAGGCGCTAAAGTGACCGCCGACGAACTGAAGGCGTCCGGCATTGACGCGGTTATTGTTCCCTGGCCCAGCATTTCCGACGTTCCGGCGCTGAACGGAGCCGGCAACTGCTTCTTTATCCCGAAAACCAGCAAGAATATCGATGCGGCTGTGGATGTAATCAAAGCTTTTACCCAGGCCGATATCCAGGGAATCCATGCGCAGGAAGGCTATATTCCGGTCAACAAGGATGTGGAAGTGAGCGATCCGTTCGTTAAGACGGTAGTGGCCCAGTCGGAAACCTGTGTGCCCGATGTGGTATGGCCGGCGGAGATGAACGACTATCGTCTGAACAGCCTGATTCCCGATCTGATCTTAAACGGCGGCGTGGATACGGTGGTCGAGAGACTGGAAGAACTCAGACTGAGCGCCCAGGCTGGAGAGTAGACAATGTGAACAGGCAGTCGTATGAAACAAATAAGTGATAAATCATTGGAATACCTTTGAAGATAATACAATCATCATGAACAGGGACAGGCAGCGGAGAC
Source organism: Diplocloster hominis (assembly GCF_032380655.1). Classification (NCBI taxonomy): domain Bacteria; kingdom Bacillati; phylum Bacillota; class Clostridia; order Lachnospirales; family Lachnospiraceae; genus Diplocloster; species Diplocloster hominis. Next base: position 120,667 of record NZ_JAWDIY010000003.1, on the reverse strand, counting down.
TGTCTGTCCTATTTTTCAACGATTGGCAATAAGAGAGGAGAAGAGGCGGGAATATGGGAGTAATCAAGAAAAGAACACCATTACATTGGAAAAAATGGTGCAGTGTTATGATGGTATGCACTATGATGGCCGCCCAGGCAGTGGACATGAATGCCCAGGCGGCGCCGGGGGTTGGAATTGCAGAGCAGATGGAGCAGCAGACACCCGGAACTCAAACGAATGGAACTCAAACGAATGGAAATACAGAGAATATAAAAGATACAGATGGAAAGGATGGGACAATTCAATCCAATACAAATAATACAGCGAATTCAGAAGAGAACAAAAATAAAACTGTACAGAATAGTGATTTAGAAAACAGTTCAGATACAGAGGAAATAGGAGACAAGGGAAATACAGTGTCAGACGCAGAGGAAACCTCGGCAACTGGTACAAACGCAGATAAGGCCACAGACCCAACCCAAGAACAGATTCAGGAAGGGATAGCGGGACAGGACCCAAGCGTGGGTACAGAGCCGTCTGGGAGCAATACTGTTCCTGCCGAACAGGCATTTACACCAGTACAGTCAGGCTTAACCTCTGCGGCGGGTGTGCTGGCAGCACCACAGCAAACCAGAAATAACGCGATATTTACTGCAGCGGATGCTCTGAATCTGGATAATTGGACGAATGTCCAGAACAAGGATAAAGTAAGCATTGATGGAGATATCATAAAGATTAACTCCGAATCCGGCAAGAATGTCCAGATCTCCCCGGATTTTCAGATGACCGGGTCCGCCGTTTACCAATATGATTTCAAAATAGTTTCCGGTTCCCTGGGCCTGCAGTTTAATATGAAGCAGACCGGAATCAATAACTGGGATACGGCAGGCTATATCATGAATGTGAGCCAGACCGGGCAGGTAGATCTCTTCGGTTCCAACGGATCCGCCAAAACCAAGTTAGGATCCGGACAGATTGAGGATTTCAAAACAAACGATTTTAACCGGGCGGCCATCACCTATCAGGAAAGTGGTGTGATCGAAGTATCCTTCAACGACAAGGCGCTGGCCCAGGCCCTGATTGCGGTTGCGGATACAAAACAGACTTCCGGATATTTCGGATTAGTTGCGATGAACACGAATCCCCAGGCCGAAATTAAGAATTTTACGGTGGAAGGAACGAAAATATCACCGGAAGATCAACTGAACACGGTATTCCAGGATGATTTCACGACAGATCTGTCTAAATGGGAGACGGTTCAGGGGAATCCTTCGGTATCTGACGGAAAGATGAAATCCGCGGGAGGCAACCTCCAGGTTTCGCCCAAGGATCTCTATCTGACCGGTGACGCGGTTTATGAATTCGACGTAAATATAGGAAGCAGCGGAGCCGCGGGACTTCAATTCAACATGCAGAATCCGGTGGCCTCCGGTAAATACGCCGATAATGGGCTCTATGTGAATCTGCGTCCTGGTTCATTGCAATACTGTGTAGGCTCCAACAGTAACTGGAAGAACGCCAGCCTTCCGCAGGGCCTTGATCTGGCCCAGGACATACATATGAAAATTACAGTATCAAAGGCCGATCAGGCGGTTCATGTATATTTGAACGAAGCGGAAGCCCTGAAGATGGATACCTCGATGATTACTTATAAAGACCAGACATATCTGGAAGGCTACTGCGGGTTGGTAAGCATGAGCAATCAGGCCCGGTTCTCCAACTTTGTCGTGAAAGGAACAGCCAAGAGGGTAGCTGAGCTTCCCGTGGTATTCGAGGATGATTTCTCCGGAGATCTATCCAAATGGAAGCTGGTCCAGAATACCCCTGCCATTGCTGACGGACGGCTTACATTGAATAATACCAGCACTATGCAGTTCGCGCCGGCGGATAACACGTATTATCTGGAAGGCGACGCGGATTACGAGTTTGACGTAAGTTCTTTTGCCAACGGAGCGGCAGGTATCCAGTTTAACATGTCTAGCCCTGCCGTATCCGGTTCCTTTGACGCGGGCTGTTATTATATAAATCTGAGAAGAAGTCAGGTCCAGTATTGTAAAGATGGAGCTTACCAGTATGTAAACATTCCGGCCGGAGTGGATACCAGCCAGAATGTTCATGTCAAAGTCTCCTATGTGGCAGCCACCCATCAGATCCTGCTGTACCTCAATGACCAGCTCGTGCTGACATGGACAGATTCCAGCTATACAGGCGGGTACTTTGGTTTTATCAGTATGGGCACCCAGGCTTCCTTCGACAATATCGCCGTGCGGGGAACGCTTAAGGATATCAGCGCGCTGGAGTTTGAAAAGATCGTAAAGAGGACATCACTGATCTACAAACCCCTGCGCGACCAGAGCAAGCTTCAGTTTCCGACCATCCCGGACAAATATAAGATTACTATCGACAGCACCAGTCCGGAGGGATATATAGATACAAACGGCACGATCTTAAAACGTCCGGTAAAAGGATCCGGGGATTTGATGGTCGATGTGACCTTTACACTGACCGATCAGGAACAGCAGGAGAACACGCTGCAGCGTACTCTGTCCGTACCTCTGTCGCCGGAATACGACGGGCCTCTGGTATCCGAAGAAGAGGCGAAGGCCGAGCGGGAACGATTTGAGGAGCATAAATACGGTTTGTTCGTACATTATGTGGCAGGGCTGACCAAGGACACGAACGGTAACACCGTAAATGATATTGATGTGCTGGCGGAAGACTTCGACGCGCAGCAGTTTGCCAAAGATGTGCATGACATGGGCTTTGAGTATGTTATTTTCACCGTGGCTCATTCCCAGCAGAGGAACCTGTACCCCAGCGAAACCATGAAGCGCTGGAGAGATGACAGGAGAACCACTCCCGGGGTCAAAACATATACGGACGATGTGGATGTGGTGGAAGAATTATATCAGGCATTGGCGCCTTATGACATCGATCTGCACCTGTATCTGTGTGAATTAGACGGCCTGTACTGGAGCGCGGAGGATCGGGAACTGACCGGCTGGGACGACTGCCAGGGTGATGCGAACGGGGATCACGAACGCTATAACCAGTTCCAGTTGGAGCAGGCCGATGAACTTGCCAGCCGGTACGCGGGTAAGGTAAAAGGCTTCTGGTTTGACGGATATTTTATCCACGGACCTGCCGGGACTTATGGTCCCACCCACGGCGTGATCGACCAGGATCAGTACAAAGAGGCTTTTCTGGCCTATGATCCGGGACTCGCATTGATCGGAAACGTGGGAAGTAACCGCCAGAAAAATCCTTATCCGGAATGGACTTCACTCTCCTACCGGTGCCAGGAACTATATAATTTTGCGGATACCTATTATAATCCCGATGCTAAGAACGATGACGGCAGAACCTGGACAGTGAATGAAAATCAGGCGGCGCAGGTTGTGGCCAAAAGCTGGTGGGCGACAAACAAAGCCAATGATATGAAGGTGGCAAAAGAAGATCTGTTCCTTTATGTAGTTGCGGCAGCATCCGTATCCAGAACGGGCGGTGTCGCCCTGTCGATGGGATGTTTCCCGGGAACGGCAGAGGAGCAGACCAACGGTAATATCTGGGAAGGTAACATTTTATCTGAATTCACCGCTATGAATCAGCAATATATTGATCCGGTGGCAGAGTCGATTAAAAACACCAAACCCGGACAGGCTTATACCACAAAACACAATTCCTGGCTGGCACAGGAAGACTGGGGAGTATCCACCGAGTCGAAGGACGGGAAACATGTCTATCTTCATATTACAGCTCCGCCAAAAGGTTCCTCTACCATCTCCATACCGGCTACGGAGGACCGAAGCGTACTGGGCGGCAAAGCCCAGCTGCTGAAATATGACGGTACGGCAATGGACGTGACGTTTCAAAAGACGGCAGCAGGCTATGACATTACCCTTCCGGAAGGCGAAGACTGGCATGAACTGGATACGGTCATTAAAGTAGAACGCATCAAGCCGGCCAATCCGGACCAGATCACCTTCGTGCCGGGTGTCAGCGACGGCTGGACGGTAACCGGAACATGGGAAAAGCAGGACAAGATTGGCATGGTCATGACCAGCCGGAATGACAGCCGGGAGACAAACGAGGCCAATGCCCAGATGTCCTATACCTTTGAAGGAAATATCGTGGAATTGAACGGAAACCGGGCATCCAACTACGGCAGAGCTGAGATCCAAATCGACGGTAACGCCGTGGCTACCGTCGACTGTGCGGATACCAAGACCCAGCGGGACGTACTGCTCTATAAGAGCGAAGACCTGGGGGAAGGCAGCCACACCATCACCATTAAAAACCTGGATCCCAAACAGATGGCGGTATACAGTCTGACAATCCGTAAAACGCCCGTTATCACAGCGGAGAAGGATAAGCTGAAAGATGCCTGTGAGCGGTATGGGAAAGAAGAGAATAACGGTCTCTACACTCCGAAGAGCTGGGAAGCTTTCCGTAACGCGCTGACCAATGCGAATGATACATATGCCAATCCCGCGGCGGACCAGGATGCGGTAGACGGAGCATTAAGTGAGCTGGAGCAGGCTTATCTCGATCTCATCCCCAAGGGAGATCCCAAACAACTGCAGGGCCTCGTCGATGAGTGCGACAGCCTGAAAGAAGCGGATTATACCCCTGCCAGCTGGAAGGAATTACAGAAGGTAGTGGAGGAGGTCAGACCTCTTCTGACAGATGAAAATGTCGGCGCTTCGGACATGAACAAAGCATATAACAAGCTGCTGGCCAGCCGTCTGGCTCTGAAAGACGCGGCAAATAAAAAGGAACTGGACGCATTGATCAACCGGGCGCAGGACATCGACACCACCAACATCCGTCCGGGCAAGGCCGAGAAGCTGGAAAAAGCACTGGCAAATGCGCTCACCGTACAGGGAAATCCTGAAGCAGGCCAGGATGTGGTCAATGATGCTGCGGACCGGCTGCTGGAAGCGATCGTGAATCTAAAAGATATCGTAGACCGCAGCGACCTTAAGGTATTAGTGAATACCCTGACGGAACTGAAAGCGGAAAATTATACAAAAGACAGCTATGCCGTCCTTTCAACCGCTATAGCAAATGCGAATAAACTGGATGATGATGCCGGTGAAAAAGAGGTCAAAGAGGCCTTCAAAGCATTGCAGGAAGCGTTTGCCCAACTGGTACGCTTGTCAGGGGAAAGCGGCAAGAAAGCTCTGATAAGCGCGATACGGAAGGCAGAATTTATTCTGGCCAATTCCGGTGATTTTATGCCGAATTCCATTGCCGGTATCGCCGCCGTATTAAAACAGGCGAAAGAGGTTCTCAATAAGACGGATGCCACGCAACAGGAAGTCGATGACATCTGCAGGCTGCTGGCGGAAGAGAATGCCAAAGCAAGAGTGAAAGAGGACAAGGAAATCCTGTTCAAAGCCATTCAAAAGGCTGCGCTGTACCGGAGGGCGGATTTCACACCGGAAAGCTACGCGCTGCTTACGACGGCTCTGACTGCGGCACATATCGTAGCGGAAGATGACAACGCCACCAAAGAACAGATCGAAGATGCCGCCGCCAAGGTGGAACAGGCCATTGCAGGCCTTCAAAAAGTGCCGAGAGAGGACTCGGGTGAGAAGCATCAGTCCCAGTCCGGCTCCGACGATTCCGACAGCAGTTCGGAGAACCGTCAGGCAGCGCCGGCGCAGACCGGCGACACGGCGCCGGTTCTACCGGCGGCAGCGGCCATGGGGATCGCTGTATTCCTACTTCTGTTCAGAAGAAAGTGGATGAGAGAAACACGATAGTATAAGAAGGTGACTTCAGGACCGGGAAGAACTCAGGGAAGAGGACTGGGTGATTCACGGTCCTTACCCGTTAGACATGAAACTTCCGCGCGGCGATGTCCCTTCCCGGGCCTATATGGAAGAACATAGTAAAACGTTAGTATTCAAGAGAATATCCTATGTTTTGAGGGAGAGAGGAAATCTATAATGGAGATAAAATGTTGAGAATAGGAGGGAGATTATGAGACTTAAGTTAGCACGTTACCTGCGGATTAGTCTGGCCGGATTATTGTCGGCGGTTATGCTGCTGGGAGGAGGCATGAGCGCCCTGGCCGCGCCGGAGAAAGACGAAACTACGCCGACGCCGGAGGAAGAGCGCAAGGAGGAACAGCCGGAAATCAGGGAGGAAGACCTTCGCGCGATGGCTTCCGTACAGGATATTGTCCTGGATGGCAGCCGGAGTATTGCGTTTAACGAAGATTGGCTGTTTCATTACGGGGATGAAGCCAATGCCAAGAACAAAGAGTATGACGACGCGGATTGGAAAGAACTCAGCCTGCCTCACGACTGGAGTGTGGAGTTCGCTTTTGATGAACACTCGCCGGGCGGAAGCAATGAGGGGTTCCTGAACGGAGGCACCGGGTGGTACCGTAAGCATTTTGTGCTTCCGCCGTCCATGCAGGGAAAGACCGTAACCATAGATTTCGGCGGCGTATATATGGACAGCAGCGTCTACGTGAATGGGACTTATGTGGGAAACCATCCTTACGGATATTCTCCATTTTCCTATGATATCACGGATCTGCTGGCTGCGGACGGAGTCACGGAAAATGTGATCGCCGTTAAGGCGGTGAATGATCAGCCTACCTGCCGCTGGTACGCGGGCAGCGGTATCTACCGTAGCGTGAACCTGACTGTGACTCAGCCGGTTCATGTGAAACGCTATGGTACATATGTGACGATGCCTGATATTGAACAGGAATATGGAAACGGCACGGTAAACGTGCAGGTCAGGACCACGGTCAGTAATGATAAGCCGGCAGAAACCAACGCGGTGGTGAAAACGACGGTTTATGATGCCGCGGGCAAGTCGGCCAGCGAAACGGTGGAATCAGAAAGCACCGCGATACCTGCCGGAGAAAGCTCCGATTATCAACAGACGGTCCCCGTGGCGAAACCAAAGCTTTGGGATAATGACCATCCGAATCTGTATTATGTTCTGACGGAAGTCGTGGAAGAGGGGGTAACCGTAGACACCTACAAGACGGATTTTGGATTCCGGTGGTACCAGTTTGATCCGGACCACGGTTTCAGCCTGAATGGGAAGTCTATGAAACTGTTCGGCGTGTGTATGCATCATGATCAGGGTTCTCTCGGGGCTGCGGCCAATTACCGGGCGATCGAACGGCAGATGGAGACCATGAAGGAGATGGGCGTGAACGCTATCCGCGTCACCCATAATCCCGCGGCGGACGAACTGTTGGATATCTGTAATAAAATGGGTCTGCTGGTGATCGACGAAGCCTTTGACTGCTGGGAGAGCAGTAAGAGAACCAACGATTATGGGCGTTTCTTCGACAAGGCGGCGACGGATCCGTCGGCCGAACCCGGCATGACATGGGCGGAATTCGATATCAAGACGATGGTAGACCGGGGAAAGAACAATCCCTGTATCATCGCCTGGTCCATCGGCAATGAGATCAGCGGAATCTCGGTACAGACAGCCAAAAATCTGAATCGGTGGGTGAAGGAAATCGATCCGACCCGCTATACCGTCCAGGGATTCAACAACTGGCTGGGCGGCTTTGACCCCAACGGGACAGCGGCGAAGGTGGCGGACGAATCCGATATCGCCGGGTTTAACTATGCGGAACACAATTATGACACCGCCCATGCGGCTTATCCGGACTGGATCATACTGGGCACGGAGACGGCATCCGCTACGAGGAGCCGCGGCGTATACGCGCATCCGGGCGTGGAACGGGTGGCGGATAATCATGATGATATGCAGCAGTCTTCCTACGATGTGGACCGCGTAAGCTGGGGAAGTACGATCCAGACGGCCTGGAAGGAATACAGAGACCGGGAATTTATCGCCGGCGAATTCATGTGGACAGGCTTTGACTACCTGGGAGAACCGACGCCCTATTTTAACCGGTGGCCGGCTAAGAGCTCTTACTTTGGAGCGGTGGACACCTGCGGTTTCCCGAAGGACGCGTTCTATATCTATCAGAGCATCTGGACCTCCGTAAAAGAGAATCCGATGGTTCATATCATTCCCCATTGGAACTGGGAAGAAGGGGAAGAGGTGGTACTGAACATTTACTCCAACGCGCCTAAGGTGGAACTGTTCCTGAACGGGGAGACATTGGGTGAAAAAGAGTTTTTGCAGAAAACGACAGATTACGGAATGGATTACCAGGAGGCAGCGGACGGGAACATCTATCTGACCTGGAAGGTGCCGTTTGAAGCCGGTACGCTAAAGGCTGTGGCAAAAGACGCGGATGATAACATCATAGCTGAAGATATACAACAGACGGCCGGGGAGGCGGCCGGTATTAAACTGACGCCGGACCGCACAGTGATCACTGCAGACGGCCGGGATTTGTCCTACATTACCGTAGACATCCTGGATAAGGATGGTAATTTCGTTCCCACTGCGGATAACATGGTTAACTTCCGGATATCCGGGAACGGGAAGATCGTCGGTGTGGACAACGGAAATGCCATCGCGGTAGACGAACTGTACAAGGATAACAAGAGAAAGGCATTCAGCGGAAAAGCGCTGGTGATCGTCCAGTCGACAAAGGATGCTGGCTCCTTCACCCTGAGCGCATCCTCTGTGGGATTGAAGGGCAGTCAGACTACCTGTTTTACCATCGCGGAAGAATCCAGGGATTTGGACGTGCTGCTGGGATATGAGATCCCTACGGTTACGGCAAACATAGGCGAAGAAGTGGCGCTTCCCGAAACGGTAAAAGCCGTGTATAACCTGTCCGGCAGCCGCCAGCTTGCGGTCCGGTGGGAACCGATTCCGGACGGCAGCGCGGACAAAGCGGGCAGCTTTACGGTAAACGGACAAGTTGCCGACACGGGGGATACCGTCCGTATTACCGTGAAGATGGTGGGCGTCGCTACGATCAGAGAATACAGGGGGGTAACCCCGATTGGCGTGATTCCTGAGCTCCCTAAAACAGCCATGGTGGTATATACGGATGGAACGCAAAGAGAAGCGGGCGTTGTCTGGGATGGACAGATCTCAGCGGAAGATGTGGCCCAGGAAAAGGTACTGCAGCTGACCGGTACGGTGACCGGGATCACCGCGATGAAAGCGCAGGCCTATATCCGTGTGGGGCAACAGGTGTATCCTACGCTTCTGATCTCCCGGAATGAGAAGAACACCGGTCTGCCCAAAGCGACCTGCAGCTATGCTTCCGGCACCGATCCGGCGGAGAAGGCGATCGACGGTGTGATCGGATCCAGTTCCAGATGGACGAACTGGAGAAGCGGCGGCGGGTCTGTCGGCGACGACTGGATCGCGATCGAGTTTGACGATACCTATGAGATCAGCTCCATGGACGTTTATTTCTTTACCTCCTATGACACAGTGATTCCGGAACGGGCTGTGGTAGAGTATAAGAATGAACAGGGTGCCTGGACGCAGGTGGCAAACCAGGATAAAGTAAACCGTGCTGATTTCGGAACCGAGGGATTTACAAAGAACACCATAGCCTTCGATCCGGTCCAGGCGAAGGAGATCCGGCTGCATATCTATAACACGACAAAGGCAAACAGCGGCGTATCGGAGATCGAAGTATTCGCTCCGGCCAAGACGCCAAGTGTGATACCGGATACCGATGTCACGCTTGAGAGTATCACGGTTGACGGCGAGGCGTTAGACGGGTTTGATCCGGAGCGGTCGGCTTATACGATGGAGCTGACTTATGCGCAGCCGATCCCGCAGGTAAGCGCCAGCCTGCCGGAGGGAAGCAACGCGAGCCTGCTGATCGTCCAGGCGGACGATAAGAACGGGACGGCTGTTGTGGAAGTTACCGCAGAAGATAATGTCACGAAAAAAGCATATTATATTACCTATACCGAGCTGCCGCCGCTTCTTAAATCGGCGGAACTGTCCCTGGAAACGGAACAGATCAAAGAAAATGAAACCGGAGTTCTTACTATAAAAGCCCTGCTGGAGGACGGCGAACCAGTCGCAGCCGGAACTCTGGATGAGATCCGTTATACGGTGACCAACGTTACCGGAGAGGGAGAAGTGATCAACGGCAGATTCTATGCCTACCAGGCGGGAGCCGTGGAGATTAAAGTATCCGTGACCTACCAGGGGACTACGGTGGAATCCTCGCCGATTACCATCGACATCGCCGTGAACCCGGAACCGCAGATCATCACTTCCTATGAAGCAGTCCAGGTAGAGACAAAGAAAGGGGAGAAACCGGTTCTGCCGGATCGTATCCGCGCCACATTCGATAACGGATTCACAAAATATGTGGATGTAGTCTGGGACGAGATCAAGGAAGAGCAGTATGCGCAGTATGGAGAATTTATCGTATCCGGTACGGTGGACCGGCAGGGAAAAAGGCCTGAAGCGAAAGTAATCGTCAACGGCTTGCTGGGGGTTCAGAACTTTTCCGCCGCTACCCCGCTTGGAACGGCGCCGGCTCTGCCGGCGAAGGCAAGATTATATTATAGTGACGGGACTACGGATGACGTGGATGTAACCTGGGATGCTTATGACAGAGAACTGTTAAAAGAAGAACAGACTTTTACGGTGTTCGGAACAGTCGGTGATGCGCAGACCAGAGACGGTGGTACGCTGCGGACCTGCATTCAGGTCCGAGTCTCAGCTGACACGGCCGCCGGAGATAATCTGCTTGGCTACCTGCAGGGATACTATTGGCCGAGAGCTGTGGCGTCTTATACAAACTCCCATCCCATGGGGAACGACCGGATCGACGCCATCAACGATAATTTGGTCAGTTATGGTAATGATCCGGTAAACCGGTGGACGAATTACGTATCACCCGCCCGCGGCGGGGACTGGGTAGCCGTGATCATGGGCAAGGACACGCCTCAGAAAAAATTTGTGGATAATCTGGATATCGATTTTTACCGGGACAGCGGCGGAACCGAATTCCCGGAATCCTATGAGATCCAGTACCTGGTGACAGATACGGTGGAGACGCCCATGGACGAGGCCACGGCAAAAGTGGTTCCTTCCGATCATATGCTGAACGACGACGCCAACTGGGCAAACGTGGAAAATCTGACCGGACCGGATGCAATTCCAGAAAATGATACGGCCCACTTTACTTTTGACACGGTGGAAACCTATGCGATCCGGATTAAGATGGAGGCGCAGTCCGGAAAATATCTGGGTATCACGGAAATGAGCGCATATGAAAAGCTGGTGGAGTCTTACGATGACTTTAACGTGCAGAACATACTGGTTGACGGAAATCCTGTTCCGAATTTTGCCAATGAAACGCTGCAATACGCGGTGCAGACAGAGCGGGAAACGCCTGAGATCCGTGCGGAGGTGGATAACAACGCTTCCGTGACCCTGATTCAATCCGGCCTGCCGGGGACGCCTGCGAAACTGATCGTAACCGCGGAGAACGGCGTTAACAGCCGAACCTACGAATTGAATCTGAACCTGCAGAAACCGGTGACCGACATCCGGTTTGACCGGGAGCTGTATGAAGTGCCTATGAGTAGGACGCAGGGGATGAAGCTTCAGGTAACGGTTCTTCCGGCTGATGCGGCGGATCCTTCCCTCACGTGGAAGGTAGAACCGGCAAACATTGCGGATGTGAAGAACGGTATGTTGATACCGAAGGAACCCGGTGAAGGTAAGGTAACCGCCACGGCAGGTAACGGAGTAAGCGGATCCGTGAATGTGAAGGTCGTGGATGACCGGGTAACCGCAGATAAGCAAAAGTTGGAAGAACTCATAGGGCAGGCGCAAGCGCTGCAAAAGAGACCTGAATATACAGAAGCCGTGAAAGAGGCGAAGGCTGAACTGGAAGCGGCTTTAGAGGAAGCGCTGGCCTGTATGGGCGACGACAATGCCACACAGCAGACGGTCAATGAGCGGTGTGTCCGTTTAAGCGAAGCGATCGAGAAGATCGGAGTCAAACCGGATAAGTCAAAGCTTCAGGAGCTGCTGCGGGAAGCGGGAGATAAGGATTTGTCCAAATACACACAGGATACTGCGGATGTTCTGAAAGGCGCTGTGGAATTCGGCCAGGTGGTCTTTCATGACAAGACATCAGGATTCGCCAGGGTGGAAGAGGCCGTCAAAAGACTGACCGACGCCCTGGGCGGACTGAAGGAAAAAGACCCGGCCAAGCCGGGAGAAGATGACCAGAACAAAGATGACCAGAATAAGGACGACCAGAATTCGAATAATCAGAATTCGAATAATAACCAGAGTTCCGGGGACAAGAACGGTTCGGACGATTCCGGACAGAACAGTTCCGGCGGTAATTCGGTAAGTCAAACCCCTCAAACCGGGGATGACAGTCCGACCGGCGCGTTTATTCTGATTCTTATGCTGGCCGGCCTGGCGGGGGCAGGCGTATTTGTCCGCGATCGGGTTAAAAGAAGCCAAACCGGTAAATAGCGATACATAAAGTCTCCTAACAGAGGGTGGCCCAAAATGTGAAAAATAGCAGTAATTTGGGCCGCCCTTTTTCCTTATACCTTATTTCAAAAATGAATTAATATCAGACACCTATAAAACACAAGAATAAGTGCCTGATTTAGATTGGAGTATTGAGAAAAGGGAAGAGAAATTATGCCATAGGAGAGGGAAGAATGATAAGAAAATGGAGATGGAAGAACGGTAAAAAACTGGCGGCAGCGGGCTTAACGCTCTGTCTGCTGGCAGGACTATTCCCGGCTATGCCATTAAAAGCAGCGGCACAGGGGCAAAAAAGCTCATTTGATATGTCCGCCTCCGCCACGGACGGGACCGAGGAATGGAACAAACTAAAAATTAATATGGGGAACCCGGAAGGAAATCCGGAAGGTTCCGGCGGAACTCCCATGGGGAATGGGATATTTGCCGCAAAGGAAAACGGCGGGATCGCGGAAGACATCTTTCCGCTGAACCATTCCACCTTTTGGTCGGGAGATCCGAAATATAAAGAAGATCTTTGGAAGGGGGATGCCTCCTGCTATGGAGGATACGGAAACACCCAGGAAACCCGGAAAGAAGCATACCGGCAGTTAAAAGAAGTTCTGGTTTCGGCATACCGAGAAGGAATCAGCGATCAGGAACGGTTAAATCTTATGAAACAGGTGGACGGTCTTTCCAAAAAGATATGGAACGCATCCTCCACATCGCAGGCCAGCTTTTTGTCTATGGGCAGGATGAAGCTCTCCTTCCCGGATCTGACCTCAGGGACTTCCGGCTATCAGAGGATACTGAATATGGACGGGGCTACTTCGGACATTACCTTTCAGAAGGGTACTGCCACTTATACCCGTCAATCCTTTATCAGTAATCCGGACAATGTAATGGTCACCCGGATCGCAAGCAGCGCATCGGAGGCCATGAACATGTCGGTTACATTCGAACTCCCCTCTGCGATGCTGGGAAAGGCGTCGGAGAACAAAGTAACGGTGGATGCGGACAGAAATGAAGTGGTGATGAACGGCCGCGCCCCCTACGACATGAGAGTGACCAATGGCGTATACGGTACCTGGGATGCCGGCCGGGGAACTCTTTTCGAAGCCAGGGTAAAGGTGCTGCTGCCGAAAAACGACGGAACGGTCCGGGCGGACGGAAACTCTCTCAAGGTGACGGGAGCCGGAGAGATTGTACTGATCTACACCTGTGAGACCAGCTTCAAAGACGCGAATACGGATCCGTCCAACAGCGGCGTGGACTATGCCGGGGTTGTGCGTCAGACGCTGGACGCGGCGTCGCAGAAAAGCTATGATGAACTCTTAGAACGGCACCAGCAGGATTTCCGGCCTCTGTACCGCAGAATGTGGATTGACCTGGAGGGGGATCCGATTGTTAAGACGTCCGGAGGGCAGTCCACGCCCTTTGACTACGCGCGCTATTACCAATACGGACGTTATTTCAGCCTGTGCAGTGAACGGGAGAATTCCAGGGTTCCGGCCAATCTCCTGGGAATCTGGAGCTCCACGTGGAGTCCGCCCAACAACGGCGCGTTCTTTTTAAATGAAAATGTAGAAAAAATGCAGGCCATAAAGGGGGCGGGGAATCTGTCGGATACGGCAGACGGTCTATACAAACTTCTCACCAGTGTGTCCAACGCTTCAAACGGCGGGAAAACCGCGGAACAAACCTACGGCGCGGAACCGGGCTCCTGGATGGCGGCTCATTCTACCGATATCTGGGCGCAGACCGGGATGTGGGGAGATGATCCCCAATACAGCTCCTGGATAGCCGACGGTATCTGGCTGATGGATACCTTGTATGACAAATATGACTATACGCAGGATACGGAACTTTTGAAGAAATATTATCCGATTATGGAAGGCGCCGCCAGATTCGCGCTGAGTACGCTTACGAGCGTGGAGGGCGTCTACGGGGAACTGAAGGATTACCTGGTGATCGCTCCGTCCGGATCACCGGAGCACTGGTTTAGTTTCAGCGGAGGAAGGGCTTCCTTTGATATCAGTACGGCCTGTGACGTGGGGGTCTATCAGAACCTGTTCCGCATGATGCAAAATGGCGCCAAGGTGCTGCAGGAAGAAGGGGTATCTTACGATACTGCGCTGCTGGAGCGGGTGAAACAGGCCAGCGAGAAGATGGTTCCATTGGAAATGTATATCGACCAGGATACCGGAAGGCTGAAAGAATTTTATAATGAATATTCCATAGGTGATCCGAATCACCGGCATGCTTCCCACCTTCTGGCGCTGTTCCTGAACCACAGTACATTCAATGAGGCGGACACCCCTGAAGTATACTACGCGCTTCAGAAGGAAGCTGATCGGCTGTTTTCCGTAGGAGCGGGCAGACATCCGGATAAAATGGTAATGGGAGTACGGGCCGGGCTGACGGATCTGTCCTATGCCAGATCTGATCCTTCCATCAGCAGCGCGCTTCTATACGGACCTTTGGCCAATTATGTGGGCGAGACCATACTGGACAGCCGGTTCGGGGAAATCAACCTGATGGAATATATACCATCCCAGTGGAAAAACGGCGCCATAAAAGGAATGCGGGCCAGAGGCGGCTATCAGTTGAGTTTCCGGTGGCAGGATGGTGAGCTGACGGACTGCATTATAGATTCTCCTACCGGAGAAACTCCCCGTGTCCTCTATAAGGGCGAGGGAGTGAAACTGTCAACAGACAGCCGTTTTCAGGTTAACAGGGCAGCTTTAACACTCGAGAAGCTGCAGAAGGAAGCGCAGGAGAAACTGGAAGGGAAATATACGAATACCAGTAAAGAGGCATTGAGAGCCGCCCTGAACAGCGGGGAGGCGGCGGAGATATCCGAGGCTTTGCTGGCAATGGAACCGGTGAACCGGCCGGAAAAATCGCAGGTTAAGGTAACCGCAGAAAACAATAAAAACGTCCTTACGGCAGCCGGGGAGACAGTTCAGCTGACGGCCGTATCCGCATCCGAAAATGCGAAATACCGTTGGTCACTGGAAACGCTGCAAGAAGGACAGGATATAAAATATACCGCTTCCATTGACGCCAACGGCATGGTGACTGCCATAGGAGGCGGTAAGGTGAGAGCGACCGCATTCTGTTTGGATGGGTCCGGCTCCACAGGGAGTATAGATCTTATGATGGAACTGCCTGTTTCGGAAGTTGTCAATATCGACGACCGGGACGGCAGGATCCAATATGTGAAGGGTAACTGGGCCGAATGGAATGAGGCCAAGCATATGAATGGAACCATCACGCACAGCAGTGCCGCGGGTAATGCGGTAAGTCTTACATTTACCGGAACCGGAATCGAGTTCATAAGTACACAGGGCGGACACCTGGGCGGTTTCGGGGTAGACATTGACGGGGAGGTGGCAGTCCCTTCCGTAAATATGAATACGGGCTCCCAAAACCAATATCTGGCGTTTTCCAAATATGATCTGATTCCCGGGGAACACACGATCACGCTGACTTCCCTGAATATCAACGGAAGGACCAGATTTGATGTGGATGCCTTCAATGTTATAAATGTAAAAATGCCCGATACGGACAGAAAAGAACTTCGGAAACTCTATGAATCCTATCAGGGTATCGAAAACAGCGATGGTAAGTATTCCCGGGAAAGGTGGGAAAATTTCCAAAACGCCATGGAGAGCGCAGATACGCTTCTGCAAAGCTTCACCTGCTCGCAGGATGAGATCAATAGTATGAAAGAAACGCTCAAAAAGGCGTACGCGCAGCTGTCGGACAAGGAGCAGACAGAGACCGTCGATGACCGGGATGGCAGAATTAGCTATAAGGGAACCTGGACGACATGGAATGACTCAAAACATGAGAATGGAACCATTACCTACTGTGCAAACAGCGGTGATAACGCCAGCCTCACATTCAATGGAACCGGTATCGAATTCGTTACTTCCGCAGGAGGACATCTGGGCGGCTTCAGTGTAACGATCGACGGGGAGGAAGTGGAACCGGAGATCCGTGTGAACGGTGCAGGACAGTATAAATTTACCGCCTATTCAAACCACAATTTGAAGCAGGGCGAGCATACGATCCTCATCACATCGAAAGGCACCGCGGGCAAAAGAAGAATCGATGTTGACGCGTTCCGTGTATTTAACAGGATAGACAAAGCCGCTCTCAGGGAAGCGTGTGAGCGCTATGAGCCGCTTGAGGATGACGGAACTTATACGCCCTTAAGCTGGGAGGCGTTCCGGGCAGCAAGAGAGACCGCAAAGGCCCGGCTTGAAGATACGGATATTACCCAGGCGCAGGTTAATGAGGCGCTGGACGTGTTAGAGCAGGCATATGAAGGGCTTAAAAAGAAAGGCGACCCGGCTGAGTTAATCGGACTGATTGCGGAGTGTGACGGGTTGGAGGAGGCCGCGTTTACGGCGGAAAGCTGGGCGCAGTTTGCTCCGGTCTTGGAGGACGTAAGGAAGATACTGGATGACGGGAATGCGGATCAAAGCGCCATAAACCAGCAATATAACCGGCTGCTGGAAGCCAGGCTGGCTCTCGACGAGATACCGGCGTCTGCGGATAAGAAGGAACTGGAGGAACTGATCGCCAGAGCGGAAGCGGTAGACCGGACAAATCTGCGGCCAGGAAAACTCGAAGACCTGGATCTGGCTCTTGCCGAGGCGGGCCGGATCTATGATAAATCCGATGCGACGGCTGCAGAAGTGGCAAAAGCGGCGGATGACCTGCTCCAGGCGATCGTCAATCTGAAAGAGATCGTTGACCGGACGGATGTCGGGGAGCTGGCCGGGATATTGGCCGGTTTGAAAGCGGAGGCGTACACACCGGAGTCCTACGGAACATTGAGTGACGCATTGGCGCAGGCGGAAACGTTAAATGACGATTCGGAAGCGGCGCAGATCCAGGAGGCGTACCGGGCGCTGCAGGAAGCTTACGGACAGCTGGTTAGAGTACCGGCTCCTGCGGATGTAAGTTCACTCACCAACGCTATGAAGAAAACGGAATTTGTCCTGGCCCATGAGGACCAATTTATGCCGTCCACGATCAAAGGACTGAAGGAAGCGCTGGAGGCGGCCCAAGCCATAAGTGAACAGCAGGGAGCAACCCAGGATCAGATCGACGAGGCCGTACGCACACTAACCGGAGCAAACGCAAGGGTACGGGTCAGAGAAGATAAAGAAGTCCTGCTCCGGGCGCTGCAGAAGGCAATGCTGTACCGTTCGGCCCATTACACGCCGGAGAGCTTCGCAGTACTGGAGGCAGCCTGCGCGCAGGGAGAGTTAATCGCTGAGAACGGGGATGCCGGGAAAGAGCAGATCGCCGGGGCGGCTGCGGATATCGAGAAGGCGCTCGGCGGACTGATCTCGGTGAAAAGTGAATCCCAAGAGCCGCCAACACAACAGCCAACACAACCGGACAACGAAGCTTTGGCAGAACGGAAGGATTCTACAGAGCCGGATTCCTCCACCGGCGAAACGTCCGGGCAGAATACCGCGAAGCGGCAGGACACACAGGAAACGGGACAAAATGAACGGACAGAGCCGGATCCAGGGAAAGGAAAAGTAACAGGAAATACGGAAGAATCCTTGACGACGGCCAAGAATTCTTCAGAGAAGACATCGGTAGCCATGAAGGATACCGGTACGACTGGTCAGGCTTCCACAGATGCGTCGGCAGATCAGGCGGCAGATCAGACAACAGCAGATCAGGCGTCATCAGGACAAATATCAGCAGCCCAAACATCGGTAGAAAACACGGGATTTCTCCTGGTAGCAGCCGCTGCAGTGATGACCATCGTTCTGGGCGGCGCGGTGCTGTGGAAAAACAAAAGGGCCAAAGGCAACCAAGAGTAACAAAACGGCTGGATTAAAGGTAAGCTTATCGTAATAAGACGGAAAAAGGCGGCTGTGTAAAGCGCCTTTTTCTGTTCGGTAAGAGAGGATTCCGGCGAAGCAAAAAGTCCGAAAAAATCCGTTAATTATATAAATGAAGGCGTATTGCAGAAGAATTTACAATTTTACCGGAAAATATTAAAAGAAAGTTATCTCCCGGAAGGTTAAAATAGGAATGACGATCTTAAAATGGGTCAAATATATCTACGAAAATCAGGGGGAAATGTTATGAAAAAAACGTTATTAAGACGCCTCACAGTTTTTCTTCTCGTGGCTGTCATGATCATGTCGGGAGGCGTGGGTAAAGTCAGCGCACAGCCTGGTTCCACAGACGGAATGCAGCAGAGCATGGAGCCGGTGCGTTACCGGACAGGACACATTCCGACAGCGATAGAGGACTCCTATTTTAGCTTAAACGGGAAAGGGGCCAGGCTGTTCAGAAGCCGGGTGTCTCTGCCGGTGAAATATGGAATCGACGACGACAACAGGGGAAGCACCACCACGGTAAAAAACCAGGATCCATGGGGTACATGCTGGGCTTTTGGAGCGCTTTCCTCTATGGAGGGAAACACCTTAAAACAGCAGAACGGCCAGGGGACGGCAACGGCAGCACAGCCTGACTACTCCGAACGGCATCTGGCATGGTTCGCTTACCAGCCGGAGGCGGTTACGCCGGATGGGAAAAAGGAAGGAAAAAAAGTAATCAACGGACAGAATCCACTGGCATTCGGCGGAAACCGGGAACTGGCCACGGGAGTTCTGTCCGCCTGGTCCGGGATAGAGAATGAAGATAACGTTCCCTATCTGGGGGATTCCAACGCTGACTGGAGCGTGGCGGAGGAGATGAGGTATGATTCCTTCGCTCATCTGCAGAACGCGGATTTTCTGCCGGGAACGGCAGAATTCACCGACGATGGAGAAGGCGGGCAGAACTATCGGTTCAACGCAAATGCGGCGTTGGCGGTAAAACAGGCGCTGATGGAACACGGCGTGATCGGGATATCCTACTATGCGGATCAGAGCCAGCCGGGTGAAACAGGTGACAGAACCTACATCACCGCCGACAATCAGTCCCAATTTACCTATAACTATGAGCCGTCCAATCACGACGTCTCCATCGTGGGCTGGGATGATGATTATCCAAAAGAAAAATTCGCGGCAAATCCGGACCGGCTGCCGGAGGATAACGGCGCCTGGCTGGTCAAAAACAGCTGGGGCTCAGGCTGGGGGGATCACGGTTATTTTTATCTGTCTTATTACGACCGCTCCGTCTGCGGTTTTACCAGTTATCAGCTGGATCTTCCGGCGGACAGAAGATACCGGTATGATCATAATTACCAATACGACTTACTGGGCCTTAAGAGTGCTGTGAAATACCTGCCTTGGGGAGAAAACCCGGCTTCTATCGCAAATGTTTTTCGTGCGGAGGGAAACGAGCTGTTAAAAGCGGTATCCGCTTTCACGATCAACCCAGGTTCCCAGGTACAGGTACAGATCTACCGGCTGGGGGACGAGGACACGCTTCAAAACTGCGGGCCGGATAACCTGCTGTGTGAAAAAAACGTTACGATTCCATATGGGGGATACCATACGATAGAACTGGGTGAAGAGATCCTGTTAGAAAAAGGGGATCGTTTTGCCGTAGTGGAGACGATCCACGGCGTTGACGGCTATTATTTCCCGGTTGAATTAGGATATATAGACGAGACGAACGGGGTAGAGGATGTCGCTGTAGCGAATCCCGGGGAAAGCTTTCTGAGACTGAACAGTAACTGGATCGATCTGACGGATACACAGAAGTTAAATGAAAACGGTTATTACTCGAGTTTTGAGATGGGTAATGCCATGATTAAAGCATTTACGTCTGATTGCGTGGAAAAGGAACCGGTTTTGAGCGCGTTAAAGCTCCTCTATCTCGACAGAACAGGAATCGGGATCGGGGATGTGCAGACTTACCATCCTGCACAAGGGACAACACAAATAGATATTTCAGATATACCGGCCTCTTGTGCGTTTGTTCAGATAGAAGGGGCGGAATATACCGACGGCACTCCCTGTACGGAGGCGGTTCTCATTCTGGATGACCACAAATATAAGGCCGGGGATCGGATCTCCAGAGAGGTTCTGAACGGTAAAACCTTATCCATTGAGTCCTCGTCACTGCCGGAAGGATATCTGAAAAGCACGTATACTGCTGAATTTATCTTTTCCCCGAGGACACTGGAGGAAGAGAACGGAAACCGGCTGATCGATGCGAACGCTTATCTTCCGGAACATGTGGTATTTACGACGGAGAAGGTAGAGAGTGGGACAGAATATGACGCGCTGTCGGAAGCCATGTATGAGATCGGAGGCGGAGAGCAGTTTACCCTGTTTAGGATCTCGGCCCTGTCCGGAGACGTTCCCTGTGATCTTACCGACCCTTCGCAGACGGTGATCCTTTCCTTTGCGGCGCCAAACAGCTATGATTACTCAAAAATCCGGCTGTTCCATATGGCCCCGACTGATGACGGAGTAAGTCTGACAGATGTAACGGATTCCGCGTCGGCAGGAGATCAGATGAATGTGCAAAGTACCGGGGTTCGTGAAATTAACGGTTATTATGCCATAGCGGTTATAAAAGTAATACCGGAAATTCCCGCGCTGGAACCGTTCGTATATAGTCCGGCCAAAACCTTGGCGCAGATACCGTTTCCGGAGGCGGACGGGGGAACCTGGTCCTGGGTAAATCCGGAGGAAAAGCCCTGTGTGGCCAATACCGGTTATACGGCGGTCTATACTCCCGAAGAGAACAGCGCATACGCAGGTTATAATGCGGTCATCCCTCTCGACGTGAATCCGGCTCAGCCAGAGATTCTGAACGCAACCGGCAGTGTTCTTACCTATGGCCAGAGGCTGAAGGAATCCCACATCGAAGGAAAGGGATTTTGTGACGGAATAGAACTGGAAGGCGGCGGCTTTTACTGGACGGAAGAAAGCCGGCTTCCCTCCGCGGGAAACGATGGATATGAGGTCCTGTATGTCCCTGAGGATCAGAATAATTATGAGACGGTTCGGGGAACCGCGGACATCACGGTCCAAAAGAAAAATATTACGGTAAGGGTGTCCGACGCGGAACGGATCTATGGTGATGAGAATCCGGAATTCGTTTTTACAGTTCCGGAAAATTCATTGGTGGGAGGCGATTCCGATGAGGCGTTGGGAGTTTCGCTTGCATGCGGCGCGGACCTGTCGTCAGCGGTGGGAGAATATAAGATTACCGGAACCGCCGAATCTGCGAATTATCAGGCGGAGATCGAGCCGGGGGTACTGCGGGTGAGCAGAAGGCCTGCGCTCATCGTGATTGGAAATGATACCATCGGCTGCGGGGAGGATGTTCCGGGCCACTTCCCGTATCACATCGAAGGTCTGGTAAACGGGGATACAGCCGAAGCTGTTACCGTTACTTTTGTGGTGGACGCCGATGCGAAGTCTCCCGCCGGCAGCTATCCGATTACGGCGCGGGCAGTCTCCGAAAACTATACGTGCGCGGTTCAAAACGGGACACTGACGATAGCTGCTGCCCAGACACCGGGGGACAAGGACCTGTCAGGAGAAGAATCCTCCCGGCCGGAACCGGATGGGAAACCGGCGGGAAAAGGAGAATCGGCAGGAGAAGGCACCTCAGCCGGGGAAGCAAAGGACACGGTTCTGGCTGCAGTTCGTACGGGCGACAATGCTCCAGTGTCTGTATTCCTGATTCTAATGGCAGGTTCACTGGTACTTATGGTCAGTACATCTTCACGGTCGAAAAAAAGTTAAAATCGTATTATATTACATAAAATCGTAGAATATTTAATGTATGATTTCTTTTCCAACTGCTAAGATGTATAGAATATCAGAAAATTTGAAACATTTTCAGGAAGATAGCAAAAGAAAACAAAAACGAAACAATATAGAATACCATGTAAGTACCATGAAAAGGAAAGGGAGATTATATGAAGAGAAAAAGTCTAAGTACAAAAGCTGTGACCGCTGTCCTGGCGGCCGCGATGCTGCTCACCGGCCTGCCGGGCGTCACGGCCGGGCAGACCGCATTTGCAGCAGGAAACAAAAATGCAGGTAACGCGCTGTATGTGGCGGCGGACGGGAATGACGCAGGGGGAGACGGAACCATCGGAAAACCCTATCAGACCCTGGCCAAAGCGGTGGCGGTATCCAGAACATCCAGTGCGGACAAACCGACCATCTATGTGCGGGGCGGGGACTATTTCCTGGAAGACACTCTGGAACTGGACAAGCAGGATTCCGGACTGACGATCCAAAACTATGAAAACGAGCAGGTTACCCTGAGCGGGGCAAAGCCCCTGACCGGCCTGACCTGGTCGGATTATGAGGGAAACACAAAAATTAAAGTAGCCCAGACAGAAAAAAATCTGGGGATCGACCAGCTATTCGCGGACAAAGAAGAGCAGGTACTCTGCCGTTATCCCAACCGCAGGCCCGGTGTGCTGCCTCTGGAAGGCGCTGCCACGAAGGCCGAGATCAAAAACCGTTCCGCCGGCTACATGAATCCGGCCGGGGGTTACCTGCGGGCGATCCACAGCAACGGCTGGGGAGGAAATGATTACATCATCACCGGTAAAAACTCTGCTAACGCACTGGGTCTGGATTACCGGTGGGTCGGTGACAATAACCGGGGAAACGGTATGAAGGATGCCGTGGTTGTGGAAAATGTGTTCGAAGAACTGGATGCTCCCAACGAATGGTTCTATGACAATGCTGCTGGCAAGCTGTATTTCTATCCGGAAGAAGGTATGGATCTGAATCAGGTAAAACTGGAGGCATCGGTTCACACAGAACTGGTCCGGATTACCGGAGAAAACGCTTCCGCTCCTGTGGAAAATATCACACTGAGCGGCTTTACCTATTTCGGTACCAAACGTTCTATGTTCACCGTGGATGAACCGGCTAAAGAGTACATTCCGCTGCTGCGCGGAGACTGGTGTGTGGTGAGAGCAGGAGCCGTCTATGTGGAGAATGGCAAACAGATCCGGGTGGAGAACTCCTCCTTTCTCGATATGGGGGGAAACGGAATCTTCTTCTACGGCTATAACGATTCCAATGTGGTTAACAACAATGAATTCATCGACATCGGCGCGACCGCTGTTCAGGTAGTGGGCGATGCCTCCTCCGTCTATGAACCATCCTTCTGGCAGCATGCGCTGTATCCGGACCTGTCCGTTCATAAGACGACGGTGGATCATCCGGATCAGACAGGGCCGGCGGGCGAGGACTATCCGCGGGACATTAAGATTACCAATAACCATATGGAGAACATGGGGATCTTCGAAAAACAGTCCTGCGGCGTGAACTTATCCGTCAGCAGCAGAATTCAGATCCTTCACAATACCATACATAAAAGCGCCCGGTCCTGCATTAATGTGAACGACGGTACTTTCGGCGGACATGACATCGCGTATAACGATATATTTAACGCGCAGTTAGAAACTACGGACCATGGCCCGTTCAACTCCTGGGGAAGGGACCGGTTCTGGTCGGTACCTAATTACAATGCAGGAGGTCAGAGCGGAGAACTGATCCGCCATTACGAGAAGGACGGACAGTCCTACGATCTGGCTCTGCTGGACTGCTATCAGACGACGAAAATCCATGATAACCGTTTTCAGCACAACGCGGATGCGGCTCACACTTGGGGAATCGACCTGGATGACGGCTCCAGCAACTATGAGATCTATAATAACCTGTGTCTGGGACTCGGTGTTAAATTAAGGGAAGGATTCAACCGGAAGGTATATAATAATATTATTCTGGACGGACAGTTCCAGATTCACGTATCTTACACCGAGGCCAATGACGAGATTTACGGAAATATCGTAGCGAATACCACACCGTTTGGTTTTGCCAGTGTGGATGAGAGCCGGTTTAAAAAAGCCAACTATCAGGTAGATAAAAACTGGTATTTCGATTTCGAATCGAAGATCAACCTGCCCAACTGGTTTCATGCAAACAAGGCGGAAAATAATTATGACGCCAACGCGTTAGTGGGAGTGAATCCTCAGTTTTATAATCCGCGCGGAAATGACTACACGGTAACCAACCAGGAAGGCATGGAGAAGATAGGATTTCAAAATTTCCCGATGGATCAGTTCGGCAAACCCGGCTGTGCATGTAAGGCTCCGATCTATGCCAAGACCAGTTCTGGCTCAGGCTCTTCCGACGTGCTTCAGCGGGAAGCGTGGAAGGGCGCCACGGTAACGGGAGTGGATGATAATATCATATCCTCCACGGCGTCCGATGGTTATAACGGTGTGTATTTTGAAAAAGTGCCTGCGGACAGCGAAGCCTATGCGCTGGGATTCCGGGAGCGGGATATCGTAAAAGCGGTCAATGGAGTGAACCTGGGGGAAAAGCCATCCTTCTTTGTGGAACTCAATAAGATCGAAGACGGATCGATGGTAATCCTGGATATCCACCGGACCAACCGGATCCGGCAGATGAGTTATTATAAACCTCTGGTGGAGAGTACCGTTCTGGACTGCGATGATTCCGCTGTGACCTACAGTACCGCGGTATCCACCGATCTCTACACGCAGAATGCATGGTACTTTGACAATCGGAAAGGAAACGACCAGAATAATACGATCTGTGCCTTCCCGGATACACAAAACGCGAATAGCGCCTGGTTCCAAGTGGATTTTACGGGAAATCAGATTGAGATGATCAGCAGAAAATATACGGATCAGGGAGATGTGAAGATGACCCTGATCAATAAGGACACCGGGGAAACTGTAGAGGAAAAGACGATCAGCTGTACGGCAGCTTCCCGGATGTACCAGCAGACCGTATATACGTCTCCTCTTCTGCCGGACGGAAATTATACGTTAAAAGGGCAGAAGGTATCCGGCAGGTATTTCATTGTCGATGCGTTCCGGGTAACAGAGTATAAGGGAAGCGGACTGGGTGTATATGCGTCGCCCGCAGAGATCACCTATGGAAACGGAAACGAAGCACTGAATCTCCAGGGGGGAGAGACGGTAAACATAAAAGTACCGCTGGAAAACAAAGGCGGGTCCAAAGACTTGAAAGCAGTCTATGCGCTGTATGACATTTCCGATGGTTTTCAACTGATTGACAGGAAAGAAGAGGCATTCACGCTGTCTTCCGGGAAACTGTATTTTGAATCCAGGGAAGGTTATACGCTTCCCGAAGATATTACCAATAAAGCGCTGCAGATCCTGTTTATCACAGATGCCCAGGAAGCGGCGATGTATGATACCTGGATTCTCGCGGAAGGGCTGTCGCTGCCGGCCGTGACAGCGAATCCGGCAGCGCAGGATCAGGCCTTCTCTGTCCGCTATGACAAGGAAAGCGGCAAAATACACGCGACTGCCTCAGGAGTGGCCGCGGACGGACAGACAGTTCTTACCGCAAAAGCGGGAGAACAGTTCCTTATGCAGATGCAGGTAAAAGCACCGGGGACAAAGGCGGCCTGTGAATTCCGGCTTCCGGCGACCTTTACTCAGGAGGCAGAGGTAGAATTCACTGCGGCCGGCGAACAGAACACGAGGGTGACGTCCACCGTGCAGATCAATCCGCAGAACGATATCATTAATAAAGACTTGCTGACGGATGCCGTTACACAAGCGGAAGCAGTAGAGAAGAAGCCATATGGAAAAGATAACTGGTATCTGTTCCAAAAAGCGTTAGCTAAAGCAAAAGAAGGCTTGAATTCCGTGACAATTACCCAGGCAGAGGCGGATCAACTGGCGGAAGACCTGAATTCGGCACGGGAGGCTCTCGTTGTTCTGGAAGAGGTGGTTATCATAAAAGGGAACTCCGATGAGATTACCCGTACCGGGGAAGGCTGGACGGTTCGTTCCGGATCGGAATCCTGCGATACGATACGGGCCGGGGCACAGGCATCCCATACCTTCAGCAAAGCTACGGCGGTTGAATGGTACGGTGTAAAGGCCGCGGATCATGGGATCGCGGCGGTTGTCGTAAGCGATGAGGAAGGAAATCCGGCAGAAGGCAGCGAACAGCAGGTTGACTGCTATGATACGCAGCGTATGACCGATGTGCCACTGTATCGGTTCGGGGGTCTGGACCCTTCAAAAACCTATACGATTTCCGTGACACAGAATGGAAAAAACAATGGCGCAAGCAGCAGTTATATCGAAGTATATTCCTTCCGCCTGACTAAACCGATCCAGGAGGAACCTGCGGATACAGCCGCCCTGCAGGAACTGTACGACACTCTCGATGACTATGTGGAAGAACATTATCTGTCCGGATGGGAAGAATTCGCAGCGGCGAAAGAGAATGCTTTTAACGCTCTTGGAAAAGAAGGCATCAGCAACGCCGAAGTTCAGGATGTATTACAGGAGCTTCAGGCTGCCATCGACGGTCTGGCGGAAAAAGAAAAGGGAGACAAATCAGAACTGGAGCAGGCGATAAAAGAAGCAGAAGAAGCGCTGAGCCTGGGAGGTTATGTGGACACCTCTGTGCTGGAATTCACTCTGAAAGAGGCAAACGGTATGATGAAAGAGACGTATATCACTCAGGTGAAAGTGGACGGTATGGTCCGGGCTCTTCGCCAGGCAGTGAAGGATCTGGTGAAAAAAGTGGATAAGACCGCTTTGGAAGCCGCAGTATCGGAAGCAGACAGTCTGGATCTGTCCGGCTATACCTCCGAAAGTGTAACGGCATTGCAGAATGCGCTGGAACAGGCAAGAAAGATTCTGTACCGCAATGTTACCCAGGAGGAAGCAGACCAGGCCGAGAAGGCACTTCGGGAAGCGATCGCGGGGCTGACAAAACCGGCAGACGATGAGAAGCCGCAGCCCCCGGCGGACGATGAGAAGCCGGAGGATCCCGCAGACAAGAATATAGAGATAAAGGTGGAACAAACCGGAAACGTCCCGGAAATCAAGGCATATTTCAGTCAAAAACTGATGGATTCCCTACTGACAGAGGAGGAAATGAAGCTGGTGGCTTCCGGTAAAAAAGCTACGCTGACCTTACGGATATCGCCGGCAGATTCCCAATCACAGGCAGCGGATATCAGCCTGCTTTTAAACGCCCTGAATCAAAAGCAGTTAGCAGGATTTATGAATATCCATCTGTACAAAGAGATCGAAGGCAGAGAACCGGTAGAAATACGAACCCTGCCGGAGCCGATCCGTCTGGTACTCCATGTGCCGGATAACTGGAAACCCGGCAGCAGCGTAGAACGGACCTTTACTGTGCTTTTGCTGCACGATCAACAGGTGATAGAACTTCGGGATCTGGACTTCAATCCGGATATGATTACGGTTGAATCCGATGCCTATTCCCTGTATGCAGTGACCTTCACCGACATAGTGGACGCAGACAATTCCTCTAATCAGGGAAATTCGTCCGGATCACAGGATTCAGGAAGAGATCAACAGGCTTCCGGTGCCAAGACAGGAGACGAATCCCCGGTAGTACCCTGTGCGGTAATACTTCTGGCCGCTGCGACGGTGATCTTTAAGAGAAAAAGATGGATGATGGAAATGAAATGATATGGTTAAGGGCAGGAGTGGGCAGGTGCAGGGAGTACCTGCCCGCTCCTGTTCTGAATTGCAAACAAATTTAAAAGTAATCGTAGTATTTTTGGTGTTTATAGAAAACCTGGACTGTTACGATGGTATGGCGGGCAATAATCATAAAAATTTGGATATTTCTAAGAAGATAATAAAAGAATTTCCGGTACTGAATCAGTAGAATGTAAGGGAGGTAGGAAGAATGTATCAGGTATTATTGGCGGACGATGAGATTATCTTCCGGGATTGCGTGAGGGAGAATGTCAAATGGGCAGAGCTGGGCTTTGAATTGGTCGGTATCTGCAAGGACGGACTGGAAGCGCAGGAGCAGATCCGAAGACAGCCCCCGGATCTGCTGATCACAGATATCTGCATGCCAAGAGTAGACGGAATCGAACTGACCAGGTTTGTATATGAGAATTATCCTCATATGAAAAGCGTTATTATCAGCGGTTATGATGAATTTGAATACGCCAAGCAGGCGATCAGCAGCCACGTGATGGAGTATATCCTGAAGCCGGTGACGGCCTATGAATTGTCCGAGACACTTTTGAAGATCAAGAAATTGCTGGATTATGAAAATAAAAGGATCGGTCAGATGAAGCAAATCCGCAGCGAATATATGAACAGCAGAAGGATCATGCGCACGAAATTTCTGAACCGGATGACGACGGAATGGCTCGCGGAACAGGAAATCCAAAAACAGATGGGAAAATATGGAATCACTTTGGACGGCAAATGTTTTTCAGTGACCATCATCGATGAAAGAGATGAAACATCATTTCGAAGCAGCCCATTCCACGATAAGAAAGACCTGGGATTTTTTGCGATTCTGAATATTGCAGAAGAAGTGCTGGAGAGAGAGGAAAACGCGCTGGCTTTCCAGGAAAAAGATGGTAATATCTGTCTGCTGCTGGGCGCCGCGGTCCAGCAGGAACTGGAGTTAAAGACCAAGAGGATCTGCTGTGAACTGGAGCGCGCGATCAGAAGTTATCTGAATATCAGTGTTATTTTCTGCAACGGGGTGAGCGTCTCCTCTTTGAATGAACTTCCCTCGTCCACACAGAGTATACGGGAAATGTTGGAATATAGTTACTTGTATAGTGATAAGACGATTTACAGGGCAGATGACTTTAAAGGGAATTGCCCGGATCGATTTTTTAATATTAATCAATGGCGCGACGCTTTGGTTTCAAAGATCAAAGAAGGACAGGCAGGCGATCTGGATACAATGATCAAAGAATTCGCCGACGAATTGCGAAAGCAGAAGCCGACGAAAAAGGAATGTATCCTGCACGTCCAGAATATGATGCTGTCCCTTTCCGGTTTTCTGCAGGAATTGAAACTGGACCAGCCGGAGTTATTTCACAAGCTGCAGATGATTCAGATCGCCATCTATGAAGACCGGACACTGCCGGCTATGGAGCGTCATCTGTCGGAAGCCTGCCGGGATGCGGCAAAGGTGCTTCAGCAGGAACGGGAAGGGTGCTATCAGCATCAGGTGGTGATGGCGCTCAATTATATTGATACGCACTATGACGACCCGGAAATCACACTGCACGAGATCTGCAGCCACCTGGCGGTCAGTATCAGCCATTTCAGTTATCTGTTCAAACGGTATACCGGTGAGACTTTTATAGAAGCGCTTACCAAGAAAAGAATGGAAAAAGCCAGAACCCTTATGGAGAACACCTCCTTAAAGATATATGAGATATCGCAGGCGGTCGGATATGACAATGCCCAGTATTTCAGCAGTACATTTAAGAGAATGACCGGAAGTTCCCCAAGGGAATATATCAGGGAAAGGAGACGCTGACGGACAGATGAGAAAACTAACCAGTGATACCGGATAATATGGAATACCGGATAAAGTACGGGAGGATAGATTGTAAAAAGCAAAAAAAGTAACAGGAGGGATGGGATTGAAAAAGAGATACTATCGTGTGATAGCAATGGCCTTTGCGCTTATACTGACCTTAAACAGTATTCCGGTGCAGGCGGGAGCCGCTGAGCCGGAGGAACAGCCGACAACGGAACAAACGGTTCCAATGCAGGCGGGAGCCGCTGAGCCGGAGGAACAGCCGACAACGGAACAAACGGTTCCAATGCAGGCGGGAGCCGCTGAGCCGGAGGAACAGCCGGCAACAGAACAATCGGTTCCTTTACAGGCGGACGCAGATGCAGCAGAGAAAAAACAGGTGATTCCGACGTCCGCCACGGCGGATAGCGAATACGATGCGGAGCGTGCTGTCGGGAAGGCATTGGATGGAGACCAGATAACCAGATGGGCGGCAAGAGACAACGCTACTGCGTCTAACCTGATACTGACCTTTGAACAAGAGGTATCCGTAAATTCCGCATATATTTACCCGTGTCTGCAGTATGGAAGCAGTGTTAATGCTTACACCATAGACTACTGGGAGAATGATGAATGGAAGACAGCCTTCACCGGGGAGGCGATAACGAATGAAACGAAAGAAACAAATCCGAGCTTCGACACCTTCCGGACAACGCAAGTGCGTCTCCACATTGATGGGAATAAATCCAGTATCTATGAATTCCAGCTGTTCTATCAGGAGGAACCAAAGGCGGTGAGCTCGATTACCATCGCTGCCCCTGAAGTAATCGCTGCCACAGGATCCACGAATAAAGGCTGCACGGTATATGACACGGCGCCCTTTACAATCACGGGAACCTGTGAGGGAGAAGCCGCTTCTGTGGAGGTACAGATCCAGGAAGAAAGCGGCGGGACGAAGAATTTTCAAACAACACAGATCAACGGAGGAAACTGGAGTATCGAAGCGGACAACGTAGCCTCTGGTAAAATAAGCATTACCGCGAATCTGAAAAATGCATCCGGCGACACAGTTGCTTGCGCAGAGAATATCGAGGCCATCTTAAGAAATGAGAAAGATCTGGCCAGAGGTAAGGAGATTGTGGTAAGCACAGGCTATAACGGTCTGGGCGGCGACAAGGCCGTTGACGGGAAAACGGGAACCAGATGGGCGCCCAATGACAGCGACAAGAGTCCGAGCCTGACCGTCAAATTGGGAGCGCCCACAGAGTTTAACCGCGTGATTATGCGTGAAATGTTCGCACCTTGGAACGGAGAGAACGCATATCGTTGCAGCGGTTATAAACTGGAATATCTGGAAAACGATACGGCCGGTGAATGGAAGACGTTAAAAGAAGGAACCGGCATAGGCGAGGAAGCGGTACTGGATCTGGACTCTGCGGTGACAGGAAGCCAGATTAGAGTAACCCTCAGCTCCAATGCGAAGCCGGCCAGTCTGGAGACCTTCGAAGTGTATCACATCGCCAGGGAAGAGCAGGAACAGCCGGTGGAGGAACGTCCCGCCGACACGGTGATAGAGGCGAAGGATTACCAGAAAGCTCAGATAACGAAAACGGCCGCCCCCAATGAGGACGCCCCGGACCACTCGTCGTTAGGCGGTGAATGGGGAGTCGGCGACTATCTGGTCTACCGGAATATACATTTCGGAGACGGCAGCTATTATAAAACCATCATGATGATGGCGGCGGCCGGGTCCGACCAGGCAGGAAAAAAGATTGAGGTCCACGCAGACAGCGCAGACGGTGACCTGCTGGGAACTATTGAGCTTACGCCCTCAGGCAGCAAAACCATATTCCGGGAACAGTATGCGCAAATAAAGTCACCGGAAGGGGTACACGATGTCTTCTTCGTATTTTCGGATGAGTCCGATATGAATATAGATTTCTTTGTATTTTCCCCTTACACGGGCACGGAGTCGGAGGAAGAAAAAGCCGACCGTATGAGCTGGTGGCGCAACGATGTATACGGTATGTTTATTCACTTCGGAGCCTTCTCACAGCTGGAGGGAGAATATAAAGGAGAAAAATCGGTTGGCGGAAATAAGCTGGCGGAATGGATCATGTCCAATGAAAACATATCAAGGGAGGAATATGAAGAAATCGCAGCCCGCCCCTTTAACCCTGTTCAATTCGATGTGGAAAAGATCGTAAGCCTGGCGAAAGCCGCCGGTCATAAATATATCGTTTTTACAACTAAACATCATGAAGGATTTAATATGTACGATACCGGGGTCAAAGGATTCGAAGATTATAAGATTACCGGTTTTGGAGAATACAAGGGGGAGGATCCCCTGAAGGCTCTGTCAGAGGAATGTCAAAAACAGGGAGTGGATCTGTGCGCGTATATAACAGTTATGGACTGGCATGATGATTCCCAGAGTAATTATGGAAAAAACGTCGATCCTGCCAAAAAGGCTGATTTTGTAAGCCGTTATAAGGCGCAGCTCAGAGAGCTGGTGGAAATATACGGAGCAAAGGTGCTATGGTTCGACGGAGACTGGGAGAGTTGGTGGACGAAAGCAGACGGGGAGGAACTGTACAAATATCTTAGGACGTTGGATGTCGGAGTCATTACGAATGAACGACTGAAACGGGATACCGGAATCGGAGATATTGACGTAAGGGAGAACTCTGTTGTTAGCTCAGCGACAGATTCATATGTTGAGAGTTGTATGACTCTGAATAATACATGGGGCTTCAGCAAATATGATCACAATTGGAAAAGTGCAGACCAGGTAGTGGATATGCTGGTGCAGTGCGCTTCCAACGGCGGTAACCTGATTTTGAATATTGGGCCGAAAGGGGATGGCTCTGTTCCTAAGGAGACAGAGGATATCCTGAAAGAATCAGGTGAGTGGGTGAAAATACACGCCGACAGTATTTATGGTACAAAGGGCAGTTGTATGCAGAAGCTCCCCACCGGTGTACGCATGACGACGAAGGAGGGAAAAGCTTATCTGCATCTGACTACTCAATTTTATAACGACATCATGATTCCCCGGTTCGAAAATAAGATCACAGATATGAAAATTCTCGGTACCGGTGAGAAAGTAACTTACAGCTTATCGGCTGAAAAGACCTACATACGGCTGTCGGATATTACCCAGGACGTATACGATACGGTCATCGAGATCGATATGGAAGGAATCCCGAAGCAACTGGTGACTTCTTCTATGACGAATCTGGCCGTGACTGCGAAAACGGTTACCGGGACCAACGAGTATAGTGATCTGTATGCCGCAGGCAAGGCTGTGGATGGTGACCGGACGAGCCGTTGGGCTACAAAAAATATCAGTAACGGGGAAGCGGAGCTGGTGCTCAATTTTGAAAATCCGGTTACGGTAAACAGCGCATATGTAAGTCAGTATGTATCCGCTTCCAATTATACCAATGCTTATACCATTGATTACTGGAAAGATGGGAAATGGATAACCGCTTTTAGAGGCGGTAAGCTGGAAGCAGAGGCGGATATTACTTTTGAAGCCGTCACATCTGATAAGATCAGGCTTCACCTGACCCAGACAAATAACCCGAGTATATATGAATTTCAGCTCTTCCGCAACGAGCTCAGTTCGGTTGCGATAACGAATCCTAAGATAGTGGCGAAAACAGGCTCCAATAATGAGGGTGTTACTGTCTACGACGAATCTCCATTCCGGATCGAGGGTATCAGTGAGGGGACGGCAGATAAGGTGGAAGTGGCGGTTCTGGATAAAGAGGGCGCCAGGAAAAGCTTTACGACAGAAGTGACAAAAGACGGTACCTGGAGTGTGGAAGCGGATTCGATCGTTTCAGGAGATCTGACAGTCAGTGCTTATTTAAAAGATACACAGGGAGGAATCGTGGCGGTGGCCGATGCCAGACAGGCTATCCTGCGCAATGCAAAGGACCTGGCAAGAGGAAAAAAGGCAACCGCATCCACACAATACGGTGGATTCGAGGGAAGTAAAGCGGTGGATGGAATGACAGGCACCAGATGGGCGCCCAATGACAGCGACGTATTACCTGCTTTGACTGTAGATTTGGGGGCTGATACAGAATTCGACCGTGTGATCATGCGGGAGATGATAGACCGCTGGAATACCCCGGCCGATTACCGGTGCAATAAATTCAAGCTGGAATATTATGATGGGACTACGTGGCAATTGTTAAAAGAGGGAACGAAGATCGGTGAGGAATATATCCTGGATCTTACGGAGCCGATCACGGCAAGCCAGGTAAGAATGACTTTCCTGCAGGGCAGGGTGCTGAACGATAAGACTTTTATGCCCAGTCTGGAAACCTTTGAGTTATATCGCTTAAAGGGACAGTCGGAGCCTGAGAAGCCTGTGGATGTGCGTACGGCGGACACGCTGATCGAGGCGAAGGATTATCAGAAGGCCGGCATTACCGGCGGGAATGTATCCGAGAATGACAATGCTCCGGATCACACTTCCTACGGCGGAGATTTCAAAGCCGGGGATTATCTGGTATACCGGAACCTGGATTTTAAGCAGAAATCATACAACACTTTTATGCTGATGGTATCTGCCCTTGATGATCAGAGCGGAAAGCAGATCGAAGTCCGTCTGGACGGAGTGGATGGGGATAAGATCGGTACCATTACCGTGGAACCCAGCAAAGACCGCACGATCTTCCGGGAGCAATATGCGGATATCAAGGCCGGCGTGTCCGGAAAACACGATATTTATCTGGTATTCCCGCAGGATGCTGCGCTGGATCTGGACTTCTTTAACTTCTCCACCTACGACGGAACGGAGACGAAGGAAGAGATGGAGAAGCGCATGAGCTGGTTCAGGGACAGTGTGTTCGGTCAGTTTATCCATTTCGGGGCCTATACCTACCTGGAAGGAGAATGGAACGGCGGACCGTCGAAAGGCCTGTCTGAGTGGATCATGGAGAAGGAAGAGATCGGCAAGGAGGAGTATGCTCTTGCGGCGGCGAAACCCTTTAATCCTGATCAGTTCAACGCCAAAGAGATCGTGGAACTGGCTAAAGCGGCCGGCCAGAAGTACATCGTATTTACATCCAGACATCATGAGGGATTCAGCATGTTCGACACCCATATCAAAGAATTCGAGGATTATAAGCTACAGGGATATGGGGCCTACAAGGGAGGAGATTTCTTAAAAGAGCTGTCTAAGGAATGTAAGAAGGCGGGAATCCATTTCTGCTTATATATTACCGTGCAGGACTGGCATGACAAATCCCAGGATGCATATAGTACGGTTATGAAAGAGGGAGAAAAGGACGACTTTATGAGCCGCTATAAAGCGCAGCTTCGGGAATTACTGGAGATCTATCAGCCGGATATGCTGTGGTTTGACGGCGAATGGCAGAGCTGGTGGACGGCAGAAGACGGCAGGGAGGTTCAGCGTTATCTTCGAACCATTAAGCCTGAACTGGTTACGAACAACCGTCTTAAGAGATCCGGCAATGTTGGAGACTACGGAACGCCGGAAGGAACCATTCCGGAGACGGGACTGGAGGGTGCATGGGAAACCTGCATGACGCTGAATAATACCTGGGGCTGGGATAAGTATGACCATAACTGGAAGAATGCGGATACGGTCATCGATATGGTCGTACAGTGCGCTTCGGGAGGAGGCAATCTCCTGCTCAATATCGGGCCGGAACCAGATGGAACAGTTCCACCGGAGAGCGCTGCGATTCTAAGAGAGGCCGGGAAGTGGATGGAAAAATATGGGGACAGTATATACGGCACAGAACGGAACTGCCTTGTGGGTCTTCCATCGGGTGTGCGCATGACGACGAAGGACGGCATGGCATACCTGCATATAACCCAAAAATTAAACGGAGACATCCAGATCCCCAGACTGGACAACGAGATTAAGAGCATGAAGGTGATGGGCACCAATGAACCTGTGAATTACCTGAATATGAAAGAAAAAACATATATCGAACTGTCCAAGGTGGATCAGGTCGACTACGATACGGTGATCGAGATCGAATTGGAAGGGAAACCCAAACAGCTGGTAACCGAATCGGCCACTAACATCGCGCCGACCGCGTCCAGTGCCGAGGCCAATACTTACTGGTATAACAGTGAGACCTACAAAGGCAGTAAGGCTGTGGACGACGACGCTACTACCCGGTGGGCGTCTCACGATAAGGCGACCGAGGCAATATTGGAACTGGAGTTTGACACTCCGGTTACGGTAAATGCCGCTTCATTTGTGGAATATTATTCCGCGGGAAAGAACTATATTAATACTTATACGATTGATTACTGGAAGGATGGACAGTGGGTGAGCGCGTACCGCAGTGAGAAGTCCGTGCACGATAAACCTGATGTCACGTTCGATTCGGTAACCTCAGATAAAATCCGTCTGAACATCACAGACAGTCTCAATCCGAGCCTGTATGAATTCAAATTGTTTAAGCAGGCCCGCGACCGGATCAGTATCACATCACCGGCCGTCAAGCCTCAGACAAGTAATATGAATGAGGGCAGGAGCATACTGGAAGGAATGCCGGTAAGCGTCACCGGAACCGTCAGCGGCGCAGCCAAGTCGGCAGAAGTTAAGATCATGGATTCCACAAAAGCAGAAAAGACCTTTGCTGCCACAGTCAGTGCCGATGGAAGCTTTGAGGCCAAGGTCGACGGCAACTTCAAGCCGGGCGCCGTCTTCTTTACGGCGTATGCCAAGGATAAGGACGGACAATATATCGCCATATCGGATGTTCAGGAGGCGATCTTAAGAGACGGAAAGGATCTGACAAAAGGAAAGAAAGCAACCACCAGCACAGCGTGGTCCAATTTCGAGGGAGACAAGGCACTGGATGGAATGACCGGAACCAGGTGGGCGCCCAAGGACGATGATCCGCAGCCGACAATTACGGTAGATCTGGAAGAGAATACAGAATTCAACCGTGTTATTATCCGGGAAATGTATGACCGGTGGAATAACCCGAAAGATTACCGGTGCCAGAAATTCAAACTGGAATATTATGATGGCAGCAGTTGGAAGAAGTTGCACGAAGGAACCAAGATCGGAGAGGAACTGGCGATCGATCTGGAGCAGGCCGTAGAGGCAAAGCAGATCCGGCTGACAATCCTGGAAGGCAGGACAGTCGGTGAGGGGGATAAAGCTAAAAAGTATGCTCCCGGCATCGAGAGCTTCGAGCTCTACAATACTGTGGAAGCCCCGCCGGTAACACCGCCTCCAACGACACCGCCCATAACGCCGCCGCCAACAACACCGCCGGTAACACCGCCTCCGACGACACCGCCTGTAACACCGCCTCCGACGGACAACCCACATAATCCTATGGATCAGGTACGGATTGAGGTAAACCGCGGTGAAGGGGTTCCAGCGGTCAGACCGGAGAATGCGGACATTCTGAAGGATATTCTTCTCACGGAAGAAGAAAAAGCAATGGCTGCCGACGGAGTGAAGATCGTTATCCGGATGGTTATTTCGAAAGTTGACGAGGGCGCGAACGCGGCAGAAATTGGAGCTCTGAAAGGGGCGCTAAAAGACCGCGCGCTTGGAACTCTGCTGAACATCCAACTATTCAAGCAGATCGGTAGCGGTGAGCCGCAGAAAATCACAGAAACCGGACGTCCGTTCCG
The DNA here is from genome assembly GCF_032380655.1 of Diplocloster hominis. Lineage (NCBI taxonomy): Bacteria > Bacillati > Bacillota > Clostridia > Lachnospirales > Lachnospiraceae > Diplocloster > Diplocloster hominis. Next base: position 83,381 of record NZ_JAWDIY010000003.1, on the reverse strand, counting down.
GATCGTACTCGAGATTCCGCAGGAATTAAAGCCCGGAAACGGGGTTAACAGAACGTATACCCTGTTAAGTTTGCATGATCAGCTGGTACTGGAATGGAAGGATCTGGATGAGAATCCGGATACGATTACTGCAGAGATCGATAAATTTTCTCTGTTCGCAGTGGTCTACCAGGATAAGGAAAAACCGAAAAAAGACTCGAATCATTCGAACAGCGGATCTTCTGACCAGGATCAGTCATCCGGAAACCAGAGAGCATCGGCAGCCAAGACAGGTGACGACGCTCCGGTACTGCCATTCATACTGCTGACGGCAGCGGGGGCGAGCCTGGTAACTGTCCTGATCCTATACAGAAGAAGGATGAGAAGCGGAAAATCAGAATAGGCTGTCTCAGGACAAAACCATGCGGACTTTACATGATTTATGTCAGAATTCAGAGATAGTCAGGTAAGAGAAAAGAGGTACGCCGGTTTATGACCGGCGTATCTCTTTGTATATTCACAACAGATAAATCCCATGCCAGAGGCACTGTTTTCGGTAAAAACAAGCAAAAAACGTATAATTTTAAACATATTTCGTATTTTTTTTAGTTCAATAAGCTCTTTTATTTCTCTACAATAAAAGAAAGGTATGATTTTAAGAGAGGCGGTGCGGTCATGGTAACCACAGTGGGGTATCCTAATCACTTACAATACAGTGGCAGCCGACAGTTCAGTCAGTGGAGGATTAATATCGGCGACATAGCTGGATTTATTCGTCAGGAACTGTATCTGGAAGGGGCATATTATACGATTTTGATTATAGAAGAAAACAGGATAGAGGGGCGGCATCTACCGGTCGGATATGTCAGCCGCACGGAATGCTTTATGAAGGCTGTAGAGGAAACAATGAGAAGCTTAGAGGGCTGCAGTTTTTTCAGTTATAAAGGTTACCGACGGGCAATTTTAGTTACCTCCAGGACAAAAAAGGAGCTGGAAAAGCGGTGCATGGATCTTTGCAGGCTGATAGAAAACGCTACGCAGACCTGGGGCTGTGGGAGAGTGACGATCGGGATGGGGACTGTCAGCTCCCGCGCGGAAGAAGCGGGGGCAGTGCTGGTTTCGGCAGACAAGGCCATGGAAGGAAAATATTTATACGGCTACGGGCAGGTCTATAAGGCGGAGAGGGAGTTCGGTCGGGTTCCTGTCGAGAGTGGCCCTTGGCAGGAGGCTGTCCTGCATGCTTTGCAGAAAAATGATATTCCGCAGATGGAAGAACAGCTACATGGATTTGTCCGGTATCTGAGGTATCTGTGTGCTTCGGAGAAACAATGCCGGTCTCAGTTTGAGAATATGATACGGAATATCGCGCGGTACATGAAGCAGGCCGGTTTTGGAGAACACTGCATATATCGAGAGGGAAACCGGCTTTCCGAAGATATTTTACAGGACGAAACGATCGATCACACATTGGAACGGGTTATCGGTTACTGCCGCAGCGCAGGTACCGAACTGCACCGGAGCCAGGAAGGGGATCTGATCCGACAGATCGCTCATGTGACGGCATACATGGAGGAACACTATATGGAACCGGACCTTCGGCTTGCTGATATCAGCCGGTGTGTATCCATGAGTCCCACACGGCTCTGTGAAGTATTCCGCAGGTATAAGCAGGAAAGCTTTTCTGCTGCTCTCTCCAGGCTGCGGATGGAGAAAGCAAAAACCCTGCTGGAACAGAACCTCTGGAAGATACGGGAAGTGGCAGAAAAAGTGGGATATCGGGACCCGCATTCCTTTGGCATTGCATTTAAAAAATATACAGGCTGTACACCCAGCAGGTACCGGGAGCAAAAGTATAAGGCAGGTAATTAAATAAGCGCATGCCCGTTGAGCCGGGGCGCAGTAAAGCTGCTAAATAAGTTATCATAAAGGAGGAGGGGGCGAATCCATATGGAATTCTTTCGTATCATTCTTGTGGACGATGAAGCGGAGGTGCGGGACAGTATCAAAAATAAAATAGACTGGGAAGCATTGGGATTTCAATTGGCGGGTGATGCGGAAAATGGCCAGGACGCGTTAGAGATGTTGGAAAATCTCGATCCGGATGTGGTGTTAACCGATATTAAGATGCCTTATATGGATGGGCTTACGCTTGCCGCCCGAATCCGGGACTATAATCCATCCATCCGGATTGTCCTTTTTTCCGGTTTTGATGAATTTGAATATGCGAAGCAGGCCATCCGGCTGAATGTAATTGAATATATCTTAAAGCCGGTCAATGTGGAAGAACTGACTGAAATTCTACGGGGGATTCATAAGACGCTTCAGGAAGAGCTGGAACAGAAACGAAATGTGGAGATCCTCCGGACGAACTTCCGGCGAAATCTGCCGTATCTCCAGGATCATTTTCTGAATGAGCTGGTACACGGGAGGATCGAAGAAAATGCCATTGGCGGGGAACTGCGCTATTATGGAATTGATATTGCAGACGCGGACTGCTGGGTAACAGCAGGACTGGTTATAGAAGGAGGAACATCTCAAGAGGTTCTGGAATATATACCGGTATGGAAGGAAAAGGAGCTGGTACTCTTATCCGTACGCCAAATTACAGAGGAGTGTATCCTTGCCGATCTTCGCTATGCCATGTTCCGGGGCTCCCAGGGCTGGTATCTGATTGCAGCTCTCAAAGGACCGGGCCAGCTGCCGGATTTGATCAAAAACCTCCAATATATCTGTAAAGAATGCAGAAGGATTTTAAAAGCCGACGTGACCATCGGCGTCAGCCAGATATGCCGTGAACCGGGCGGCCTCCGAGAAGCTTATGCAGAATGTAAGGAAGCGTTGGGTTACCGGGTGATTATGGGCACTGGACAAGTGATCTACAGCAAAGATGTAGAACCTGTTCAGAAAGAATATCTGGAATTCGACAGTAAAATGGAAGGTAAACTGATCAGCGCCGTCAAGTTCGGCTGTGCGGACCAAATCAGAGAGTCCGTGGGAGAGATCGTAGAGAACATGAATGATGTAAAAGCCCACAGCAGTGATTATCAGTTTTATACCCTTCAGATTTTGAATTCAGTGTCGAAGATGCTGAAAAGGTTCGGTTTGGATACGGCAGAGGTTTTAGGAAAAGGCAAGGACTGTGCGGAGCTGCTTCTTGAGCTGACAGGCCGGAAAGAGCTGTTTGGATGGCTTGCCGATACCAGTATCCGGATCAGTGAAATAATTCATGATGAACGCCGGCACACGACACAGAATTTGATTGACATGGCCAAGGAATATATCCAGGAACACTATCCAACCCCGGATTTGACTGTGGAGACGGTGTGCAATTATTTGCACATCAGCCAATCGTATTTTTTTTCACTGTTTAAAAAAGAGACGGGTCAAAGTTTTGTGACCTATTTGACGGAGGTCCGTCTGCAAAAAGCTCTGGAACTTTTGAATCAGACGGAAGATAAAACCTATCTGATTGCGGAAAAGGTAGGCTATACGGAACCAAATTATTTCAGTTATGTTTTTAAAAAGAAATTCGGGATCTCACCAACCAAGTACAGAGGGCGTGGGTCACTATGATCTGGGGAATGATGGCTAGGCTGAAGACTTTCGGCCAAAAAATCAGTATGAGGTATATTATCTGGTGCGCACTGACTGTTTCGGCTGCCATTATGACGGCTTTTACCGCTTCATTCCTGTACCAGCGTTTCTCCAAAGAGTTCAAAGAAACGGCAGATTCCAAAAACCAGGCGCTGATGATCCAGGTAAACAACACATTGCAGACCTATCTGCGCAATCTGATGCAGGTATCGGATACCCTGGCTTACAGTGTAATTAAAAACAAAGATATAAAGGAAGAATCCATAACCGAAGAAATGCAGCTGCTCTACGATACCAATAAAAACCTGATTGAAAATATCGCGCTGTTCTCACAGGACGGGGAACTTCTGGCATCAGCCCCTGCCCTGCCTTTGAGAATGGCGGATATCATGGGTGAGGAATGGTTCCGGGAGGCATTGGCACGTACAGAGAATATGCATTTTTCTATGCCACAGGTGCAGAAGCTTTTTATAAACAATGACGATGAGTATACCTGGGTACTGGATTTAAGCCGGGCCGTACAGATGAACTACGGAAAGGAGAGTACACAGGGAGTGCTGCTGATTCAGATGCGGTACTCGGAACTGGAACAGATCTTCGGGGATGTATCACTGGGACGGGATGGTTACACCTATCTGGCCGATGCGAACGGTACGCTGATCTACCATCCGTTCTATGAACTGGTGTGCTCACAGATGGTGGCGGAGAATAACATGCAGGCTGCCCGGTACCGGGATGGTCCTCATACGGAAATGTTCGGAGGCAGGAAGAGGAATGTGACGGTAAAGTCGGTGGGATATACCGGCTGGAAGATTGTAGGGGTTACTTATGGGCAGGATAGACTGCTGCGGGATAAAAAAGGGACCTGCTTTCTTTTATTTATTATTCTGTTCGCGCTGACCTGTATGATGGGTCTGAATTCTTTTATTTCCTCCAAAGTAACGAATCCGATCCGCAAGCTGGAACATTCTGTCCGTATCCTGGAGGAAGGCGCTCTGGATACTATGATAGAACCGGAAGGCTCTTATGAAGTCCGGCATTTGGGTAATGCGATCCGGAAGATGGCAGTTCAACTGCAGCGGTTAATGCAGGACATCGTAAAAGAACATGAGTCAAAACGGAAAAATGAGCTATATACCCTGCAGTCCCAGATCAATCCCCATTTTCTGTATAACACCCTGGATGTAATCGTCTGGATGATCGAAAATGAAAAACGTCAGGATGCGGTCCGGGCTGTCACCGCTCTGGCACGTTTTTTCCGGATCAGTTTAAGCAAAGGAAAGACAGGGATTCGTGTAGAAGATGAGCTGGAGCATGTGAGGAATTATCTGATGATTCAGAGTATGCGTTATAAGAACAAGTTTACCTATTTTATTGAGGCGGAAGAGGATACGCTGGAGCTGGGAACGTTAAAATTGGTCCTTCAGCCGCTGGTGGAGAATGCGATTTATCACGGAATGGAATTCATGGACGGAGACGGTCATATACAGGTTAGCGTAACCAGACGGGAAAGAGACCTGTATATGGAGGTGGCCGACAATGGGCTGGGAATGAGGGAAGATACGGTGGAACATCTGATGAAAGGGCTGCTGACCGGCACAAGCGGGTCCGGAATCGGGATAAAGAATGTGCAGGAGCGGATCCGTTTGTATTTCGGTCCCGCTTATGGACTGGTGATCCATTCCGAACCGGATGTGGGCACAAGCGTGGTGGTGCATCTGCCCGCGATTTCTTACGAAGAGATGAGAAAGAAGGATTTATAATTGCTGGAAAAGATAGAAAAGTACGGAATGTTGATTATGGGGATCATATTGCTTCTTTTGTTTCTGTTATCCAGCACGGACCTGATCTGGAAGGAAAATAGAAGTGAAGTGAGCCGGATCTCCATTGTCATTGATGATACGGATGATTCCGCGTGGACAAATTTTAAAAAAGGAATGGATCAGGCTGCCGCGAGATATCAGGTGGAAATATCCTTTGCCACACTTTATGATACAAATGGATACAGCAGCCAGCAGGAACAGATTCAAAGAGAAATCGAAGACGGAACCGATGCAATGGTGATTGCACCGTTTGACGCAGAGAACATCGCACGGTATCTGGATGAGACGGCGCTCAGTATCCCGGTGGAGGCAATCATATCCGATATTCCATCGGAAAAAACCGGGCTGAATCTTATAATCGACAGTTATCAGATGGGATATGAGATGGGCGGCAGAATCCTTGATGATAGCAGCCAAGTACAAAAAGTAATCGCCGTCACCTCTAATAAAAATAAAGAGTCAGCCGAAACCTATTACCAGGGGCTTATGGGCCGGCTGCAAGAAGCGGATATTCCGGTAACACTGAAAGAAGTGAAATCAGAGCAGGAAGTACAGGACTTATTCGATGCTTCAAACCCTGAAAAGATGCAGGTTATGGTAGGAACCGACGCCACGGTTCTGAACCGGATCTGCGGGGAAGCGGTGAAGCGGCAGATGGAGAAGTTACAGCTCTATGGTAATGGCTATACGAACCGTACATTGCGCTATATGGAGGAGGACCGTATCCAGGCATTGACGATCTGCAACGATTATAATCTGGGCTATCTGTGCCTGGAAAATATGGTGTATCTGCTGCGCAAGGAAAACAGAAAGGGGCGACAGATGCAGCCGTTTTATCTGATCGGTCCGGAGGAACTTAACAGCACTGAGTACCAATATGTGCTCTATCCCATCGAATAGGAAAGCATGAAGCATATAGCCTAAACGAGGCTTATTATACGAGGAGTTATAGATGGAAAATACGAAGAAGAAAAAAACGATATGGATAGGGTCTTTCCTCCTGCTGGTATTCTGCGCAGCTGGAAACGTGCTGTATCAGACGAATCGGGAGGCTATGCAGGAGCAGGAACACAAAAGCAGCATCAGAATAGGAGTATCCGCATACAAACAGAGCGATACCTTTATTTCTACCATTCTGGAAGCCATGTCGGATTTGGCCAAACAATATGAACAGGAAGGTAATATAAAAATCAATCTGGATATAACGGATGCCAAAGGAAATCAGAATCTGCAGAACCAGCAGATCGAACATTATATCTCATTAAATTATGACGTGATCTGTGTCAATATTGTTGACAGGACAAACGCGGCTGTAATGATCGACAAAGCGATTGACGCGGAAATCCCAATGATCTTTTTTAACAGGGAACCGGTAGAGGAAGACATATTCCGGGGAGAACAGATCTATTACGTAGGTTCCGACGCGAGGCAATCCGCAGTGTTGGAGGGGGAACTGATCGTGGAAGCCTACGAAAGAGATCCCGGAAAGCTGGACCGCAATGGGGACGGAGTCCTGCAATATGTGATGCTGGAAGGGGAGGCGGGGCACCAGGATGCCCTGATCCGGACACAATGGAGTGTACAGACGCTGTTGGATTATGGCATCCGCATCGAGAAACTGGCCGGTGGGGTCGCTAACTGGGAAAAAAATCAGGCGGCAGAACTGATGAAACAGTGGTATCACCAGTACGGTGATCAGATCGAACTGGTAATCTGCAACAATGACGATATGGCTATCGGGGCAGCTGATACTCTGGAGGAAGCCGGAATGACGGATATCTGTATCACAGGGATCGACGGGACTCCACAGGGATTAAAAGCGGTGGAAGAGCATAGGCTGTTGGGAACAGTTCAGGCGAATGGTCCGGAGCATGCAGCGGCAGTCCTGGATCTGGCCTGCAGCCTAACGGTGACAGGACAGGCACCGGAGAATATAGGGATGGAAAATAAACGGTATATTAGGATTCAGCTGGATAAAGTGTCGAAATAGAAAAAATATTTGATATATAGGACACGGGACAGTTAGTTGAAGAAAACATCCTTATTAATTATACCTTATGGGGCGGATTTTCTGCGACCTCGCCTGCAGGGCATGTATTAAGGGATGCTGTAAAGTATATTTAAATTTAATTAGAAATATGTGAGATTATTTTTCTAACGCGAGATATTACATGTTGTTACCTTTAGGTAACGTCATAAAGGAAGGACTTAGTCTTCGATATTCAATGGCTTTCAAATGGTTATTATATCTTTTGAAAGAGATGTTTTTCCCAGTATATATGGGATACTTGCGTTAATACCATTTGTGCATCATAAATATATTAGGAGGTGTACTTAATGGAAATTGGAGAACGTTTATCGTATTATAGACGTAGAGCCGGATTGTCTCAAAAGGATGCGGCAAATTTGATTAATGTGTCCCGCCAATGCCTAAGTAATTGGGAAACGAATCATCGAGAGCCTAGAATTGAGGATTTATGGCGACTATGCAGGTTATACAATATAACATTGGATCAATTTGTGAAGGATAATATATAATAGGAGGAAAATTTGCGAGTTGAATTTAATCTATTTTAAATAGTAAGGGTAAGGTATAAAAATTTATAACATCAATATTGAAATACAATTTAGATTAGTAAAGTATTCGCATCACTAAGTTTTATTCAGTGTAGCCGAATACTTTCTTTTTTGCATGATTGATATTACTAATAGCATGTCTGGATGTCAAAATTAATTCGCCTGATTGTCAGTGGTTATCGAAATGAAAACCTATTAAAATATCAGTATGGAGTTGATTATACAGATGATAAAAAGTTTAATGAAAATCATATCTGATAATATTCGAATTCTAAGAATTGAACGTGGTTTAACACAAGAGCAGCTTGCAGATATACTTGAAATATCTCCATCATATGTTTATAGAATCGAAGCCGGACAAAGGAATATAAGTTTAAAAACACTCTTGATATTGATTTGGAAATTTGATATTCCTCCGGAAAAAATAATACCCAGCCCGCTAAGGACAATAGATAAAAAATGGGAATACGAATTTATATCGTTGATTAAATATTGTGACGAACAACAAATAAGTTTTATATTATCCCATTTAAAACACTTAATAAGCGAGATGCAAGAATATTTCAGTAAATGATCAGATTTTTATTTGTCTTTTTACCTAGAAATACCGGCTAGGTATTTCTAGGTAAAAAGATAATAGTCTAACTTTATCTTTTGTATTGATCCTTGATAAACACGTTATTAACGTCATAGCCAATAGTGATTACACTAACCGTTTTACTGGAAAACCAGAAAGCAACATAGGAAATACGCTGTGATATACTAATGTTTTTTAATAAGTACGAGCGATAAATATTTGCCTTAAAACATTTCGTGGCGGAAATGTATTGCGATGACAAAAACGGGGATAATGATACTCCTGCCGAAGGGCAGCTCTCTGGGATGGGAGAGGCTTCTGGCCTGTGATGCACTGCCAAATTTGCAGATCACTATTGTCCGAATGCTCCGGAATGGGTATAATAGAGCATTTTATCGTAGTTAAGATTAAGTGTGGGCACTCGTAATTAAGTTATGTAGCATACACAATCTTTACGGCATCATGCAAGTGCCCCGATATTAAGTGTATGTAGTCATTTAAAAGGTTGTGGTATTAAATGCTGTTACGTACATGTTTATAATACGTATGGTAATCAAGAAGCATAAATCAATTTTCAACGAGGGGAGTGAAATATGGAAAAAACACCAGTAGATAAGGCTCTATTAGATATTAACGAAGTATGTACATATTTAGGTATTGGTAAAACGAAAGCAAGAGAAATCTTAACGAAGACGAACAATAATTTTACCGTCAGAATAGGAAACAGACTTTATGCTAACAAAGTTTTACTTGATAAATGGCTATGTAGTATCAGCGGTAATAAAAATGATAGCCAATGAGGTATAGATCATTATGGGTAAAGATCTGAAAGGAAGGAATCTGGGAGTAGGATTATACCAAAGAAAAGATGGAAGATATGAAGCAAGGGCCCAAATTAATGGAATTTCTATAAATCTGTACGATTTTAACCTAAACAAGCTAAAGCAGGATTTTAATAAAGCTAAGAACAGTGCACAGCAAAACATAGATGTAAGAAGAAAAACGATCACATTGAATGAATGGTTTGATGAATGGTTTACCACTTATAAAGAGCCCTATATAAAAGAAACAAGCATTTTATCTATGAAGAATTTGTTTCGTAAGACTTTTGGTTCTGAACTCGGAAATTATCGAGTAACAGAAATAACTAATAAAGATATTCAGCAAGTTATAAATAATATGAAGGATAAAGGAAGGGCCTCATCATCAATACGAGATGCATTGGGTAGAATGCGAGACTGTATGGAGTCGGCTAAAAACAACCGTATCATAAGTATCAATCCTTGTTTTGAAATAAAGGTTCCCTGGGAAAATAAAGTAGTGCTACGGCGCTTCCTGTCTCAAGAGGAACAAAATAAGTTTTTAATGGCAGCTGAAAATAGCTGGTATAAAGAAATGTTCTATGTCATGTTTCTGACAGGAATGAGAATTGGTGAAGTAGGAGGATTAAAATGGTGTGATGTTGACTTTAAAAATCAATGCATTAATATAAACCGTCAACTATCCTGTCAATATGAAAGAGGAGTTAAAACTTTAAAATTTTCCACCCCGAAAACTCAAAACTCTTATAGAAAAATCCCATTTATGGGAGAAGCAGAGGAAATGTATCAAAAACAAAAGCTTAAAGTTGATTTGTTACGTAAAGAGCTTGGAGCCAGATGGAGGGGAAGTGATGAATTTGACGGATTGGTATTTGTTACAAGTATGGGAAGTCCAGTTTTAAGATATCATGCAGAAAAAGAAATTAATAATTTAGTTGATTCTATAAATGAAAAAGAGGCTTTTGATTCTGTCAGAGAAAATAGAGAACCTGAAAATTTTGATAGGATGTATCCTCATGCTATCAGACATACGTTTTGCAGCCGATGTTTTGAAGCAGATATGTCTCCTAAAGTTGTACAAAAATTAATGGGTCATCAGAACTATAGTACGACGATTGATATCTATACACATGTTACCCAAGAAAAGTATGACCGGGAAGTAGTTAAATTAGGAAATGCTGCCGGTAACAAAATGATTTATAATAATGTAGGTGAAGAAATTATCATATCAGAAGAGGAGGGGCAAAAGTTGAGTATGATTTAACTATATACAATTCTGCAAATACTTAGGCGTTACGTTGAGAATACCATTTTACCAAAACGTTAATACTCTTTACCAAATTGTAGAAAGGTGATTATTAACTTACAAATGATTATTAACGATATTTTATACCAAAATCTTATATTGGTAAAAAATATTAAATAATTCCGGTGTTCGGCATAAATACTGTGTTTGTTAGTTAAAGTTCTCAAAGCAGATGCAATGATAACTTTATACAGATAAGCGTGCGAAAACGCCGGAAAACCTAGAGTTTCCGGCGTTTTTTCATGTTTTCGCGGGTGATGTAATTGATCGTAAAATATCGTAAATTTTCGCGGAAAATTTGGTAAGAATTTGGTACGAAAATTGGTAAAATTTTGGACAGTTTGAGTTTACTGCCCCGGCTATTCTGTTCGCATGTCTGGTGTTCAGCCTGACTGCGCCGCTTTATGTTTGGACCATTTTGGGGATGTAACTGAGAACAGGAGAACGAGGCTGACAAATGCCAGCCTCTTTCTTTAGAGCGTATTATTTGTGATTCGCTCTCGCAAATTCTCTATTTTGGAGTGAATTGTTTTAATTGTACGTTCAAACTCTGCATCACTTTTCCGGGTAGGATCGTCCAACCCCCAATCCTCACGGTGTTTACAGGGCAAAATTGGACACGTCACATTGCAGCCCATCGTCACCACAATATCCACAGATGGGATATCCTCCAGAGGTTTGGAACGCTGGGTCAGCCCCATGTCGATGCCGTAAAGCTGTTTCATCAGCCGCACCGCGTCCTGATTGATCTGCGGCTTCGTTTCTGTCCCGGCAGAATAGCTCTCAAACGCATCTGCAGCAAGGTACCGACCCAGCGCCTCGGCAATTTGGCTGCGGCAGGAGTTGTGAACGCAGATAAAAGCTACCTTGGGTTTACTCATGTTTGTTCCCATTACCCTCGTACCTTTTGCAGAATTTGAATGACCTCAACCTTTTTCAGGACCTTGCCAAAAGAAACCACCTTGCCGTCCACCACCAGCGCCGGAGTGGTCATCACGCCATAGGCGGCAATTTGAGTAAAGTCCGTCACATGGTCGATGGTGGAATCCATCCCCAGCTCTTGGAGAGCCTCCGCGGTTGCTGCTTCCAAAGCGTTGCACTTGGCACAGCCGGAACCCAGCACCTTCACCGCCGCGCCGCTGGTTTTCACCTGCTCGGCCTGCGCCATCGTTTCGGCGTTGCAGTTGCCAGCGCAGCAGCAAGCGGCGCCTTCTTCCTTGATGTCCTTTTTCTTACCAAAACCAAACAATGCCATAATCCATATCCTCCTAAAATAATTCTTCGCTGGAGATTTCAATCTTTTGCAGTTTGACACGGTACCCAGCAGTTTCCAGAGCAGGAGAAACCGTGAGAAGAACCTCCTCCGGCACTGTATCCGCACCGATGCAGCGGTCGCAGGTTTTGAGATCAAGGTACAGATATTGAACCAGTACCTTTTTAGCATCGCCGCCATTACAATAGGTTTCACCACAGCAATAGTTTCCCATTTTCACTTTCCTCCCTTTACACCAGCAGATACTGAAAAATGTTAAACAGGTAGCCAACAGTGATGATGCCGATGGTGCAGATCGCTATAAACAGCCCCAGTAGCTTTGGCTTTACAGCCTTGCGGAGCATGATGACGGAGGGCAGCGAAAGGGTGGTCACCGCCATCATAAAGGAGAGCACCGTGCCAAGCTGTGCGCCCTTGTAGAGCAGTGCCTCCGCTACAGGGATTGTGCCAAATATATCAGCATACATGGGAACACCCAACAACGTTGCCAGCACCACGCCAAAGGGATTATTGCTGCCGAGTACCATCTCAATCCAGTGCTCGGGAATCCAGTTGTGAATGAGCGCACCGATGCCAACGCCGACAAGAATGTAGGGCAGCACTTTCTTAAAGGTGGACACCACCTGATCCTTGGCGTAGAGGACACGCTCTTTGCGGGTCAAATCCGGCGATTCAATGTCCACACTGCTGGCCGAGCGGATGAACTCCTCCACCTGATTCTCCATGTGGAGCTTATCAATCAGTGTACCTCCGACTACGGCGATTACCAGCCCGACCAGCACATACACAATGGCAACTTTTGTACCAAAGATACTCATCAGCAGGACAAGAGAGCCGAGGTCAACCATAGGCGAGGAAATCAAAAAGGAAAACGTCACGCCCAGCGGCAGCCCTGCGCTGGTGAAGCCGATGAACAGAGGAATGGAGGAACAGGAGCAAAAGGGCGTTACCGTTCCCAGCAGCGCCGCCACAATATTAGCTCCAACGCCGTGAAAGCGTCCCATGATTTTCTTGCTGCGCTCTGGCGGGAAGTAGCTCTGAATGTAGGAGATGATAAAAATTAGCACGCAGAGCAAAACAGTGATTTTCAGCACATCGTAGATAAAAAACTGAACGCTGCCGCCAATTCGTCCTGACACATCAAGACCCAACAGCGAAAGCAGATTGCCGATAATGGCATTGAGCCATTTCATTCCAAGCACTTGGTCTTGGAAGAACAGCCATATGGTTTGCAGAATTTCCATAATGGAACTGACCTCTCTTTCCTAAATTGCATAGTTACATCAAAATAATTTGATGCATTGTGTCAGATAAAAGCCACCTCTTATCAGATGGCTTTTATCTGTTGCAGCAGCTTGTGTCCTCCGCTGTACCATAGGGAGTGGTAATTGCCTTCAGCAGTTCCATGGCCTCGTTGCTGCCTTGCTCACTGATTTTGTAGTGCGTCCATTTGCCTTCCTGTCGGCTCTCCACAATACCCGACTCACACAATATCTTCATGTGGTAGGATAACCCGGATTGTCCTATTTCAAGATCATCAAGAAGCACACAAGCACACTTTTCGCCGCTACGGAGCAACTCCAAAATCATCAGCCGCTTTTCATCACAAAACGCCTTAAATACCTTGGCATTCTTCACGGGAGTAAGTTCCAACAGTATCACCTCAAATCAAAATATCTTGATACGATATAGTATATGCGTCAAATCAAAAAATGTCAATATGAAAGGATGGGTTTTCTTATGAAAATTAAAATCCGCTCACCGTCTTTAGGCAAGCATTGACTGATATTTACCGCCCGTAGGTACTTATTCTGCCAGGACAGTGATGCAGCTGGTCGATTTGTTAATGGAGGTGTGAAATGAGACTACATCAGGACAGGGAGGCGTTTGAGGCGTTGCTCTCGGATATAGGACGACGGACCGGTATCCGTAACGATATTATAGAGAAGGATTATTATATTACTTTGATTCTATATGAACTGGCGGGACGGCAGGATACGCTGCCTGCTTATTTCAAGGGTGGTACTGCTTTATATAAAGCGATTGGCTGGATGAAACGCTTTTCCGAAGATATCGACCTTACAGTGGAGGTACGCGATTGCAGCAAAACCCAAGGCAAAAAAAGATTAGAAACGGCAGCCAATGGGTATAGCGGGCTTCGACGGACCTCGGACAAGGAAAGGGAGAGCAACCAGAGGGGGAGCATTACCAGCGTGTATGAATATGATCCTGTTACGGCTGTCGATGAAAATGATGCACTTCAGCGTTTTGGTTATGTGAAAGTAGAAGCGACCTCTTTTACTGTCAGTGAGCCAATCGAGCTGCTCGAAGTTGCGCCTCTGCTGTATACGGAAGCTACTTTAAAACAGCGCGAAATATTGGAGACCCGTTATGAAATTTTACCGTTTTCTGTACGCACGATCAAGTTAGAAAGCTTTTGGCCCAAAAATAGGTTTATCCAGGAAATAATGTGGAATGTATCAGCGCCGGAAATAATTCGTGTTCCGGCGCTGCTCTTATTCCTGGAAAAGTACGTTTTGTTTCCTTTTGCGGAAGTCATTGGGCGTCAGCCCGGTTTGCTTCCGAAACTGCCGGATGAAATAGCTCACATTATCAAAGCCGCAATCCAAACTGATCTCCAGGACGGTTTTGGTTGTGCTTTTTAATAACCGTTTTGCCTGTTGGACCCGGTAGCGGATCAGGTATTGAATGGGGGAAGTCCCTGCAATCTCTTTGAAAAAACGGCAGAGATATTGCGGATTACAGCCGGCCGACCGGGCCAGCATTTCCAGTGTCAGCGCCGATGTATACTTTTCCTCTATCAAAGAAACGACCCGTTTATAGCGGTCAATGCGTTCTTTTTCAAAGACACTCACTGCATCCGCACTGGAATTCAATAAACCATACCGGTCCAGCTCGATCAGATACCGGAGTATTTCCAGTTTAAGCTGATAATACCAGTGGTCCGCTGTCTTTTTACCCAAATCGATCAGATGTTCCATTTGTTTATTGATCGGTACGTACCCCAGATCCGAAGGACGGATCAATCTGGGTAACATTTTTTTATTACATAGAAGGGGATGGATCAGTTTTTCCTGCATCTCATCTTCATAAGAAAACGCTAAAATCTGCTGGTTAAATAGAAGTGCGTCATGAAGAGTATCAGATCCCATACTTTCCAATAAATGAAGCTCCCCGCTGTTGATCATGCAGATATCACCCTCTTCCAGGTACAGGGTCTCCAGATTGATTTCAGCTTTATAGCGGCCTTTCTGTATTTTTAGTATTTCCGTGTTGTAATGCCAATGACGTTCCACGAAGAAACGGTCTGGATAAAAGGTGCCCTTTCCGGACTTAAAATTCATGATTGTCAGAGGCCTTTCTTTTGTGCCGTGCTGCACGTTTTCCTCAAGAGAGTATTCTTTGTTCATACCGGCCCACGCCCTTTCTATTGCCGTTATCCTATTGTTACTACCATAGCAGACCTATTGATATAAACCCGGGGATGTCATGATTGTGTTATTATTTTATTAAATAATGCAAGATTATTCAATGGGATTTTTTTATAATGTAAAAAATGATATATGGAGGTATTCGTATGATTAAGAAATATATTTTTGGCACTCCTTTTGATACAGAGGCAGTCGCAAAAGACATTCCGGCTGACGACGGAGTACCTGTATATGGGGAGATATCCATGGAAAATGGTTTCCGCTATACGTATCATATGGATCTTGAGGATAAAATATATGGCCTGGGAGAAGCCAACAGAGGTATCAATAAAAGAGGATATCAATATATCAGCAACTGTGCGGACAACCCGGAACACACGGAGGATGCGGTATCCCTGTATGGCGCCCATAATTTCCTGATTGTGAGCGGTAAGGATACGTTTGGCCTGTTTATCGATTATCCGTCCGGGTTAACCTTCGACATTGGCTGTACGGAAAGGAACCGGCTGGACATCACCTGTGAAGAGGCGGATCTTTCTCTGTATCTGATCCAGGGAGAGTCCCTTTATGATATTGTAAAACAATTCCGCGGGATGATCGGGCGCAGCTATATTCCGCCGAAGTTTGCCTTTGGTTTCGGCCAGAGCCGCTGGGGATATACCACGGAAGAAGACTTTCGCAGCGTAGTGCGGGAATACCGGGAAAACCATATTCCCATGGACCTGTTATATATGGATATTGATTATATGGAGCGCTTTAAGGATTTTACGGTGAATAGAGAGAATTTCCCGGATTTCGGCCGGTTCGTATCCGACATGAAAGCCGCCGGTATCCACCTGGTTCCGATCATCGATGCGGGGGTGAAGGTTGAAAAAGGGTATGATGTCTATGAAGAAGGTCTGGAGAGAGGCTATTTCTGTAAAAAAGAGGACGGCACTGCTTTTACCGCCGCCGTGTGGCCGGGCTGGACGCATTTTCCGGATGTACTGAACCCCGAGGTAAGAGAATGGTTCGGAAATAAATATGATATCCTGATATCCCAGGGAATTGACGGTTTCTGGAACGATATGAACGAGCCGGCCATTTTCTATTCCGAAGAAGGCCTTCAGGAGGCAAAGGAATTCATGAGGGAGTTCCTGGAGGACAGCGATCAGTTTTCCCCCTTTGCCATCACCGAAATGGCCAATGGCCTTGCCAACAGTCCCAAGGACTATCAGCGCTTTTACCATGAAGTGAACGGGAAAAGAATCAGACATGATAAGGTGCATAATCTATTCGGTTATAACATGACCCGGGCAGCCGGGGAGGCTTTTGAAAAGCTTTCGCCGGATAAGCGGATCCTGATGTTCTCCCGTTCCTCCTACATCGGCATGCATCGCTACGGCGGCATCTGGACCGGGGACAATAAGTCCTGGTGGTCCCATATTCTGCTGAACTTAAGGATGCTGCCTTCCCTGAATATGTGCGGTTTCCTGTATGTCGGCGCGGATCTTGGCGGATTCGGGGCGGATACCACCAGAGATCTGCTGCTGCGCTGGCTGGCCCTGGGAGTATTCACGCCTCTCATGCGCAACCATGCCGCCCTGGGGACCAGGCTTCAGGAGTGCTACCGCTTCGAAGAGCTGGAGGACTTCCGGCATGTGATCGGCGTGCGCTACCGGCTGATCCCGTATCTGTACAGCGAATATATGAAGGCCGCGCTGCATGACGAGATGATGTTTAAACCTTTGGCTTTTGAATATCCGCAGGATTCTATGGCCTGTCAGGTGGAGGACCAGCTGCTGGTCGGCAGTGAGATTATGATCGCTCCGGTCTATACACAGAACGCGTCCGGCCGTTATGTTTACCTGCCGGAAGAGATGAAATTTATCAAGTTCCTGCCCGATGGGACGATCCGGGAGGAAGTTCTGGAAAAGGGTCACCATTATGTGGAGATCGCCCTTAACGAGGTGCCCTTGTTTATTCGTAAGGGAAAATCAATTCCGGTGGGAGCTGCCGCCGAAACCATAGCGGAAGTCTCCAACGAGCCGCTGGATTACATCGGCTACGCGGACGCATTCTATGAACTATATGACGATGACGGGGTGACACCCATAGCCTGGTCTGAATAACGGCATTCCTACCGGAACAGATCCAGGAACTTCTCCCATAATGTCTGGGGCTTGGAATCCGTTGTCTGCGGAGCCTCTTTTACGGGAATATCGACAGGCGGCGTGGACACGACAAACTGGACCTGTTCGATATGCTTGTTGCGGCCGTCCACGAAGGACACAGGATGAAAGTCCGTCTTGTCATAATCCTCCATGAGCTTATCGATCTCTTCGCGCAGGCGGTCGGGCAGATCCCTGGTATTTACAAAGAGTTCTTTGGTTCCGGACTTCAACTGGCCGCCGCCTTTGTTCAGCTCGGCTGTACCGTCGGCCAGCTGCCCGATGCCCTGATTCAGGGTGTCGAAAGCGTCGGCCAGATCGGACACGCCGTTTGTATAGGCCACAAGCCCGGAATGGAACGTGGAATAATTGGCGGACAGATCGGAAAGCCCCGTGGTCAACTGTGACAGCGCTAAGGTGATATCGTTGTCTTTCAGTGATTGCCCGATTCCGTCGGCCATGGTGCCAAGGGAAGCGCTGATGGTTCCAAGCGGTGTGATCAGCGAAGAGAGAGTCGAGTCTACCGCGCCGAACGCTTCTTTGACGGCATCGAAAGTCCCCTTGGCGGTCAGGGCCGATGTGTACGTGTCGGTCAGCTTTTGAAGAATCGGAACGAGGGGGGCAAGCTCCGGCGGCAGCTGACTGCCGGTGCCGGGACCGGGGGTCATCATGGACTGCAGGAACGCCAGCTCTTCGGGAGTCAGCGGACTGTCATCCAGAGCGTCTAAGGCCGGCACGAGTGCGTCATAAGCCAGTTTATAATTATCACGGAGCTGGGTAAGACCTCCCACAGCCTGATCAAGGCCTGCGGACATCTCCCGCAGGGCACCGGGCAGCTGGTTCAGGCTGTTAAGGTCTATCTCTTTGGCCTGTTCCTGAAGCGAGGAGGATATGGTGTCCAGAGCGTCCCGGATCGTGGCGGAGGCGGCCTGGAGCTTATCCGTATTTGCGTCCAGCTTATGCATGCCTTCCTGGTATTTCGAAGAACCGGACGCCAGATCCTTACTGCCGTCCAGAAGCGTGCGGATGCCTCCGGACAGATCCGACACGCCCTGATTCAGCTGATCGATGGCATCGGACAGCTCTGTGATATCACCGGTCATTTCTGAAGTGTCCGGCATCTCGATGGCCATAGAGAAGGGGATGGCGGCGATCATAATACCGTCCATGGCAAAATCATGCACATCGGCCTCCAGTGAAAATTTGCCTTCCTTTCCCGGAAGTGCGGTGAATACGATCTGTTTGTCGGAGCCCGCATTGGCGATAGATGCATCCGGGGCGGTGATATTCCGGCTGAGCCGGTTATCCATGGTCACCGTGATCTGCATCATATAATTGTCGTAGAAGGACGGCTCCATATCCGGAGTCTGTGCGGTATGGATCTGCAGAGACAGATGTCCGGCTGCGCCGGCCAGCTGGTCCGCGCTGACCGAAGCGCCGTCAAGCTGATAGTTTATGGTATAGGTCCAGGGCAGCGGGCGCGCTTCCAGATTTCCCTGATAGTAGAATGTGCCGTCAGGCACGGTCAGTATATTTTCCCCATTATCCGAGCGGATGGCGGACTCATCGGTCAGGTTCGAGACCGAGTCGTAAGCGCCGTAATCAATGACAACCCCTGCTTCCCGGGTGTAGACCGTATTGACCACATAGATGGACTGGACCGACCCGTCGGAGGAGAGCTTGCTGTAGACGACCTCATCCTTGGTAAAATCATCCAGAGGAGTGCTGGCGGGGCTGTCCTGCCCGGACGCAGACTCGTTATTCTCCCCGGCCTGTACCGGCAGGGCCATAGCGAGGAAGCAGGAGAGAGGCAGGGCGGCAGCCAAAATCAGACAAAGAATTCGTTTTTTCATATTTACCTCCTGTTACGCATATACTGCGTCATTTATTCAGTATGGGTGAACATCTTTTGTTCAGCCTTAAACCTCCGGTTCACGTTCAAGAGCGCTTTTTATTGCCGCTATGAGCACTGCAAAAATTGGAATGGATCGTAGTGATCCGCAGCAGCGGGTCGAACAACAAAAGCAGCGCAGGCAGGAAGAACAGGACCATCAGCATGGATAACAGAGTGCCCCGTCCGAGCAATAGTCCCAGCTGGGAGATAATCTGGTTCGATGATGTCAGGTACAGACAGAAGCCGGCAAAGGACAGGATGGACCCGGAAACCAATATGGAGAGATAATTATTTGCCAGAGTCTTACAGAGGGCTTCCCTGGCGGGCAGGCTCTTACGGTTCTCTTTGTACCTGTCGGACAGAAGGATGGCGTAGTCCACCGTGGCGCCCAGCTGAACGGTATTGATCACCAGGAACCCCAGATAGTTCAGGGTGGAATCCTGGAAATACGGAACCGCCAGATTCATCCAGATCGCCGTTTCAATGGTTAAAAGCAGCAGCAGCGGGAACGTCAGGGACCGGAAGGTCAACAGAAGCACCAGGGCGATGGAGATCAGCGCGATCAGGTTTACCCTGCTGTTATCTGCCGTTACGGTAGTCTTCATGTCATAGAGGTTGACGCTTTCCCCGCAGGAGTAGACTCCTTCCGGATACAGGGAACGCGCCGCGCCCATCACCTGCTCTACTGTTTCGAAGGCCACTGCCCCTTCCTCCTGCGTATCTGTATTTACAATCATTCTGGTATAGTGATCGGAATAAAACTGGCTGGTGACTGACGCGTCCAGGTAATCGGAGGGGATCGCGGCGTCGGCCATGGCTGTGTAGGAGATGACGCCGGTCACGTGGTCCAATCCTTTCAGAGTCTGGCCCAGCTCCTTTTCAGCCGCCACGTCTCCCTTGGGGACAAGAAGAACGATGGCTGTGGACTCGCCGAAGACTGTGTTGATGGCCTCATCGTCTCTCATCAGCCGGCTTCCGGGAGAATTATCCCCCATGCCGTAGGTAAAAGACGCGCGAGTCTGGGCCAGATAACCCGGAACGATCAGCAGAGCTATCAGAATCAGCACCGGGATTCTAAGACGAAGCACGAATTTCCCGATCCCCTTCCAGACCGGCAGCAGCTGCCGGTGCCTGGTCTTATCGATCCATTTATAAAAGCATAGCGTGACCGCCGGCAGAAAGATCATAACGGACAGGAAACTCAGCAGGATTCCCTTCACCAGGTTCAGGCTTAAGTCCGGACCGATCCGGAAATTCATAAAGCTTAGAGCCACGAAGCCGAATAAAGTAGTCGCGGCGGAGGCGGCGATCGCGGAAAAGGCCTTTTTCATAGCCATCTGCATGGCCAGCTGCGGATCTTCTGTCTCCTGGCGGCATTCGGAAAACCGATGCAGCAGGAAGATGGCATAATCCAGAGATACCGCCAGCTGCAGAATCGGACTGACCGCCTGGGTGATAAATGAGATCTCTCCCAAAAACAGGTTGGTACCCAGATTGATCAGCACCGCCACTCCGATGGCCAGCAAAAAGAATAAGGGTTCTATCCACGAGGAGGTAAAAAGCAGCAGGATAAGAAGGATAAGGGGAACCAGGATCAGCATGGCCCGCAGAGTTTCGCTCTGCGCCATCTCCTGGGCGGAGGCGATGGTAACCGCCTCTCCGGATAGGGCACCGTCGCTTCCTGCCAGACGGTACAGGGCTTCCACGGTCCCGGCTTCCGCGCCGGGGCTCACCGTGGCGTCAAAGAGCGCCATGCCATCCTTATAGTAAGTCCCCACCGTGTCCGGATCCAGCATTTGAAGCGGCTGCTTCAGATCCGCTGCGCTGTCCAGCCAGAGGACATCCGAGATTCCATCTATCGCCTCCAGCTGTTTCTTAAAAGCCAGAGCCTCCGGTATCGAGGTAACGGGAACCATAATGCGGATGTTGGGCACGGAACCGCCGAATTCGTCCGCCATGATCTGAAGGGCTTTCGTGGACTGGGCGTCCTCGGGGAGATAGTCGGCCATGTTATAATTGATCCTGACCAGGGGGATCATAAGGCCGAAGATAAGGGCCGCGGTAAGGAACAGAACAGTCACACTTTTTTTATGTTTTAAAAAGTATTTTGATAAAATATCCAGAAAAATCACCTCTGTTTTCATACGTCGTGTTGACTTTCTTTCATATATCTATAATAATATACATAGTGATATTAATTCAACAATCAGAAAATCCCGAACTGTAACATGCCAAACAAATACGCTGATAAATGTATCTTATTAAACAATATCTGGGAAATTGCCGGGCGAACGCTCCCATGGAGGTAAGGATGGAAATAAAAAAACAAGATAAACGGGTCCGCTATACGAAATTATTCTTAAAAGAAGCGCTGATCAACCTGATGCAGGACAAACCGGTAACCCAGATCAAAGTCACGGAGATCTGCCAGGCCGCCGAAATAAACCGGGCTACATTTTACAGCTATTACACAGACCCGATGGACCTGCTGGCCACGGTGGAGCAGGAAGTAATCGATAATATCAATATGTATCTGCAGAGCTTTGACTACCAGGAAAACCCCTCGGATATGCTGGTGATGCTGACCAAGATCCTGGAATACATCGAGCAGAATGAGAAACTGTGCCTGATCCTGCTGGGAGGAAACGGAAACCCGGACTTCCAGCGAAGAATCACTATGATAATCCGGGAAGGTTTCGTGAAGGACTATCAGATGAAAAAGGCCATGGACCCGGCCGTTGCGGAATATGTATATACCTACATCGCATCCGGGAGTTTCAGCCTGATTCTGAAGTGGCTGGAGGAGGAACGCAGGATTCCCCTGCCTCAGATGGCGGAGATGGTGGTCCGGCTGTCTAATGGGGCCGGCCTTTAAAAGCAGTCCCTCCTGTAACGAGGGCAAACCCTGCAGGATTGATTGGCCCTTGAAGATGTACAGAAAATGCGATATAATAAACCAATGACTGAAAAAGGAGATAATGTGTAGGTATGAGTGAACAGGAGATAAAGAAAGTCCGCAGGCTGATAACCGGAATTTTGATTGGTCTTACGGCGGTTGTGCTGGCATATTTTGGTTATTCCATATTTTCCAAGAATACAAATATGACGGCGTTTCAGGTGATTATGGGCGTTTGGCTGGTGTGCTATGTTCTGCTGCTGGACGTTTTGGAACCGTATCTGCTTAAGGAGTTTGAAGATTTGACTCCGGAACGGAAAACCGGATATATCAAATATCTGGGGACAGATATTATTGGAATCGGCGGTCTGGTTTTGTTTGTATTTATGCTGGGGAATCCGGACGGGAACAGTACGGTGGGCCTGGTGGGAGCTATTGTCTATGCTTTTAGCATGAGACCCAGACAGAAGTTCCGGAAGGAGTTTTTAGGTATCGTGGATGAGGTGGTGCAGGAAGAGGAGGAGGATCACTCTCCATTGCCCACGGCTGCCGATGCGGCTGCCAGAAGTGCCCGGCTGACGGACAATGAAGCAGATGAGGCAGAGCCGGCGGAAGAAGCCCGGAAGGATGAAGCAAAGGAAGCAGAAGGACAGGCTTCTGCTCAAGAGGATCGGGAAGAACGTGAATAAAATGAATTATCATCAGCGGGCGGGTCTGTATACGCCCGCTGTTTCGCATCCTGAGATAGGAAAAGAACAGGTTCTTCGCAGGATGGAGTGCAGAAAAGGCAGTGATCTCTATCAGAAAATGGAGGAGGAGTTCGATGAACTTCTTCCGGAACTTTACGGTCTGGCGGAGCCGGCGGCGGTGTACCACAGAGGGAAGATTCCCCGGGGTTCCGCAGCGATTCCCGTATTGGGACAGGACGCGGATGTGATCTATGTGCTGGTCGGTACGGGAGAGCGGATCAGCCGGGAGGCCGACCGGCTTTTTCATACAGGAGAATGTGTGAAGGGGCTTTTGCTTCACTCTATGGCGGATGAATACCTGTTTTGTCTGGATGAGTGGATTCAGGACAGGATACGGGAATATTGCCGGGAAGAAGGAATCGGAATCCGGGAGCGGCTGGAGGCGCCCGGCCGGCTGCCGGCTGAATTCCAGGAGGAGCTGTTGGAAGCGGTCCAATGCAGGGAGACGGAAAAAATCAGGCTTACGAAAGGTTATATGTTCGAGCCGGTTAAAACTATGGGATACCTGCTGAGAGTCAGTAACGACCGGTGCCGGATGAGACTGGGACATGATTGTAATACTTGTGAGGCGGTGAATTGCAGAATGAAGGACAGATGTATCATGAACTGTGCGGCCTGCCAAAGAACGGACTGCCGGATGCGGGGGCAGTGGCAGCAGGAAGAGGAATTCGATATCGTTCAGGAATATGGGCTAAGGGAAAACAGCGGACGGAAGTCACGTGCAAAAGCCTGTAAAGATAAGAAGGATGATGGAAATGCAAATGACAGTAAAAATAAGGAGACTGATCTTGAGAAATCCGGTGTAAACGGAGAACCTTGTGTGATAGCGGCAGATATCGGGACGACCACCCTGGTCCTTTTGCTGGTGGGCGCGGTCAGCCATGAGGTTCTGGGCTGCTATAGCAGTATCAATCATCAGAGACGTTTTGGCGCGGATGTGGTATCCCGCATCCAGGCCTCCGTATCCGGACAGGGGAAAGCCCTGGCAAAATCCATCCGGGATGATTTGAATCGTGGAATCCAACAGCTTATGACAGAACAAGGTCTGTCTGCCGATCGGATCAGTAAAATAGGGATAGCCGGAAATACGACCATGCTGCACCTTCTGATGGAATACCCCTGCCGTACACTGGGAACAGCACCCTTCCGACCCTATAACAACGGCCTGCAGGTAATAAAAAGCCAGGACCTGTTCCAGGCAGCGCCGCAAACACCAGGACAGAATGAAAAGCCGGACCGGATCGACTGTCCGGTCATACTGCTGCCCGGCATATCCGCCTTTGTGGGTGCGGATATTACCGCCGGCCTATATGCCTGCGGAATTCATGAAGCCCAAAAACCGGTGCTGTTCCTGGATTTGGGGACGAACGGTGAGATGGCCGTAGGAACCGGTGAGCATCTTTTCGTCACATCCACAGCGGCCGGACCGGCATTTGAAGGGGGAAATATCACGTTCGGTACAGGCAGTGTCCCAGGTGCCATCTGCCAGGTAACGATCGGCCCGGATGGGAAAGCCGCCGTAAAAACGATCGGAGACCGTCCGCCCGCAGGAATCTGCGGAACCGGTCTGATCGAGGGAATCGCGGAACTATACCGGACCGGCCTGATCGATGAAACTGGTCTGTTAGTTCCGGAATACTTTGAAACCGGCTATCCTCTGACGCAGGGAGAACACAAAGAACCGGAAGAAGAGGTTCCCTCCATCGTCATCACCCAAAAAGACATCCGGGAAATCCAGATGGCAAAAGCAGCGATCCGGGCCGGGCTGGAAACTTTGATTACCGAGTACAAAACAACCGTCGAAGAGATTGATACCATGTACGTGGCGGGAGGATTCGGCTACCGTCTGGACCTTAACAAGGCAGCCGCCATAGGATTAATTCCTCCTCAACTGGCATCCAGAGCGAATGCGGTGGGAAACAGTTCCCTGAGCGGAGTCGTAAAATATATGCTGGAAGCAGGAAGTATTCCCAGCCATATTGCAAAACAGGCCAGGGAAGTCCAATTAGCCGACAGCGAAACATTCCGGCAGCTCTATATAGAGCATATGTTTTTTCCCAGGGTCATATATTGATAAAGAGTAAGATCCGTAAAGGAATTTGTTCGATGTGGAAGCAGCGGCTGCAGATATTTGTATTTTTAGATTTACTGGTTCTGGTCACGGCGGTGGGAATCCGCATGCATGTGCTGGAGAAGACAGAGCAGGAGCGGACGGTGATAGAGACCAGCCAGACCATCGTGGCATCTGATATGAAGCCAAAGATCGCACTGACGTTTGATGATGGGCCCCATCCGGTGTTTACGCCTGAGCTGCTGGATGGGTTGAAAGAGAGGAATGTTCAGGCTACTTTTTTTGTAATTGGAAAAAACGTTACGGGAAATGAAGAAATCATCAAAAGAATGGCGGATGACGGCCATCTGATCGGGAACCATACGTTTGACCATGTGGAGATTACGAAGCTTTCCCAGGAGGAGGCCAGCGATGAAATCGTAAGAACCAGTGATCTGGTGGAAGAGATCACCGGCTCACCCACGGAATATGTCCGGCCGCCCTTCGGGTTATGGAAGGATGATTTGGAGTGCGGGATACAGATGATCCCGGTCATGTGGACGGTAGATCCGCTGGACTGGACCACGGGAAATGCCACCAACGTGGTAAATAAAGTAGTGACGAAAGTCAAAGAAAATGATATTATTCTATTACATGACTATTACGAAAGTTCCGTACAGGCAGCTTTGAGGATCGTGGATATCCTGCAGAAAGAGGGGTACGAGTTCGTGACGGTCGATGAATTGATACTGGAATGATACCCGCAGCAGACGCGGATGAGCAGTCGGTCTCGCGGAGTTAAGGAATAAGGAGCCTGAATATGGCAGATGAATTCAGCAGAACGAGGATGCTTCTTGGCGGGGCCGGCGTAGAGAAACTTAAGAACAGCAGGGTCCTGGTGTTCGGCGTCGGCGGTGTGGGATCACACTGTATCGAGGCGCTGGCCAGGAGCGGCGTGGGGAACCTGATCCTGGTAGATCACGATACCGTGTCTCTGACAAATATCAACCGGCAGGTGGTGGCGCTTCACAGCACCATCGGCAGGCAGAAGACAGAAGTGATGAGGGAAAGAATCCTGGATATCCACCCGGGAGCGCATGTAGAGACGTTTCAGACTTTTGTGCTGGAAGAGAATGCCGCGGATTTGATAACAGAGGATCTGGACTATGTGGTGGACGCGGTGGACACGGTAACCGCCAAACTTTCCATCGCTGAGTGCTGTAACAGAACAGGTATTCCGCTGATCAGCAGCATGGGCACGGGAAATAAGCTGGACCCGTCCCGGTTCCGGATCGCGGATATCTGCGAGACGTCGGTCTGTCCCCTGTGCCGGGTGATGCGGCGGGAATTGAAAAAGCGGGGAATCCCAAAACTAAAGGTTCTGTATTCGGATGAGCAGCCAATCGATACGAGGGCTGTGCAGACGGATGAGGAGGCGGGTGAGAGGAGAAGCATTCCCGGCAGTGTGGCGTTTGTGCCGCCGGTGGCTGGGATACTGATCGCCAGGGAAGTGATACTGGATCTTTGCGGTTTGCCGGGATAGTGGTTCCGGATCATTGCGTATCATCCGGTAAGTGGTGACAGTTCTTTGGAGCCACGAGTTAAGTTTTTAGATCATTGTGAAGTCTGATAAGATTAGAAGAGGTTGAAAGACATGGATTTGTTTGATTATATGAGGGAAAATCAGATGAAGGCGGAGTCGCCTCTGGCCTCCCGCTTAAGACCCACGACTCTGGAGGAAGTGGTCGGGCAGCAGCACATCATTGGCAAGGACAAGCTGCTGTACCGAGCGATCAAGGCGGACAAGCTGGGTTCCGTTATCTTCTACGGGCCGCCCGGAACCGGCAAAACCACGCTGGCCAAGGTGATCGCCAATACGACCAGCGCGGAATTTACCCAGATCAACGCCACGGTGGCGGGAAAAAAGGACATGGAAGAAGTGGTCCGCCAGGCCAAGGAGATACTGGGCATGTACGGGAAGAAAACGATCCTGTTTGTGGACGAAATTCACCGTTTCAATAAGGGGCAGCAGGACTATCTGCTGCCGTTCGTGGAGGACGGAACGCTGATCTTAATCGGCGCCACCACGGAAAATCCCTATTTTGAGGTGAACAGCGCGCTGATCTCCAGGTCCATTATATTTGAATTAAAGCCGCTGTCCAAAGAGGACATCAAGACGCTGATCGACCGGGCGGTCTATGACCGGGAAAAGGGGATGGGCGCGTACCACGCGGCGATCGAGGACGACGCGAAAGAGTTTCTGGCGGATATCGCCGGAGGGGATGCGAGAGCCGCGCTCAACGCCATCGAGCTGGGTGTGCTGACCACGGAGCCCGGCAGTGACGGGAAGATACATATTACGCTGGATGTGGCCGGTGAATGTATCCAGAAACGGGTGGTCCGGTATGATAAAACAGGGGATAACCACTATGATACGATCTCAGCGTTTATCAAAAGCATGCGGGGATCAGATCCTGACGCGGCGGTCTATTATCTGGCGAAAATGCTGTATGCCGGCGAAGATATCAAGTTTATCGCAAGACGTATTATGATCTGCGCGTCTGAGGACGTGGGCAACGCAGATCCCCAGGCGTTACAGGTAGCCGTGACGGCTTCTCTGGCTGTGGAGCGGATCGGGATGCCGGAGGCCCAGATCATTCTGGCGCAGGCCTGTGAATACGTAGCCACCGCGCCGAAGAGTAATACCGCCGTCATGTCCATCGAAAAAGCTATGGGAAATGTACGGCAGGTGCATACCACGGTGCCGCCCCATCTGCAGGATGCCCATTATAAAGGCTCCAAGAAGCTGGGCAGAGGCCTCACTTACCTCTATGCCCATGAGTATCCGAAGCACTACGTAGAACAGCAGTATCTGCCGTCAGAAATCATAAATGAGACATTTTACGAACCTTCCGACAACGGATATGAGCGTCAAATAAAAGCGCATATGAAATGGATCAAAGGAGGAGCAGAAGATGACAACCAATGAGAAGGCTTTACAGATGCATGAAGAGTGGAACGGGAAGCTGGCCATCGTATCCAAGGCGCCTGTTACCAGCCGGGAGGATCTGGCCATCGCCTATACCCCGGGTGTGGCCGAGCCGTGTAAGGTAATCGCCGAGGACCCGGAGGCCGCTTACCGGTATACCATAAAAGCCAACACAATTGCCGTCGTTTCCGACGGAAGCGCAGTACTGGGACTGGGCAACATCGGGGCCAGGGCCGCGATGCCGGTCATGGAGGGAAAAGCGGTATTGTTCAAAGAGTTCGGCGGCGTGAACGCCGTCCCGATCTGCCTGGACACCCAGGATACGGAGGAGATTATCCGTACGGTGGTAAATATCGCACCTGCTTTCGGCGGTATCAATCTGGAGGACATCAGTGCTCCCCGCTGTTTTGAGATCGAGGAGCGTCTCAAAGAGCTGCTGGACATCCCGGTGTTTCACGACGACCAGCACGGTACCGCCATCGTGGTGCTGGCTGGAGTGATCAATGCGCTTAAGGTGACTGGGAAGAAAAAAGAGGAATGCCGGGTGGTGGTAAATGGTGCGGGTTCCGCGGGAATCGCCATTGCCAAACTGCTGTTGACCTATGGATTTACACGGATCACCATGTGCGACCGCTGCGGGATCATTGGAAAATCTACGGAGGGCCTGAACTGGATGCAGCAGCAGATGGCAAAGGTCACGAATCTGGAGGACCGGACGGGGACACTTTCAGACGCTATGAAGGGCGCGGATATCTTCGTGGGTGTTTCCGCTCCGGGTATCGTAACGAAGGAGATGGTGGCATCCATGAACCAGGACTCCATTTTGTTTGCCATGGCGAATCCGGTTCCGGAGATCATGCCGGACGAAGCCAGAGCGGCGGGAGCCCGTGTGGTGGGGACTGGCCGCTCCGATTTCCCGAATCAGGTGAATAATGTGGTGGCGTTTCCCGGCATTTTCAAAGGGGCGCTGGAGGGCAGGGCAGCCCAGATCACGGAAGAGATGAAGCTGGCTGCGGCTGCGGCCATAGCCGGGCTGGTGCCGGAGGAAGAGCTGTCGGACGAAAATATCATGCCGGAGGCTTTTGATCCCAGGGTGGCGGATGTGGTAAGCCGTGCGGTGAAGGATCATATCCGATGAATGGAAGAATGTGGGGGTCGAAACCCTATTATTCGCTGGACTATTATTTAAAACAAAAATTCGGCCATAAAGTATATAAACTGTGCCTGAACGCAGGCTTGACCTGTCCGAACCGGGACGGGACTGTGGGGAGCGGGGGCTGTATCTTTTGCAGCGGCGGCGGATCGGGAGAATTCGCCGGCCGTCCGGAGCAGACGATTCCGCAGCAGATGGAGTATGCCCGCAGCCTCCTGCAAAAGAAGCCGGAGGGCATGACCTATATCGCCTATTTTCAGCCATTTACCAACACCTACGGACCGGTGGAATATCTAAGGGAGATATTCACCGAAGCCATCCGTTATCCCGATGTGGAGGTCTTATCGATCGCAACCAGGCCGGACTGTCTGGGGGATGATGTGGTAGGGCTGCTGGGTGAGTTAAACCGGATCAAACCCGTCTGGGTAGAACTGGGGCTTCAGACCATCCATGAGGACACGGCAAAGTTTATCCGCAGAGGATATCCGCTGTCCTGTTTCGATGAGGCGGTGGAGAAGCTCCGGAAAGCCGGTATCGAAGTGATCACGCATGTGATCCTGGGACTGCCGGGGGAAGACGGGGAAAGAATGCTTAAGACGGTGGAATATCTGAATCAGAAGGGGATTCAGGGAATCAAGCTGCAGTCTTTGCATGTGCTGGAGCAGACAGATCTGGCTTGCTATTACCGGAAGGGAGCATTCCGGACGCTCGGGATGGAGGAATATGTACAGATCGTGATCCGGTGTATCGAACATCTGAAGCCGGATATTGTGGTACACCGGCTGACTGGTGACGGTCCCAGAGATCTTCTGATCGCTCCCCAATGGAGTGCTGCCAAAACCAGTGTGCTGAACACCATACATAAGAGGATGAGGGAAAACGAAAGTTTTCAGGGGAAATATTTTGCCGGAATCTGAGGAAAGATTTCATGACAAACAGGTAAAGGGGAGAATAAGAAAATGTCAGAATCATTTACACTTTATAAGCTGATTATTCTTTATATGTTAGATAAGGTAGATTTTCCGCTGACCAATGCGCAGCTGTCCGATTTTATCCTGGATCAGGGTTACACGACTTATTTTACACTTCAGCAGGCGATTAATGAGCTGCTGGAGTCGGAGCTGATCGGGGCTGAATCCGTCCGGAACAGTTCCTTTTATCAGATCACCCAGGAGGGGCGGGACACCCTGGAATATTTCGGGAACCGGATATCGGAAACCATACGCAGCGAGATCGACGAATTCCTGAAGGAAAAGAAATATGAGCTTCGGAATGAGGTTTCAGTGATTGCGGATTATTATAAGACGACCCATCATGATTTTGAGGCACACTGCATGATCCGGGACCGGACGCATCACCTGATTGAACTGAGCCTGGCGGTTCCTACGGAAGAACAGGCGGAAGCGGTGTGTAACCAGTGGAAGTCAAAGAGCCAGGATATCTACGCATATCTGATCTCTGAACTGATTGGCGGATGAGATATGGGAGGGGACTGGCATCTTTCGGCAGTAAAGCCTAACCGAATAGTAACAGCGGGGAGAAAGGGGCCTGTCCCCGGATGTCGGCCGATATAGTTCAACATCCGGGGAAGCAGGCGCTTTTTTTCTCAGAACCACAACTGAAGTCATAAATAAAAGCCCTCTTACGATTCTCGGAAGAGGGCAAATTGTTATTATTTTTTCTTTCGTATATGCTGTCTAAAGATTGGGCTCGTGCATCTTATCACGAAGCTGCAGCACCTTGGCGAGTTCAATCAGATCCACCCGCGATTCATAGGAGAGCTTAATAAATTGGCGCATTAAAGAATGCTCCAGCTCATAATCAGAGTAAACTTTCTGATTTGTCTCAGTCAAGTTGGGATTGGACTTACCGAAAGAATCACCTGTGATCAGGTAATCAATCGATACGTTGAAGAATTCCGAAAGCTTGATTAGTTTTTCGAAATCAGGCTGTTTATCCTTCGTCTCATAGCCGGCAATCGTAGGTCGGGAAACCTTCAAAAAGTCAGCCAGTTCTCCCTGGGTGATGCGGTTCGCTTTTCGTAACTCTTTTAAAATACTTCCAAACGACATATTTCTCCCTCCTTTGCTATCTATTGTACCATTTAGAAATGAAATGGATATAGTTGTGTCGATAATCAACAACAAAAAAGACAAATTCCTGGATATGTGCCCAAAGGGCACGAACGGTGGGGCTGGAGGGGCGGGAGGGACGGGATGAGAGCGAAGCGGCAAAGACCGGGCGGGAGAGGAGGCTGTCCGAATACCAGGATGCAGCCGTCAGGGGTCCTCTGTGTACGGACGTATCCGAGCGGGGAACCGGCAGGGGGAGCGGTGTCTATGGGCCTCTTCCTCACTTAAGGCTGTTACCCGGTGAAATCTAAATGAAATCGGGCCGTCCGGTTGCGGGTACGTGGCTGATTCACCCCGAATGCCGGATGCATTCGCGGTTCAGCAGCCACCGAAAGACTGCACGGAACGCAGTCTTTCGCCCACAACCGGACGGCCCGATTTCATTAAGATTTCACACGGGCGACTTATGTGAGGAAGAGGCCCATAGACACCGCTCCCCCTGCCGGTCCCCCGCTCGGATACGTCCGTACACAGAGGACCCCTGACGGCTGCATCCTGGTATTCGGATAGCCTCCCTCTCGCCCGGTCTTTGCCGCTTCGCTCTCATCCCTTGTTTACAGCGGGCCGGGTTACAGGGGTTGATAGGTCAGGTGGGTAGGAAAGTAGTAGAAAAGTAGGCAGAAAAACTAGCAAGGCTTCTTGCTTCGCCCTGTTCACTGTCCGCTTCGGCCTCTTAGGCCCCCAATCCCCCGGGTCCACACAGCAGGTCCCCACACAAGGAAAATACATTGCACAGAACCTGGAAAGTGGATATAATGGATGGGTAGGTTGATGAAGATAAAGGAGTGACCCTTATGCATAGAGAACATACGAAAGTGATACGGATCGGGGACCGGGTGATCGGCGGCGGGAATCCGGTGCTGATCCAGTCCATGACGAATACGAGGACAGAAGATGTGGCGGCCACGGTGGAGCAGATTCAGAGGCTTGCGGAGGCCGGCTGTGAGATCATACGGTGCGCGGTGCCTACGATGGAGGCGGCGCGGGCTTTACGGGAGATTAAAAAGCAGATCGGGATTCCTCTGGTGGCGGATATTCATTTTGACTACAGACTGGCGATCGCGGCCATGGAAAACGGGGCGGATAAGATCCGGATTAATCCGGGGAATATCGGCGGCCAGGAGCGACTGAAGGCTGTGGTTATGGAGGCGAAGAGCCGGGATATTCCGATCCGGGTGGGCGTGAACAGCGGTTCCCTGGAAAAAGAACTGGTGGAGAAATATCATGGAGTGACCGCGGAGGGAATCGTGGAGAGCGCTCTGGATAAGGTGCGCCGGATCGAGGACATGGGGTATGGGAATCTGGTGATCAGTATTAAGTCTTCGGATGTACTGATGTGCGCGCAGGCCCATGAGCGGATCGCCCGGGAGACGGACTATCCGCTGCATGTGGGGATTACGGAGTCCGGGACGGTGCTGTCCGGAAATATTAAGTCGGCGGTGGGACTGGGGATAATTCTGTATCAGGGAATCGGGGATACGATCCGGGTGTCGCTTACCGGTGATCCGGTGGAGGAGGTTAAGTCGGCCAGGCTGATCCTTAAGACTCTGGGACTTCGCAAGGGTGGGATCGAGGTGGTTTCGTGCCCGACCTGCGGCAGGACTCAGATCGATCTGATCGGGCTGGCGAACCAAGTGGAGACACTGGTGTCCGGTATGCCGCTGGATCTTAAAGTGGCGGTCATGGGCTGTGTGGTAAATGGCCCCGGTGAGGCGAAGGAAGCGGATATCGGGATCGCCGGAGGCAGGGGAGAAGGCCTGCTGATCAAAAAAGGTGAAGTGGTAAAGAAGGTTCCGGAGGACCAGCTTTTGCAGGCGCTGAAGGATGAGCTGGAGCATTGGAGTGAAGAGTAATGGCAAAACCGTTTTTTGAAGTATTTCCGACCCTTGAGTTAAAAGAAGATCTGCGGGACATGATGGAATGCACGCAGATCAGCAAGGTGTCTACAAACCCGAAACGGGATGCGATTCGAATCCATTTAAATAGTAAAATCCTCATACAGAAGGATCATATTTTCCGGCTGGAACGCTCCATCAAGGATCAGCTATTTCCCAATGTGCCGATGCTGATCAAGATTTATGAAAAATATGAGCTGTCGGACCAGTATACCCCCAAAAAACTGATGGAAATATACCATAACAGTATTCTGGATGAGCTGAGGGAATACAGCATGGTGGAATATAATCTGTTTCGGAAGGCAAAATGGGAGTTCGTAGAAGAACAGATTATGGTGCTGCACCTGGAGCAGACGGTGGTGGCCGCCAGCAAGACAGATGAGCTGGTGCGTATCCTGGAGAAGATTTTTCATGAGCGCTGCGGCTTTGCAGTCCAGGTGAGGGTAGAATTCGAAGAGGTGAAGCCCAGCAAGTACCGGGAACAAAGTGATCAGAAGATCAGGCAGGAAGTCGCCAATATCGCATCGGTGATCCAGGGCGCCAAGGGACCGGAGAAGGAGCCCGGCGCCCAAGAACAGCAAGGATATCAGGGACAGCAAGGGCATCAGGGACAGCCGGGAAGAAAAGGGCGGGATGACAAACAGGATACCTCATTTCGGAGAGCGCCGCGCGGTTTCAAGCGGTCGGACAATCCGGATGTCCTCTACGGCCGGGATTTTGAGGAGGATGCGATGCCCATCGAACAGTTGGTGGGTGAGATCGGTGAAGTGGTTCTGCGTGGCCGGATCATGACCCTGGATACCAGGGAGATCCGGAACGAAAAGACGATTATTATTTTCAGTATCACGGATTTTACCGACAGTATCAATGTGAAGATGTTTGTCAAAAATGATGAGCTGTCGGATATCCTGGAAGGAATCAAAAAAGGCGCATTTATCAAGATTAAAGGCGTCAGCAATATCGACCGGTTTGACGGCGAGCTTTCCATAGCCTCTGTGGTCGGGATCAAGTCTATCGCGGATTTTCGAACCGGACGGATGGATGTTAGCCCTGTGAAAAGGGTGGAATTGCACTGCCATACGAAGATGAGCGATATGGATGGAGTCTCCGATGTGGGGGATATTATCAAGCAGGCGATCAAATGGGGACATAAAGCGGTGGCGATTACGGACCACGGTGTCGTTCAGTCCTTCCCCGAAGCCAACCACGCCATCCCTAAGGACTCGGATTTTAAGATTATCTACGGGATGGAAGCTTATCTGGTGGATGATCTGAAAGAGATCGTTACGGATTCCCGGAATCAGAGCCTTAATGATACCTATGTGGTGTTTGACCTGGAGACCACCGGTTTCAGTCCCGTGAATAACCGGATCATAGAGATCGGTGCGGTGAAAGTGGCGGAAGGACGGATCACCGACCGATTCAGCACCTTTGTGAATCCGGACGTGCCGATTCCCTTCGATATCGAGAAGCTGACCGGGATCAATGATCATATGGTGCTGGACGCGCCAATGATCGATCAGGTGCTGCCGGAGTTCCTGGCGTTTTGTGAGGACGCTGTTATGGTGGCGCACAACGCAGGTTTTGATATGAGTTTCGTGCAGCGAAACGCCAAACGCCTGGGAATTTCTCTGCATAAAACGGTGGTCGATACAGTCTCCCTGGCCAGAGTGCTGCTGCCGCAGTTAAACCGGTTCAAGCTGGACACGGTGGCGAAGGCGCTGAATATTTCTCTGGACAATCACCACCGGGCGGTGGATGACGCCGCCTGTACGGCCGAGATATTTCTGAAGTTCGTGGAGATGTTAAAGAACAGGGATGTAACGTCGTTGGACGGTGTGAACAGCATCAGTACGCTGGATCACACTGCGATTAAGAAGCTGCCGACCTATCATGCCATTATACTGGCGAGAAATGATGTGGGCCGGGTGAATCTGTACCGCCTGGTATCCATGTCCCATATCGATTATTATGCGAAGCGGCCCAGAGTGCCGAAGAGCTTATTTATGAAATACCGGGAAGGGCTTCTGATCGGATCAGCCTGCGAGGCCGGTGAGCTTTATCAGGCGCTGCTGCGGGAATCACCCCAGGAGGAGATCGTAAGGCTGGTCCAATTCTATGACTATCTGGAGATACAGCCCCTGGGAAATAACGAATTCATGCTCCGGGATGAAAAGTCCACGGTGAATTCCAGGCAGGATCTGATCAATCTGAATAAACGGATCGTGGAACTGGGTGATCAGTTCCGCAAGCCTGTGGTCGCAACCTGCGACGTTCATTTCCTGAATCCGGAGGATGAGGTATACCGAAGGATAATTATGGCGGGAAAAGGATTCAAGGACGCGGATATGCAGGCACCGCTGTTTTACAGGACGACGGAGGAGATGCTGGAGGAGTTCAGCTATCTGGGCAGTGAAAAAGCGGAAGAGGTAGTGATTACCAACACAAATAAGATTACGGACATGATCGAGCGGATCTCACCGGTACGGCCGGATAAGTGCCCGCCGGTTATTGAGGATTCGGATAAGACACTGCGGAACATCTGTTATAACACCGCCCATGAGATGTATGGGGACGAACTGCCTCCGGTTGTTGTGGAACGGCTGGAGAGAGAATTGAATTCCATCATTTCCAATGGATTTGCCGTGATGTATATCATCGCGCAGAAACTGGTGTGGAAATCTAACGAGGACGGCTATCTGGTAGGGTCCCGTGGTTCCGTAGGTTCCTCCTTTGTGGCTACCATGGCTGGAATCACGGAGGTGAATCCGCTGGCCCCGCATTATTATTGTAAAAAATGCCATTACAGCGATTTTGATTCGGATCTGGTGAAGTCCTTCGGCGGCGGTTCCGGCTGCGACATGCCGGACCGGAATTGCCCGGAATGCGGGGAACCGCTGGTAAAGGCGGGATTTGATATCCCCTTTGAAACGTTCCTGGGATTCAAGGGGAATAAAGAGCCGGATATCGACTTGAACTTCTCCGGTGACTACCAGGGAAACGCGCATCGGTATACAGAGGTTATCTTTGGAGAAGGACAGACCTTCCGGGCGGGAACCATCGGTACATTGGCGGATAAGACGGCGTTTGGTTATGTGAAGAATTATTATGAAGAGCGCGGGGTGCGCAAACGGAACTGTGAGATCACCCGGATCGTGGACGGCTGTGTCGGCGTGCGCCGTACTACCGGCCAGCACCCGGGCGGTATTATCGTATTGCCCCACGGGGAGGAGATCTATTCCTTTACACCGGTCCAGCGGCCCGCCAATGATATGACGACGGACATTATCACCACCCACTTTGATTATCATTCCATCGACCACAACCTGTTAAAGCTGGATATTCTGGGCCATGATGATCCGACCATGATCCGTATGCTGGAAGACCTGACCGGCCTGGATGCCAAGACGATACCGTTGGATAATAAAGAGGTTATGTCATTGTTCCTGAATACGGAGGCTCTGGGGATCAAACCCGAGGATATCGGGGGCTGTAAGTTAGGGTCTCTGGGAATCCCTGAGTTCGGTACGGAGTTCGTGATCCAGATGCTTCAGGATACGAAGCCCAAGACTTTTTCCGATCTGGTCCGTATCTCCGGTCTGTCCCATGGTACCGACGTGTGGCTGGGAAATGCGCAGACGCTGATCGAGGAAGGGAAAGCGACGATTTCCACCGCCATCTGTACCCGTGACGATATCATGATCTATCTGATTCAGATGGGCATGGACAGTGAGCTTTCCTTTACCATTATGGAGAGCGTCCGTAAGGGGAAAGGCTTAAAGCCCGAATGGGAAGAAGCGATGCTGAAGGCGAATGTACCGGACTGGTATATCTGGTCCTGTAAGAAAATTAAGTACATGTTCCCTAAGGCCCATGCGGCTGCCTATGTTATGATGGCTTTCCGGATCGCGTATTTTAAGGTGTTCTATCCGCTGGCTTATTATGCGGCGTTTTTCAGTATCCGGGCGTCCTCGTTTAACTACGAGATCATGTGTCTGGGGCGGGATAAGCTGGAATATTTTCTGGACGATTACAAGCGGCGCAGCGATACTCTGTCCAAGAAGGAGCAGGATACCCTGAAGGATATGAAGATCGTGCAGGAAATGTATGCCAGAGGATTTGAGTTTATGCCCATTGACATATA
Source organism: Diplocloster hominis (assembly GCF_032380655.1). NCBI lineage: Bacteria > Bacillati > Bacillota > Clostridia > Lachnospirales > Lachnospiraceae > Diplocloster > Diplocloster hominis. Next base: position 45,927 of record NZ_JAWDIY010000003.1, on the reverse strand, counting down.
CAGGGCCCAGGCTTCCAAGTTCCAGATTATCGATGGGAAGCTGATGCCGTCCTTCTCGTCCATCGACGGACTGGGGGATAAAGCGGCGGATGCGATTGTGGATGCTGCCAAGGATGGGAAGTTCCTCTCAAAGGACGATTTCCGGGCCAGAACAAAGGTCAGTAAGACGGTCACAGACCTGATGGATGATCTGCACCTGATGGGTGATCTGCCGGAATCGAATCAGTTGTCCTTATTTGATTTGTAGATACACCATACCTGAATATAGCCGCAGTAAATGCGGCACTGGAGGAAATGGTTACACCATACCTGAATAAAAGCCGCAGCAAATGCGGCACTGGAGGAAATATGAGTCATATGAGAATTATATTGGCTTCGGCCTCACCTCGGCGACGGGAACTGTTAACGCAGATCGGTGTGACGTATGAGGTGCTGCCCAGCCGGAAAGAAGAGGTGTCCAAAGCCCACGAACCGGCGGAGATGGTAGCGGAACTGTCCGCTCAGAAGGCGGCCGATATCGCGTCGTCTATAGAGGCTCCGGCCCTGATTATCGGGGCGGATACGGTCGTATGCCATAACGGACGGATACTGGGTAAGCCGCATAGTGAGGAGGAGGCCGCCGGGATGCTCGCATTATTGCAGGGAGATACCCACCAGGTATATACGGGGGTAACGCTTATTCAAAAATCCGGGGATGAAAAAAGAGAGGTCCATTTTACCGAGATGACAGAGGTGGAGTTCGGACCGATGGATGAATCTGAGATACGGGAGTATATTGCCACCGGGGAACCGATGGATAAGGCGGGGGCTTACGGAATACAGGGCTTTGCGGCCCGCTATATTATATCCATCCGGGGAGACTACAGCAATGTGGTGGGCCTGCCGGTAGCCCGCCTATATGGGGAAATGAAAAAACTGGGTGTATTGTAGAGGGTAAATAAAATCGAAATTATGATCAGATAACCAAAAAGAGGAGAACGATACTATGTGGAAAGCAGTACTATTTGACCTGGACGGAACACTTGCGGATACGCTTAAATCGCTGCACTACTGTACCAACCGCTCGCTGGAATACTGCGGCCTCGCCGGGCATCCCATGGAAGCTTATAAAACCATGGTCGGAGACGGTGCAGCCAAGCTATTGGAGCGGGCGTTGATCGCAGCAGGGGATACCCAACTAGAGAATATGGAGAAAATAACCGCAAAATATAAAGAGGTATTTGCGAAGGATTGTATGTATGAAGTGAAACCCTATGACGGAATTCCGGAGCTGCTGAACACTCTGAAGGAGCGGGGGATTAAGATCGCGGTCTTATCCAACAAACCCCATGCCCAGACCATTCACGTGGTGGAGACGCTGTTTGGCAAAGACTGTTTCGATCATGTCCAGGGGCAGCAGGAGGGTATTCGCAGGAAACCTTATCCGGATGGGGCCCTGGCGATCGCTGCGGGATTCGGTATCGAACCGGCCGAATTCCTTTATCTGGGAGATACGAATACGGATATGCAGACGGGGAATGCGGCTGGTATGCATACGGTAGGCGTTACATGGGGGTTCCGGGACAGGGAAGAGCTGGAAGCAAACCATGCGCAGGATATCATCGATTATCCGATGGATCTGTGCAGGCTTTTATAAGGATTTAAAATGAATCCTGATGAGAAACGGAATTGTATTTGCTCTTTGCTTTTCCATGATAGAATGACCATGTATAATTGAAAAGAAGTCAGAGGATAGTCTGATGGTTTCCTTCGGAAATAAACGGAGGAGGAAATGTGGCATGAATACTCTTGAAGTATTGACATAAGCGCTTGTGAGATCTACAGCGCCCGCCTGCATAGAACATCATCATAGAAAAAAATAGCTATCCTCTACGGCGAATAGAGGATAGCCTGTAACTAAAAATTACACCAATATCCGAAGGGCAATCATCAGACACACCAATGTCTTTTGATTACTTCTAAGTAAATTGTACAAGGGGTACTTGAATTTTTCAAGTACCCTATTCAAGTTTTACCGGCCTTCTGTTTCACGGTCTGTATACAGTCCCTTCTACACTGTGACTAATCAAGGTGTAAATTACGAATCCCAAATATTTTAACTGCTGCGGAATATAGATGGTATTTAATTTTTATAGAGTTGCTTATATTGGAAATGTATTATAAAGTGTAAATGGTTAGGAGTAAAATGATATGATACGATTAGTTGCCAGCGATCTTGACGGCACCCTGCTCTTAAACGGCAGTCAGAAGCTGAATCCGGAGGTGTTTGACCTGATCCGGGCACTTAAAAAGGCGGGTATCGTGTTTGTTGCGGCCAGCGGACGGCAATACCCGAATTTAAAAAGATTGTTTGCACCGGTGGCGGATGAGATCGCCTATATCGCAGAAAATGGGGCGTTGGTGCTCTATCAGGACCAGGTGCTTTCCAGAAAAACCATCGACCGGAGCCTGGGGCGTGAGATCCTGACCGCGATCCAGGAGCGGGATCAGTGCGAGATCCTGCTGTCGGGCGTAAAAACTTCTTATCTTCAGCCGAAGATCTATGATTATGTGGACCATATGAAATATGTGGTGGGAAATAATGTCACGGTTGTGAATGATATTATGGAAGTGGAGGAAGAATATTTAAAAATTTCCGTCTATGAAAAGGGAGGCGTGGACCGGTGTGAAACCTATTTTCGGGACCGATTTGAGGGCAGAGTCAAGGTGGTTACTGCAGGACATGCCTGGCTGGATATGATGGCTCTGGATGCGGGAAAAGGTACGGCCATGGAAACGCTGCTGGAATATTTTAAAGTTAGTCCCGATGAGGCTATGGCTTTCGGAGATAATGAAAATGATATTGAAATGTTGGAGAATGTATTTTATAGTTATGCTATGGAGAATGCAAAGGAAAGCGTAAAAAAGGTCTGCCGCTTCCGGACAGGTCTGGTGGAACAGACACTGCGGAAACTGCTGGACGGGAAAATAGAGCCGCAGTGAATGCGGCACTGGAGGAACGCGTAAAACGCATACCTGAATTAAAGCCGCAGTAAATGCGGCACTGGAGGAAATGGTTACACCATACCTGAATTAAGTCGCAGTAAATGCGGCACTGGAGGAAATTATGATTAAATTGGTTGTTACGGACATCGATGGAACCCTGACCACGGAAGGGACTGACCAGGTCAGCGAAGAGATTTATGAACTGGTGCTGGAGATGAAGAAGCTGGGGATCGTGTTTGCGGCGGCCAGCGGACGGGAATATGACAGCATTTACCGGGTGTTCGAACCGGTTAAGGACGAGATGATATTTATCGCGCAGAATGGCGCTTATGTAGTGTGCAGGGGTGTGGAAATTTCCAGAAAGCCGATCCGGCGTTCTGTCTTTGAAGATCTTTTGCGGACTCTGAAAGCCAGAGATGATTGTCAGTATTCTACTTCTGCACCGGAAGGCATATATCTGGATTATCAGAATGATTATTTTTATGATGTGCTGACGAAGGGGTATAAGAATAACGTCTATATGGTGGATGATGTACTTAAGGCGGATGCGGATTTTGTGAAGGTGTCTGTGTTCCAGAAGGAGGGTATAACCCAGCAGATCCGGGATGACCTGTTGATTCCCCACTGGCAGAAGGATCTGCAGGTGGTGGTTTCGGGTAAATACTGGATCGACTTCATGGACAAATCCGTGGATAAAGGCCATGCGGTGGCAGATATCCAGAAGGTGCTGGGGATCTCCCGTGAGGAGACCATGGCTTTTGGAGATAACGGTAACGATATCGGGATGCTGAAACAGGCAGGTGAGAGCTATGCGGTGGCCAATGCCAGAAGCAGTGTGAAAGAAGTTGCCAGGCACGTGGCCCAGGCGGGTCCCGACGGAGGTGTGATCAAAGTTCTCAAAGAACTAATCAATACAATGAAAAACGAAAACAAGTAGGAGGGTGTGTCATATGTACGAGTATGATGATGAGTGTTTGGCTACATTTCTGAGAAAGCAGTCGCAGCTGTTTGATGAACCGGTTGCAGAGACACTGGAGGAGGCGGAGGCTTTCCTGGAAGACTGTATGGCAGTGGTACTGGATTCACTCAGTGATGTCCGGGAATATTTTGATGAAAATGGTATGGATATCGATGGTATGAGCGATGATGACCTGGAAGACGCATCGGAAGTTTTCTCCCTGCCGAACGGAAAGTATCTGGTAGTAGAAGGATAGTTCAGCCGCAGTAAATGCGGCACTGGAGGAACGAATGAAATTTATTCATACGGGGGATCTGCATATCGGGAAGGTATTGCATGAATGTGACTTGTTGCCGGACCAGCGGTACATACTCGGTCAGATCACCGGGCTGGCGGTCAGGGAGAAGGTGGACGCCGTGGTGCTGGCCGGGGATATCTATGACCGTTCCATTCCCACGGCGGAAGCGGTGACGGTTCTGGATGAATTTCTGACGGATCTGATAGAACAGGGGATCTGTGTGCTGGCGGTCAGCGGCAATCATGACTCACCGGAGCGTTTAAGCTTCGCCGGGAATATCCTGAAGCGGCAGGGGCTGCATCTGGCGGGGGTCTGTGAGAAAGAGATTCGGAAAGTCACTTTTTCTGATGATTTCGGAGAAGTGGCTTTCTTTTTGCTGCCGTTTATGAAACCAGGCGATATGAAGCTGTATCTGAAAGAAGAGATCAAAAGCTGCAGGGAAGGCGTTGAGAAGATCATCCGTCAGCTTCCGCTTGACCCTGGCATGAGAAATGTACTGGTCACTCACTATTTCGTGACCGACGCAGGCAGTGAGCCGGAACTGTCCGACTCGGAGACGCGGGTGGTCGTGGGAGGACTGGACCAGGTGGAGGCTTCGGCCTTTGCATGCTTTGACTACACGGCATTGGGACATATCCATAAACCCCAGCAGATCAAAGAGAGGCCGGCCTATTACGCAGGCACTCCGTTAAAATACTCTTTTTCGGAAGCGCTGCAGGAGAAAAGCGTGAATCTGGTGGAGCTTGGGAAAAAGGGAGAGGTCCTGGTAACTAAGGTCCCGTTAAAACCGCTGCGTGAGATGAGGATTCTGAGAGGAGATCTAAAGCTGCTGCTGGCCGATGCGGCTGATCAGGGCGAGGGAAGGGATGATTTTATCCGCGCGGTGCTGACGGACAAGGATGAGCTGGACGATCCCATCGGCAGGCTTCGGACTGTGTACCCCAATGTCCTGCAGGTCGTGGTGGAACGGCATTACCGGGATACAGACAAGCTGAAACTGCAGGAGATCGAGAAACCGGACAAGTCCATTTTAGAGCTGTATTCCGACTTTTATCAATATGTGACGGACGAGGAACTGGATGAGGAACGGCGGCAGATCCTGACGGAAGTCATCCGTGATTCGCTGGGGAGGGACTGCCTATGAAACCAGTTATTCTAACCATCAGCGCCTGGGGACCTTATAAGGACCGGGAAGTGATAGAGTTTGAGCGTGTGGCCCAAAAAGGGCTGTTTCTGATCTTTGGTCCCACCGGTGCCGGCAAGACCACGATTTTTGACGCGATCACATTTGCACTGTATGGGAATGTGAGCGGAAGCATTCGGGAGACGAGGCAGCTGCGCAGTGATTTTGCCCAGCCCGATACAGATACCTACGTGGAACTGTGCTTTCTGCATAAAGGGGAGGAGTACCGCATCCGGCGGACACCGGAGTATGAACGGCCGAAGCGGAAGGGAAGCGGGATGCTCCTGGCAAAACCCACGGTCCTGCTGACGATGCCGGACGGAAAAGAGTATGACCGGCTGCTGGACGTGAAGGCCAAGGTGGAAGAACTGCTGGGCCTGGACTATGGGCAGTTCAAACAGATCTCCATGCTGGCCCAGGGGGAATATACACAGCTTCTGGTCGCGGAGCCGAAAGAACGCCGGAAGATCTTAAGTAAAATATTCGATCTGAATATGTACCAGCAGCTAAAATTCAGTCTGAGGGACAGGGAGCGGCGGTTGAAGGAACAGATGACCGAGCTGATCAATAAAATCGACGAAGCCCTCTCAGCCGTGGTGACGGACAGGGAAGACTGGCATGCGGCTTACCGGTCTGAGAACCGGAATTATCAGGAATTAAGCCGGATACTCCTGGATCTGATCCGGGAGGACCGGGAGAAAAGACGGGTACAGAGGGAACAGTGGGAACGGCTGGAAAAGGAAGAAAACTCCATGGTGGCGGAATGCACCAAAGCCCGGCAGACGAACCAGCTTTTCACACAGCTTGCCCAGGTAAAGGAGGAACTTATCCGCCTTCAAAAGCGGCAGGAGGAGATAGCGCAAAAGAAGGAAAAACTCTCTGCAGCCGGCCGGGCCCGTCTGGTCAGACCATACGAAGTGGCGTATGAAAAGGCGGACCAGCAGTATAAGGAGGCGGGAGAAAAGTTAGAGAAAGCCAGAGAGAACTGGATACGGATCAGCCGGGAAGCCCAGGCACTTGAACTGGAGAAACAGAAGCTGCTGCCGGACGGGGAGGAGCATCTGGCCCCTTATCTCACTGAGTGCAAGGAACGTCTCACCCATATAAGCCTGTTGGAAGAGCAGCAGAGACTGCTGAAGCAGGCGGAGCAGAAACTGGCCCAGAAGCAGAAGGAATATCTCCGGCTGGAAGCACAGGAAGAGAGAAAACGCAGACGTTTCGAAGATAAGGACCGGGCTTACCGAAGGGCCGCCATCGGCCTGGCGGCCCAGGAGCTAAAGGCAGGGGAGCCCTGTCCGCTGTGTGGTTCCACGGAGCATCCAAAGAAAGCGAGGGTGACGAAGGAGGTCCCCGACGAAGAAACCCTGAAGCGTCTGAAACAGGAATATCAGGAGGCCGGGGAACAGCTGACGGCAGTGCAGCAGGAAGCGGCCGGCCTGAAAGGGGAACGGGACCAGACGAAGCTTACGGTGGAGCAGCACCGGAATCTGGCGAAAGTGACCATAGATCAGGATGTCTCCGCCCTTCGAAAAGAAATCTCACATCAGATCCGGGACCTGGAGAAGCTGCAAAAAGCGCTGCGCGCCAGCCAGCTGAAAACGGAAGGCCAGCGGACGATTCTGGAACATATGGAAGAAGAGCTGCCGGAAGCGCTTAAAAACCTGGAACAGGCGGAGAAGGAATTTCAAAAAATCCTGAACCGGCAGGGCTATGTAAGCCCGGACAGCTACCGCCGCAGTTTCCTGGACGAGAAGACGGCCGGTGCCCTGGAACGGGAGATCCGAAGCTATGAACAGCAGCTGCATCTGTCCCTGGAGAATCAAAAACGTCTGGAGCGGGAAACGAAGGGAAAAGAGATCAAAGATCTGACAGAGCTGACCCTGGCCCTGGAGGAAAAGCGAAGGGAAAAACAAAAACAGTCCAAAGAAAAGGAGACGCTGGCTGCCAGGCTGGAGGGCAACCGGCGGGCCAGCCTGTCTCTGGGAGAAAAACTGGGCGAGTGGGATCAAAAAAACGACCTGTTCGGAAAAGTCAGCGATCTGGCCCAGGTGACCAGGGGGGATGGGAAGAACCATTTAAAGCTCCTGTTCGAGGATTACGTCAGCGGCAGTTATTTTGATCAGGTGCTCTATGCGGCGAACTTCCGTCTGCGGGATATGACCACAGGGCGCTATGAGCTGTCTAGGATCGACCGGGCCGCCCACGGACATGACAGTCTGGAACTGATGGTATTCGACGCCCATACGGGAAAATACCGGCCGGTGCGGACTTTGTCCGGCGGAGAGGCTTTCCAGGCGGCCTTATCCCTGGCATTGGGAACCACGGATGTGATTCAGAATCACATGGGCGGAATCGAGATCGAGACGCTGTTCGTGGATGAGGGGTTTGGATCGCTGGATTCCGAGGCGCTTGACCAGGCGGTGCGCACCCTGATGTCCCTGGTGGAAGGCGACCGGCTGATCGGGATTATTTCCCATGTGGGGGAATTGAAGGAGCGGCTGAATAACCAGATCGAGGTGGTCCGGACACCGGCCGGGAGCCATATCAGGACCTGACGGAATCAGGTTTAAGTCATGTCGTCCCGCAGTGCTTCTATAATATTTTCTTTTTTGATCTTGCCGACGGCATACATCATGGTGACAAATATTACGAGAAGCACGCTGCATACGCTGATCCCGATACTGGCCCATGGCAGCGTGAAAGCAATGCTGTCTGCTCCGGCTATGAACATCCCTCTGTGAATAAGCCAGGAAGAAATAACTGCTAAAGGAAGCCCGAAAAGCAAAGCTCTCATGCCGTAGAATACACATTCAAAGCGCATCATTTTGTTGAAATCCCGGTCGGACATTCCCACAGAGCGAAGCATGGCCAGCTCCTGCCGTCGCAGCTTGATATTCGTTGAGATCGTGTTGAACACATTGGCTGCCGCGATCAGGGAAATCATTATGATAAACGTATAAGCGAATACATTGGCAATGAAAATATAATTTCGGCTTTCCTCAAGCATCTCAGAGGTATTCAAAAGGATATATGCGGATGTGATACCGGCGCCCTGAATCACGGTTTTCATTTCCGCCGCCGACTTCGGGGGATTCTCTGACCGAAAAGTAAGGCCTTTGACCCTGACATCTGCGGCGTTGTCGGGAGGAGCCAGCTTATCTTTAAGCGACCAGGGAGCCAGCGTTTGGAAAACGTAGGATGGCTGACCGATTGTACCTGTGATCGGAGGTGTATCCGGCGGGACGAAATCGAAAAATGAAATGGTTAAGTGTTGACCCTGGCCTGTACCGGCCCCTTTGTTTGTTAGAGGGGTGATGGTAAAATCCATGGAGGAATCTGTGAACAGGTCGGGGAGCTGTTCCACATTCTCCGCCTGACTGCTGTTGTTCTGCATTTTGGCAACGGCGATCATTTTTGCATTCTGACCGGTATATTCTTCTTCAGGCAGACCCAGGCTCTCCAGCATATGCAGGTAAGTGTTGTCATCCAGAAACTGGATTCCCATTGACAGATTCACCGTCCCATCCGCTGAAATCCCATTCCCGTCCGGCGAGTGTCCTCCGGCAGATTCCCAGTAGTCCTCTGCGAGACTGCCTGCGGGAACCATGCAGGAATACTCCACATATGCCTGATAGGAGCTGTCATAAATACCATCGGCATTTTTCAGCTGGTCGTATAGCTGCAGCATTAAGCCGTCGTCCATATCCTGCGTGCCAAAACCAATGTCATAGGTGGTAACCGTTTTGGTCTGTTCCGACGCTTTTTTCAGATCCGTCACAAAAGCGCTGGTTGCTATAAATAAAACGATGCTTAATACCAGCGACAGCACAATACTGCGGTAACGTTTCCGGTTCCTTTTGAAATTCTTCAGGGCAAGGATTCCCTCCAGCCCGTAAATGCGCTGTGACAGTTTGGAGGTTTTCACTGCTTTGGATTCCACTTTCACTTCGTTCGTCTGTCGGATACATTCCATCACCGGCGTGCCGGCGGCCTTTTTAGCCGGAATATAGGCGGATATCAATATCGTGACGATGCTGACGGCTGCAGCGCCGGCAATCGCGGGAATGGATATATGCAAGGTTAAGGGAACATCAGCGTAAAGAAGGGTCCCAAAATTCTTGGCCACAACAGTAATCACAAGCCCGATACTGCCAATGCCGGCGAGAACACCGATCGGAATGCCCACCGCTCCGATGCAAAGTCCCTCAAAGAGTACCGCATTACGCAGTTGCCTTGCGGTGGCGCCTACAGAGGATAGAATCCCAATCTGCCGCGTACGTTCGTTCAGTGAGATGCTGAAGGAGTTATAAATCAGAAAGATGGAACCTATCATGATAATGGCTATCACAATTCCTCCGACTGTATACAGAAGTCCATTGAAAATCTTATCGGATGGATCGTCTGATAATCCCATAAACCGCAGAACATCATTATTCAGGATATAGGAATGCCGGTCCGCCGCGGTATCTGCATACGAATGAACCTGCCGCGGATTTTTCAGGGTGACAAATAAACTGAGCTGATCCGCCGTGTCTGCTGTATCCGCCCTGGTTATCAACGTGTAACCCGGTGCGGAATCTTTCTCGAAAACAGGCGTCTGACAGATACCGACAACCCGGTAGGTTTTCCTGGTTTCCGGCAGAAGTGATTCCTCCCCGGCTGTGTAGGGATCACTCTGACCGAGCTTCTCATTTCCTTTCATGCGGCTTCCCACGGCAAGGGAAATGGTATCGCCTACCGCATAGGATACACCGCCGTTGGATGCGACTTTCCCCGAGACCAGGATCTCGCCGCTGTTTTCAGGAAGCCTGCCTGAGAGCAGGGGAGCAGGCAGAGCGTCAAAGTTTTCCTGATCGAAACCGGCTATAAAAAGATACGGCTTATTCGGATTCTCACCGCCGTCAAGTGCTGCATAACCGATATTTTCAAAGGTTACCGTGTTTTTCACATCTTGATTCAGCTGTTGTTCCTGTACAAAGGAAGAATCTACGTTCAAAAACGCTGCCTGCCAATCACCGTATTTTTTTGTCGCACCCTTTGTCATATAGTCCAGCAGAGAAACGCCAAAAGTGGCGACTGCCGTAATCATGGCGGCAGACAGAATCACGCCGATAATCGTGACGATCGTTCGGGTACGATTCTTTTTCAGGCTCTGCAGGGCAACTTTATTGAAAATATTCATTACCCTTCCACCTGCCTTTCATCCCGCATGACTTTACCGTCTGCGATGGTAATGATCCGGTCTGCCTGCAAAGCGATGTTTTCATCGTGGGTGACGATGATCAAAGTCTGGTGATACTTTTCATGGCTTTCCTTCAGCAGATGGATGATCTCCTGTCCGTTGCGGCTGTCCAGGCTGCCGGTGGGTTCATCGGCCAGCATGACGGCCGGCGCATTCATCAAAGCGCGCCCGATCGCGACACGCTGCTGCTGGCCCCCGGAGAGCTGGTTTGGCAGATGAGTTTTGCGGTCCTGCAGCCCTAACAGATCCAGCAGATCGTTCAGCCTTTCTTTGTTTACCTTTCGTTTGTCCATCAGAATCGGCAGGGTAATGTTTTCCACCACATTCAAGGTGGGAATGAGATTGTGGAACTGATAAATCAGACCAACCTGCCGTCTGCGGAAAATGGCAAGTTTTTCATTACTTTGCGCATATACGTCCTGTCCATTCAAATACACCTTTCCGCTTGTCGGTACATCCACACCGGCGATGGTGTGGAGCAATGTGGATTTGCCGGAACCGGAGGAACCGATGATTGCTGTGAATTCCCCCTTTTCGATAGTAAGAGAAACGTGGTCTAACGCGATAACCTGGTTCTCATCCCTTCCGTAGACCTTGCACAGATTCTCAATTTTCAAAAACTCCATTATGTGAGCCTCCTTACTTGTGGTTTACCCATATAATAGATCTTTACCCTTACATGACGGTGACTTTTCGGTGAGAGATTCGTCACTTTGGGAAACGGATGGTAAATACAGCGCCGCCCTGGGGATGATTTTTGGCGGTTATTGTTCCGCCTTGGCGGATGATAATTGTCTTGCAGAGGGCCAATCCGATTCCGTAACCCGCCGCGCTGGAATTTTTCCCGCGGTATAACCGGTCAAATATGTGGGGCAAATCTTCGTCGGCAAAGCCTGGGCCGCTGTCATGTAGAGTAATCTGCGTGAACAGCAGGGTATCCTCACAGGTAATTTGGATCTTTCCATTCTCTCCCGCACTTTCCATACAATTCTTAAGGATATTTTGGATTGCCTCTGAGAGCCAGCCGGAATCGCCAAAGATCACGATCCCCTTCGGTATTTCCGTTTGTACCTTAATGCAGTGCAGCTCCATTGAGATCAGAAATGGCCGGAGTGCGGATTGTATCAAGCGGTCTGCGTCTGTCTGCCCGTTTTGGAAAACCACAATTCCGGCGTCCAGACGGGATAATTTTAACAGAGAGGTAATCAGCCAGTCCATCTGTATAAATAATTCTTCCGTCTCCCGCAAGAGAGCCATCCGTTCGGCTTTTTCGGGGTTATTCTTCAGCAGGGACAGAATGAGGTTGGCGGAGGTGAGGGGGGTGCGCAGCTGATGGGCGATGTCGGCCAGAGAGTCCGCCAGGTGGGTTTTCTCTTTTTTCAAGGCGTCATTTTGTTCCCTGATCCGCAGCGTCATTTTCGTTATTTCACTTTGCAAGATGGAGAGTTCTCCCTCGTCAGACTCGCTGATAAACATATGGTCGGCATTGTGAAGTACAAGATCGATTTGGTCTGTAATCCGTGCAATGCTTTTATAACGGGCTTTTGTATAGACAAAAAATGCTGTCCCAAAGGCAACGGCGCAGGCGAGAGCCAGTATTCCCGCTGCCGGAGTAACAGCGAATCCCACGGCCGAGAAGACAGCGGTGATCAGGACAAACACCACTGCAAACTGCCGGTTCTCTCTATTCCGAAACATAGCCGCCTCCCAGTCTATACCCTGTACCACGCACAGTGAGTATAATCTGCGGATCAGCCGGATCATCCTCGATCTTTTCCCGCAGCCGTTTGATGTAGACGGTTAAGGTATTATTATTGACAAATTCACCTGCGGCATCCCATAATTCGTCCAACAGCCGGTCACGGGTGATAATGTTTTTAGGATTGTTGATGAACACCAGCAGCAGACGGTATTCCAGAGCGGAGAGATAAATCTCTTTTCCGTTTTTTTTCACGACGCCACTGGCCACGTCCACTTGAACCCCGTGAATCTCAGACACCGACCCGGGGCGCACACTTCTTCGCAGAGCGGTTCCGATCCGCGCGATCAATTCACGGGGACGGAAAGGTTTGATGATATAATCGTCGGCGCCAAGGTTCAGCCCGGTAACCACGCTCGCCTCATCATCGGATGCCGTCAGAAAGATAACGGGAATGTCCTGAGAATCTTTGATTTCCGTGCATACGGTAAAGCCATTTCCGTCTGGCAGGGAAATATCGACCAGCGCCAGATCGAAATGATTGCCGGCAAGAGCAGTAAGGGCCTGCGCCCGCGTGGGAGCGTGGGTGACTTCGAAGCCCTCCGAGTGGAGCAATCGTATAAGGTTCCTGGCTATCGCTTTATCGTCCTCGACTAAAAATATCTGTTTCATGTATTTCCTCCATGTTAATTTTACTGAGGGCCGGGAAGAGAGGAACGCGGCGGGGCCTTGGAACCGGGCGGAGCTTCTCGTGGGGTCAAATCACTTCGACCGGACCTAAGAACGGCTAACTCCGAAGGCAGGAGAACCTCTCATTGGCAGGGCCCGGAACAAACTCGCCAAAGGGCGGCTCGGACAGTGTTCCAGGCCCTGCGAGGTTCTCCAGCCTTCTGCGTAAGCCGTTCTAAGGTCCGGTCTCAAGTGATTTGGCCCCACGAGAAGCTCCGCCCGGTTCCAAGGCCCCGCCGCGTTCCTCTCTTCCCTGCTTTGGTGAGTACTGTTTTATTATAGGTGAGTGAATCGGATGGAATCCTTTGTAAATGGGTGATTGACATGGATATTATACGAATGAAAACTTGCTGAAAACAAAGATTTCCGACCGAAATTTAATAGGGGAACTGCTTTCTTAGGTCTATTATATTTCATTTGACGGAAATATGCCAGCAGGGGTTAAATTACCTGGCGGGCTAAATTGTTGAAAATAAGAGAAATCTATTGTATACTTATAAAAAGTGTTTTGTAAAAGACAAAATAAAATGGTGGCAGGCTGCAGTAAATGCGTCTCTGGGGGTAAATATGAAAAGTTCTGGAGTTAGTATAGAAGTAAAAAAACAAAACCGAAATAACATATTGAAATATATTCTTCGGAGTAAAACAACCTCACGGCAGGACATATCTTTGGCGCTGGGGCTTAGTATGCCGACGATTCTACAGAACGTTAAGGAATTACAGGAATTGGGAGTTGTAGAAGAGAGCGGCCGGTTTGCGTCCACAGGCGGAAGGAAAGCGGGTGTTATTACAAGTATCTCTAATGCGGCGTTGTCCATCGGGGTTGAAATTACAAAGAATCACGTTCGTATCATTCTAATTGATCTGTCCGAAAATATTCTGTTTCATAAGAGACTGGTTTTGCCTTACATGAATACCAATGAATACTATTCAAAATTAGCCGTTATGATACAGGCCTTTGTAGGCGAACATCCAATCGATACCAGAAAAATAGTCGGGCTGGGTGTTTCCATACCCGGAATATTAAATGAGGATGGTACTATCATCGCAGATTCCCATGTGTTAAATATCCGGAATGTTTCCTGTAAAGCAATCAGTTCCCTGCTGCCATGGAAAGCTTACTTTGTAAATGACGCAAATGCCGCGGCTTCAGCGGAATTAAGGAATTTACCGCAGAACAGTACTATGGTATATTTATCACTTAGTAATAGCGTTGGCGGTGCAATTTTTATTAATGGAAATAGGTATGGAGGGAGCAACCAGAGAAGCGGTGAATTCGGGCATTTGCGAATCGTGAACAATGGCAGACAGTGCTATTGCGGACAGCAGGGATGTGCGGATGCTTATTGCTCCGCGCTGGTGCTGACCCCTAAGGAAGAAAAACTGGAAGCTTTTTTTGATAGTTTAAGAGAAGGTAACATGGAAAAGCAGGCTGTATGGAATGAGTATATCGAGCATCTGGCTCAATTGATAATTAATATCCGCATGTCTTTTGACTGCGATATTATTTTAGGTGGATATGTCGGATGCTATATGGAGCCATGGCTTCAGGAGCTTCAGTCAAAGGTTGCCCAACTGGATCCGTTTGAACAGCCCGGGGACGTGTTCCTGTCTGCCGGCAGGTGTAAGCAGGAGTCAAGCGCTTTGGGCGCTGCGATTATCCCCATTGAAGAATATATTAACCAATTGTAAAAGCTGCGTGTAATCCGGTTTTAGAATTAGATCATAGGAGTACGCACAGGAAGGTGCCTGATCCATGGAAGTACGGTCGAATAGGACTGACTTCCGGGGACAGGCACCTTTCTATGTTACTAACGCGCTGTTTTATTTATCATCCGGAAGAGTTGACCTTTTGAGAAATTCCCTGACTGAATCCGTTTTCTGGCAGAAGGAGGAGAGTGTACGGAAACACGTTAGGGGAATAAAAGCAGAATATTGAGTAAGCCAGAGAATGAGTAAGCCAGAGCATTGTTTATTGACAATATTTGTATAGTATGCTAATATAATAATACTTTGATAAAACTATTTATAAAACTATATTAATAAGATAGAGGTGTAAGGTTGGACAAAAAGATGTTCACCCATTCCTTTATGTGCAAAAAAAGCATCCAAGGAGGTAAAAATGATTCAACAAGTAATGACGGCGCCTGGGGAGATCCGTTTTCAAAATATTCCGGATCCGGTTGCCAAAGATAATGAAGTGGTTGTAAAAATTAAGCGTATTGGCATCTGCGGAAGTGATATTCATGTATATCACGGCAAACATCCATTTACAAAATATCCGGTTACACAGGGGCACGAAGTCAGCGGCGAGATTGTTGAAACAGGCTGTAATGTCAGGGATCTGCAGCCCGGGCAAAAAGTTACGATCCAGCCACAGGTTTTCTGCGGTAAGTGTTACCCATGTAATCACGGAAAATATAATCTCTGTGAAAATTTAAAAGTTATGGGATTTCAGACGACTGGGGTGGCTAGCGAACTATTTGCGGTTGACGCTTCCAAAGTAACAAAGCTGCCGGATGGGATGAGCTATGACGAAGGAGCGATGATAGAACCGCTGGCAGTAGCTGTTCATGCTGTGAACCGGGCAGGAGATATTACCGGCGGTAATATTACTGTCATTGGAGCCGGGCCAATCGGCAATCTTGTGGCCCAGGTGGCAAGAGCAAAAGGCGCAGGCAAAGTGATGGTGACAGATGTGAGTGATATCAGACTCGGTATCGCAAGGGAATGCGGAATTGACTTTGCGGAAAACACCATGAAAAGAAATTTTGGGGACGTTGTACTGGAACACTTTGGCCCTGATAAAGCGGATGTCATATATGATTGCGCCGGAAATGATACTACAATGGGCCAGGCCATTCAATATGCCAGAAAAGGCAGCACGATTATTCTGGTGGCGGTGTACGCCGGCATGGCAAATGTGGATTTGGCAGTTCTGAATGATCATGAATTGGATCTGAATACGACGATGATGTATAGAAACGAAGACTACATAGAAGCAATAAAACTGGCAGAAGAAAAGAAAATCCGGTTACGCCCGTTAATGACAAAACATTTTCCGTTCCAGGAGTATTTGCAAGCGTACAAGTACATCGATGAGAATCAGGAAAAAACTATGAAGGTCTTAATTGATGTTCAAGATTAATCGATATATTGCCGTAGAAACAGCAGCCGAAAATGTGTAACCGGGAAAAAATCGGTATATTTACTGTAGAATAATGATTCGTGTTTGCATTTGCACATGTACCGATGTAGATAGGAGAAACCGGGGGTGCACCGGAATAGCTGGCGTTTTATTCTTTCTAAAAAGTGACACCGGAATTGTCTGAACAGGCAACTCCGGTGTTTGTATATTCCCATAAAAAATGAATGATGTAAGAGGGAAAGGTGGAGGGAAAACGGTTGTTATCGGTAAAGGACTGGCGAGACAGAGAGATTCATGAAAAACCGGTAAGAAGCGAAAGATTACAAAAAGAGGAAAAAAGAATAGAAAATACTTGCATTTTTTAGTGAAAAGAGGTATTTTATTAGCGTGTGTTTCTTGCAAAAACAAATGTACATATTATAAAGACATACAGAAAGATAGAATGAACGAGCAAGAGGGAGAAAAAAGAAATGAAGAAAGTAGTAAAATTTGGCGGAAGTTCGTTAGCCAGTGCCGAACAGTTTAAAAAAGTAAAGAATATTATCTGTCAGGAGGATTCCAGAAGGTATGTGGTGCCATCCGCTCCCGGAAAGAGATATTCTCATGACACAAAAGTTACGGATATGCTCTATCAATGCTATGAGGCGGCAGAAAATGGAAAAGATTTTAAAGAGCTGCTGAAAAAGATAGAAGCCAGATATGAAGAAATTATCCAGGGCCTGGGCATAAAACTATCTCTGGCCGCTGAGTTTAATAAAATTGCGGAGATGTTCGCAGGCAAAGCCGGCAGTGAATATGCGGCCTCCCGCGGGGAGTATCTGAACGGGATCGTGCTGGCGGCCTATCTGGAATATGAATTTATCGACGCGGCCACCGTGATCTTTTTCCAAAAAGACGGCAGTCTGAACGCTGAAAAAACAGATAAAATGCTGAATGACCGGCTGAAGTCCGCGGAGCATGCGGTCATACCCGGATTTTACGGGGCGCTGGATGACGGCACGATCCGGACATTTTCCAGAGGGGGGTCCGATATCACAGGTTCCCTGGTGGCAAAGGCGATTCACGCGGACCTGTACGAGAACTGGACCGATGTATCCGGCTTCCTGGTTGCTGACCCGAGGATCGTCAACAATCCGGAGGTCATTGAGACCATCACCTACCGGGAATTGCGGGAACTGGCTTATATGGGCGCCACCGTGCTGCACGAGGATGCCATTTTCCCTGTGCGAAAGGAAGGGATTCCGATCAATATCCGGAACACCAACGCACCGGATGAGAAAGGTACACTGATCGTGGAGAGCACCTGCCGCAGTTCCAAGTATACGATTACCGGAATCGCCGGTAAGAAAGGCTTCGCCTCCATCAGCGTGGATAAGGATCTGATGAATTCTGAGATCGGTTTCGGCAGGAAAGTTCTGGGAGTATTTGAAGACAATGGTATTTCTTTTGAACATATGCCGTCCGGTATCGATACGATGACGATCTTTGTGCAGCAGTCGGAATTTGTCGATAAAGAGCAGCAGGTGATCGCGGGAATCCACCGCGCGGTGCATCCGGATATCGTGGAACTGGAATCCGACCTGGCGCTGATCGCTGTGGTGGGACGCGGAATGAAGGCTACGCGCGGCACCGCCGGACGCATCTTCTCGGCACTGGCCCATGCCCGGGTAAATGTTAAGATGATCGACCAGGGGTCCAGCGAATTAAATGTCATAATTGGTGTGAAAAACAGTGATTTTGAGACTGCGATTCGTGCAATTTATGATATTTTTGTAACAGCCCAACTGTGAAAATCCTGTTTTATGTAAAATTTAGGACTTTCACAATTTATTGTGGAAAATTCTTTGGGTAACTTGACATAATGCATAAAAAAGTATAAAATTTAAGTGTTGTATTTTTACGTACAATGAAAACTAAATAAGGAGGTGCTCCTGTGCCAACTACGATCATTGTTGCTGTTGTAGTCGCGTTGGTTGTGGCTGTTATTACTTGGATTGTCGCCACTGCTTATCGGAAGAATGTAGTAGAGTCCAAGATCGGTAGTGCGGAAGACAAAGCAAGAGAAATAATAGATGAAGCATTGAAAACCGCGGAAACCAAGAAAAGGGAAGCCCTGCTGGAAGCCAAAGAGGAATCTTTAAAGACCAAAAATGAACTGGAAAAAGAGACCAAGGAACGGCGGGCTGAGCTGCAACGTTATGAAAGAAGAGTACTTTCCAAGGAAGAATCTGTGGATAAAAGAGCGGACAACCTGGAAAAGCGCGAGTCTTCTATTTCAGCAAAGGAAGAAGATTTAAAAAAGAAAAAGGCGGAAGTGCAGGAACTTCATGCCAAACGTGTACAGGAACTGGAAAGAATCTCTGGACTTACCTCCGAACAAGCAAAAGAATATCTGTTGAAAACTGTTGAAGACGAAGTAAAACATGACACGGCTGTTCTCATCAAAGAGATGGAGAGCAGAGCAAAAGAAGAAGCATCAAAGAAAGCGAAAGAGTATGTGGTAAACGCCATACAGAAATGTGCGGCAGACCATGTGGCTGAGACGACGATTTCCGTGGTTCAGCTGCCGAACGATGAAATGAAGGGCAGGATTATCGGCCGGGAAGGCCGGAATATCCGGACATTGGAGACGATGACCGGGGTGGATCTGATTATTGACGATACGCCCGAAGCGGTAATCCTCTCAAGCTTTGACCCGATCAGACGTGAAGTGGCGAGAATCGCACTGGAGAAATTGATTGTGGACGGTCGGATTCATCCGGCCAGAATCGAAGAGATGGTCGAAAAAGCGCAGAAGGAAGTAGAAACCATGATGCGCGAAGAGGGAGAGGCTGCGGCGCTGGAAGCAGGCGTTCACGGCGTTCATCCGGAACTTATCAGATTGTTAGGAAAGATGAAATTCAGGACGAGTTATGGCCAGAATGCTTTGAAGCATTCGGTTGAAGTGGCACTGCTGTCAGGTCTGTTGGCCAGCGAGATTGGCGTGGACGTTAGAATGGCAAAACGTGCCGGTTTATTACATGACATCGGAAAATCCATCGATCATGAAACAGAAGGCTCACATATTCAAATCGGTGTTGACTTATGCAGAAAATATAAGGAATCGGCCACGGTAATCAACGCGGTTGAATCCCACCATGGGGATGTGGAACCGGAAAGTCTGATCGCATGCCTGGTACAGGCGGCCGATACGATTTCGGCGGCGAGACCGGGAGCGAGAAGAGAAACGTTAGAAACATATACAAACAGATTGAAACAGTTAGAAGATATCAGCAATGCCTTTAAGGGAGTGGAGAAGTCTTTTGCTATTCAGGCAGGTAGAGAGATTCGTGTAATGGTAGTTCCGGAAATGGTCAGCGATGCCGACATGGTATTAATGGCCAGAGATATTTCCAAGCAGATCGAGTCCGAACTGGAATATCCGGGCCAGATCAAAGTAAATGTAATCCGGGAATCCAGGGTTACAGATTACGCAAAATAGGAATGTTGAAATGCCCCAGACCGCGGGATGCGGTTTTGGGGTGTTTTTTTTGTGAGCTTGATTCTGCCGGCAAATATACTTGTAAGAGATTCTGGCCAGTGGTATAATGACGCTTGATTACTGTTGAAGTTTAGGAAGGATTGAATAGAAGGAGCGTGTCAAATGGCAGAAGTGTATAAGAGGCTTAAGAGAGAACTGATCCATAAGGGAGCGGTGATCGACTATTATAAGGACTATGTGCAGATTCCCAACGGGAATGTGGCGGAGTGGGATTTTATTAAACATAAAGGGGCAGCGGCGGTGGTGCCGGTCACGAAGGAAGGGAAGATCCTGATGGTACGGCAGTATCGGAATGCCCTGGACCGATTTACGCTGGAAATCCCGGCGGGAGGCAGGGACAGCGAGGAGGAAGAAACCATAGTATGTGCGGCCAGAGAGCTGGAAGAAGAGACCGGGTACCGCTCTGAGAATCTGGAACTGCTGCTGTCGCTTCGGACTACGGTTGCTTTTTGCAATGAGTTTATCGATGTCTATGTGGCCAGAGATCTGATTCCCTCCAGGCAGCATCTGGACGAGGACGAGTATGTGGATGTGGAGGAACATGAGCTGGATGAGCTGGTTCAGCTCTGTTATAAAGGCGTGCTTCAGGACTCGAAGACCGTGTCCGCCATACTGGCGTACAAGCTGAATTATTGCAGTTAAGACTTCAGGGTTCCAGTCTAATTCCCGCACCGGATGCATAGAATGAAAAGAGTAGTTGGAAAGGGGCATCCATGTGCAGATTTTTCGGACAGGAAAGACAGCGGTAAATAAAAAACTGTTTATTCTGCTGTTTATGGCAGGACTGATCGGCGGAGTGCTGTTTGCGAATTTATTCGGTAAAAATTATCTGAACCAGACCGGAATTCTGAGTGATTATTTTCTCAGCAAATATAAATATATGGAAATTGATTATGGAAATCTTTTTTTCTACATATTGGGAAAACGGTCTGTGGGTATTCTTTTCCTATGGATCATGGGAGTCACGGTTTTAGGATGCCCGGCGGTCTGGCTGTATCTCGTCTGGTACGGATTTTCTGCGGGAATGATTCTGTCCATGTCGGTGATGAAATTCGGGGTAAAGGGGCTGATGCTGTGTGTGGGCGGTATCCTGCCGCAGTATGTAATCTATGTGCCGCTGTTGATATTCTTTCTGGTTAAGGTTCATGGGATGTCTGCCCAACTGTATTATGGCAAATATCTTTCCGGCAGCAGTTACCAGCCGAAGAAGCAGCTGATTGTTCCGTATATACTGGTTTTGGTTATGACTGTGGGAGGAATCCTGGCAGGGACTTTCCTGGAAACTTATGTAAATACCGGATTTTTAAAGCTGATATTAAAAAATTTTTAATGAAATAGAAACAACATATTGTGCTGCCTTGAAATGGGTCGCCGATATGTTGTATTTTTATGTCAAACCCGCATGAACCCTGGGGTTTTAAGTAAATTTACATTTGATTTTCTCGGAATTTATGCTTATAATACTAGATATAACGCAATATTATGTAAATTATACAGGGGCGTATCAGGAGAAGAGACAGTAAGGAATACAGAGGGTGTGTCAGCCGGAAAGCAAAGGATGAGTGTATGGAAAAAGAAATACAGGAATTTATTTCGTATTTGCATGAGGTAAAGAAGACCTCAAACAATACGGAAATTTCCTATCAAAGAGATTTATTGAAAATGGCCAGATTCATGTATGGTCAGGGGGTTATGGATGTAAGGAATATTACATCCACAAATATGAACTCATACATTCTGTATCTGGAGAAAAAAGGCTTTGCGGCGGCAACTATTTCCAGGAGCATCGCGTCGGCAAAGGCTTTCTTTATCTACTTATTCCGCCAGGGAATTGTAAAAGAGGATCCGGCGGAAGTGTTAAAGGCACCCAAAGTAGAGAAAAAAATACCGGATGTGCTTTCCACGGACGATGTCATTCTGCTGTTAGAGCAGCCGCACGGTACCACTCCGAAGGAGATCCGGGACAAAGCCATGCTGGAGCTTTTATATGCCACCGGTATCCGCGTAACCGAGCTGATTACATTGAAAGCATCAGATGTGAATATTCAGATGAATTATATTATCTGCCGGGAAGGTGAGAAGGAGCGGATCATTCCGTTTGGACATGCCGCCCAGCGGGCGCTTGAGAATTATATGGAAAACGCGAGAAGCCATTTCATCGGTTCAGAGGGCTGTGAAGCCTTGTTTACCAATTGTTCCGGTAAGCCTATGAGCCGTCAGGGTTTCTGGAAGCTGATCAAATATTATGCAAAGAGGGCCGGGATCGAGGCGGATATTACCCCTCATACATTACGGCATTCATTTGCGGCCCATCTGGTGGAGAATGGGGCAGACTTAAAAGCGGTACAGGAGATGCTGGGGCATTCCGATATTTCCACGACCCAGATTTATACACATATCAACAGCAGTCATATACGGGAGGTATATGCGAAGGCGCATCCCAGAAAATAGACATAAGCTGCGGGAGGAAGAGATTAGGGGAACGAAGCCCAGTGACGCTGGGACGTTGCCCCAGAAGGCGACAAAAAGGGACAGGTTCCAGCTGGCATCGGCCAGACCTAAGAACAGATGGAATAGAAAACGGGAGAAACCCTGCCAGGGTCTCCCGTCTTTTGTTCCATCTGTTTTGAGGGCCGGGTTCAAATTTATGGAACGATTGTCCCGATCCGCGGCAACAATCCCTTGCGTCACTGGGCTCCTGCGTTGGTGAGAGTTTTATTATCTGATTACTATACGAATCGGTTATTTTACATATAATAGTTGATAGGAGAAAAGGAGGCTCATATTATGGCTGAAACCATCAGTATCCAGGTACGGATTCATCCGGAGACTAAGGAAAGAGCGGAAAAATTGTTTGCAGACATGGGGATAACCCTATCGGATGCCATTGATCTGTTTTTACGCCAATGTATTATGGAGGGAGGTTTGCCTTCTGATATGAAACAGCCTCTTTATAATACAGAAACAGAAGTTTCCATGCAGGAAGCACGGGATATCCTGGGTGGAAAGGTAAGTACGAAAACCTATGCTTCGGCAGGGGAATTATTTGAAGAATTAAATAAAGAAATGGACTAAGAATAATGCTGCAACTGGAAACCACCGGCCAATTCCGAAAGGATTATAAACGGCTGAAAAAGCGTGGCTATGACATGTGCCGGCTGGAACAGGTGATCGATATGCTGTTAGCGGAGAAGGAGCTGGCAGAGCAATACCATGATCATGCTCTGTCGGGGACTTATGCCGGATTCCGGGAGTGCCATGTTTCGAGGGATTGGCTGTTAATTTATGTGGTCAATCGGAAGAAGCTGATTTTGACCGCTTCCCGGACAGGGTCACATTCGGATCTGCTGGGAAAAGGATAGAAGAGGCTGTAAAAAAACTCCCTTAAAAGAAAAATCGCTGAGGTCGTGAGACTTCAGCGATTTTTTGGTATAATTAGTTATGCGACTAACAAATAACACCAATGACAATAATACAGTACGACAGCTGAAATTACCATTGGAAATCGAAAAATTAATTGATATTTCTGATCCGGTATACACTTTTTATGAGGTAATGTCAGCATAATTCTGCGATGTCCAGTATTAAGCGTTTCGATTCCGGCCAGCCCAGGCAAGGATCTGTGATCGATTTTCCATAGACATGTTCTCCTACCCGCTGTGCGCCGGGTTCTATGTAGCTTTCGATCATGACACCCTTGACCAGACGGTGTATATTATGGGAATGCCGCCTGCTGTGCAGAACTTCTTTCACGATTCGGATCTGTTCCACGTACTGCTTATTGGAATTGGCGTGATTGGCATCGATAATTGCCGCCGGGTTTTTTAACTCCCGCTCATCATACATCATAAGGAGCCGGTTCAGATCCTCATAGTGATAATTGGGAATACAGGAACCATGTTTATTGACAGCTCCGCGTAAAATAACATGAGCCAGTTCATTTCCATCCGTCTTAACTTCCCAGCCCCGGTAAATAAAGCTGTGTCCGTGCTGGGCAGCCACCACCGAGTTCAGCATGACGGAATAATCCCCGCTGGTTGGATTCTTCATACCCGCCGGCACGTCAAAACCGCTGACCGTCAGCCGGTGCTGCTGATCCTCCACAGACCGTGCGCCGATGGCCACATAAGATAGAATATCTGAGAGATAACGCCAGTTTTCAGGATAGAGCATCTCATCCGCCGCAGTCAGTCCGGTTTCCTCAATGGCCCGGATATGCATCTTCCGAATCGCGATGAGCCCTGCCAGAAGATCCGGGTTTTTCTCCGGGTCCGGCTGATGTACCATCCCCTTATACCCCTCGCCGGTTGTCCTGGGTTTGTTCGTATAAATTCTGGGAATCAGAATAAGCCGTTCCTTCACTTCTTCCTGAAGTTCAGCCAGCCGGCTTACATAATCGCACACCGCATCCTCATTATCTGCGGAACAAGGTCCCACGATTACCAGGAACTTATCCGAGACACCAGTGATCACATCACGGATCTGAGCATCCCTCTGTTCCTTTATTTTCTTAATCTCTTCGCTGATCGGATACTGTTCCCGAATCTCCGAAGGGGTAGGTAATTTTTTAATAAAAGTAAATCCCATAGTCAGCACGTCCTTTCGCAATGATTATAAACTAATTATCCAGGCTTGTCGACTATTTTTTAGGGCCTTTTCAAGGAGGCGGGAGTTGGAAGGGCCAGTTGGGGCCGTTGGGAAAGCGGTCTGGGTGATCAGAGGCAGACAGTGTGGGCAGGCTTATGGCGGGCAGGGAATCCCCGTGCTCCCGTCTCCGGCCAGGTTTTTGTTCACCATGAAAAGACAAAGAAACGGTTACAAGTTACACTAGCTCCGGAGTCCGGAAATCCCCTATTACATTTTCCAGGGCAAACTCGCCCTGCGGGCTCAAACAGTGCCCTGAAAAATGGGGATTTCCGGACTCCTCCGCAAGTGTAACTAGTAACCGTTTCTTATGTCTTTTCATGGTGAACAAAAACCTGGCCGGAGACGGGAGCAAGGGGATTCCCTGCCCGCCGGAAGTCTGCCCGTACTGTCTGCCTCTGATCACCCAGACCGCTTTCCCAACTACACTGGTAAGGGCTGACAGGTGAAGGGCGGCCGACTGGATCTAACAGGGAGAATATTGAATAGGATAGATTATTGATAATGTCAAGCTTGAACCAGTGTAGGAGAGGAAAGGGGGAGCCGGGGATTCGGGGCGACGGGGATGGGAGGGCTGAGCCGGGGCTTTTGTCCGGCCGAAACGGCTCACGCGAACTGTGCCGGGCCTTAGGGGGAAAGGGTGGACCGGGAGAAACCAAATTTTTGCTTCCCTGCAAAAATTTGAGTGCCTCTGAGCGAGAATTTTATCAAAAATTCTCAGCGAATAGGCACGGTGTTTCTTCCGGTCCATCCTTTCCCCCTTAGGCCCGGCCAGTGAAGCGTGCGCTGTTTCGGCCGGACAAAAGCCCCGGCTCAGCCCTCCCATCCCCGCCGCCCCGAATCCCCGGCTCCCCCTTTCCTCTCCGGCCCCTAATATAGTTTATAAAAGTTTAATATTTGAAAGGATTGACTCGAATCAGAGGGCCCATTATAATGAGGAAAGTGACCGACCGGTTGGTCGGTCGGATTGTTTTGACAGTAAGAGGCAAGCGCAAGGAGGAGCGGCATGTTATCGAAGATTAGCGTGAAGAAACCGTATACGGTAGTGGTGGCTGTGGTGTTGATATTGATCCTGGGGTTCGTTTCCTTTTCGGAGATGACTACGGATCTGTTTCCCAGTATGAACCTGCCCTATGCGATCGTAATGACGACAGACCCGGGAGCCAGCCCGGAAGAAGTGGAAGAGAAAGTGACCAAACCGGTGGAGTCGGCCATGGCCACCATTAGTAATATAGAGAATATTAATTCGGTTTCTTCTGATAATGTCTCCATGGTCATTCTGGAGTTTTCGGAGACGACCAATATGGATTCCGTTACGATTGAGATGCGGGAAAGCCTGGATCAGATCAAGACGTACTGGGATGATAATATCGGTGATCCGCTTATCATGAAGCTGAATCCGGATATGCTGCCGGTGATGGTGGCGGCTGTGGACGGCGAGGGATTGAGCGCTTCGGAACTTACCGATCTGGTAAATGATAAGGTGGTACCGGATATTGAGAGCCTGGAGGGTGTGGCCAGTGTTACAGCTACCGGTGAGATCGAGGAGAGTGTCCAGGTGATTATCCGGCAGGATAAGGTGGACGAGGCCAATGCGAAAGTGAGAGCGGCGCTGGATGACAGTTTCTCAGACGCCGAGTCGGAGATGGAGGATGCCCAGTCTGAGATTAAGGATGGGAAGAAGAAACTGGAAGATGGGCTGAATGAGGCTTCCGGGAAGATGGCGGAAGGGGAGACCCAGATTCTCAACGGCAAGCTGGATATCGCCAAGGGTGAGGTGCAGATCGCGACAGCACAGAGTCTGGTACAGATGGGGGAGAAGCTGGTCAGTACGCTGGAGGATACACTGAACGAGACGAAAGGAAAAGCTTCGGAGCTGGAACAGCAGCTGAAAGCCGCGAAAGAGGGCCTGGACGCTCTGGAACAGGCGAAAGCGCGGATACAGCAGCAGCTGGATTTCTTGAATTCCCTGACACCAGGGGCGATTACGCCGGAACAGGCGGCAGCTTTGCAGGAGATGTTAGCTGCGATCGATACCAGTGCGCTCACACAAGAGCAGAAAACGGCCATAAACCAGGCGATTCAGATGGGAATCCAGAATATGCCCGTGGAGGTCCAAAAGGGGATACTGGATGCGCTAAAGAGCGGCCTTTTGGGGGCTCTGGATCAGATCGACCAGCAGGCTTCCCAGCTGCCGGTGACAAAAGAGGAACTGGCACAGATACAGGCGGCTTATGACACTGCCATGGCGGAAGCCGGTAAATTAGAGGAGAAACTGGCTGAGGCCAAGAAAGAGCTGGCGGATAATAAGGTCAAGCTTCAGGAGGCACAGGATGCCTTCCCGGAAATAAAAGAGAAAACGGACGATGCAATGAAGCAGCTGGTGGAAGGACAGTCCAAGGCTGCGGTGGAGATGGGCAGCGCCAAGGCCATGCTGGAAATGGGCGAAAAGCAGATGGACACGGCCAGGGAGCAGTTCGATGATACGAAGGATTCGGCGTATGATAATTCTGACCTGAATCAAATAATTAATACGGATCTGATCAAGCAGATCCTGTTGGCACAGAACTTCTCCATGCCTGCCGGTTACGTCACGGAAGACCGGGTGGATTATCTGGTGCGGGTCGGTGATAAAGTGACCGGCACGGAAGATCTGGAAAATCTGGTATTGCTGGATATGGGCATGGATGGGCTGGAACCGATCCGGCTTTCTGATGTGGCAGATGTTATTTATACGGACAACAGCGACCAGGTTTACGCTAAGATAAATGGAAATCCGGGCATTATGTTCAGCATACAAAAGCAGACCGGGTATTCCACGGGGGATGTATCGGACCGGCTGCAGGACCGTTTCGATAAACTGGCTGCGGAAAATGAAAATCTGACGTTTACGGCCCTGATGGACCAGGGAATTTATATTGACATGGTGATCAACTCTGTCCTGGAAAATATGCTGTTCGGCGGACTTCTGGCGATACTGATCCTGTTGCTGTTCCTGAAGGATATCAGGCCCACGCTGGTAATCGCCTGCTCGATTCCGATCAGTATCCTGACGGCTATCGTGCTGATGTATTTTTCCGGCGTGACGATCAATATTATCTCGCTGTCCGGTCTGGCACTGGGAGTCGGTATGCTGGTAGATAACTCCATTGTTGTCATTGAAAATATCTACCGGCTTAGGAATGAGGGCGTACCGGTCAAGAAAGCGGCCATTGACGGAGCGAGACAGGTGTCCGGAGCTATTATGGCGTCCACGCTGACGACCATTTCCGTATTTGCCCCGATTATATTTACACAGGGAATCACGCGGCAGCTTTTTGTGGACATGGGGCTGACGATCGCTTATTCACTTCTGGCCAGCTTGTTTATCGCGCTTACTCTGGTCCCGATGATGTCGGCCGGCCTGCTTAAGAATACAAAAGAGAAAGAGCATAAGATTCTGGACCGGCTGCAGGGAGTGTGCGGAAAAGGAATCGCATGGTCGCTGCGGCATAAGGCTGTGGTCCTGATCACAGTGGTGGTCCTGCTGGCAGTCAGTGCGTTTGGAGCCATTTCCAGAGGTACGGCGTTTATGCCGGAGATGGAGAGCACTCAGGTGTCTGTGGACGTGAAGATGCCGGACAATGCTCCGCTTTCGGAGACGGCAGCCATGACAGATCAGGTGATTGAGCGGTTGACCACGATCCCGGATGTGGATACCGTGGGCGCTATGGTCAGTTCCGGTTCCATGATGGGAATGGGAAAGAGCTCCACTGACGCGGCCTCCCTGTATCTGATTCTGAAGGAAGACCAGACCATGACCAATGCGGAAGTGGCAGACAGCATAGAAGAACTGACACAGGACCTGGACTGCGAAGTTACTGTAAGTACGAACACTATGGATATGAGCGCTCTGGGCGGCAGCGGTATTTCCGTCCGGGTAAAAGGCCGTGAGCTGGATAAGCTTCAGGAGATGGCCGGCGATGTGGCACAGATCATAACCGATACCAAAGGGACTACGGATGTCAATGATGGCATGGAGGAGACCACGCCGGAGTTCCGGATTATTGTAAATAAAGAGAAGGCTTCGGAATATAACCTGACTGTGGCGCAAGTATATCAGAAGGTACAGGCCAGGCTGGCGGATGCCAAAGCGGCCACCATTCTTCAGACAGAGGCCAAGGATTATGATGTGGTCGTGAAAGACGGGGAAGATGAGGAGCTGACCCGGCAGGACCTGGAGAAGCTTACCGTAAGTGTTACGAATAAGGACAAAGAGAAAGAAGACGTGCCGCTGTCAAAACTCTGCACATTTACAGAAGGAGAAGGGCTTGCGTCCATCAACCGGATTGGAAATGAACGCTGTATTACCGTATCCGCTTCCATTGATAAAGATCACAATATCGGCCTGGTCAGCAGCGAAATACAGAAGCAGCTGAATCAGTATCAGGTTCCGGATGGTTACAGCATCGAGATGGCCGGTGAGGATGAGACGATCAATGAAGCCATGGTCCAGGTGATCAAAATGCTGCTACTGGCGCTGGTTTTCATGTATCTGATCATGGTGGCCCAGTTCCAGTCACTGCTGTCTCCGTTTATCATCATGTTTACCATTCCTCTGGCCTTTACCGGCGGATTTATGGGACTGTTCCTGTCCGGCAGTGAAGTCAGCGTGATCGCTATGATCGGTTTCGTCATGCTTTCCGGAATTATTGTTAACAATGGTATCGTGCTGGTAGATTATATCAATCAGCTGAGAAGAGAAGGAATGGAGAAAAAAGAGGCGATCGTGGAAGCAGGAAAGACCCGGCTTCGTCCGATTCTGATGACGGCTATGACGACTGTATTGGGACTCTCCACTATGGCTGCCGGTTTTGGTATGGGCGCGGATATGGTGCAGCCTATGGCCATCGTCACGATCGGCGGGCTGACCTATGGCACCCTGCTGACCCTGTTTGTAGTGCCGTGTATCTATGACTTGTTCAACCGGAAAAAAGACATAACCGAGGAGGAGATTGAATAATGGAAATGTCTGCCAAGAAAATCGCGCTGTTTGACGCGGTGATCGCACTGATCGAAGACGGCGTGGATATCAATACGTTAAAAGTATCCGACATTACCAACAGGGCCGGAATTGGTAAAGGTACCGCTTATGAGTATTTCCGAAGCAAGGAAGAGATTATAATACAAGCGCTGTTCTATGACGTAGGGCAGCGCATTGAGAAGATCCGAAGATTACTGAGGCAATATACGAGTACAAAAGACAGGATTTACGCAGTTTTCCAGTGGATTGAGTCTGATGCGAGGCATAAGAGTTCCTTTACGCAGCTGTTCCGGATGGCAAACGGATCGTTTGAATTTTCCAATTCACTGAAAGAAGAGATGGCACGCCAGGAAGGATACTGCAAAGAAATCAACGAAATCCTGACGGCGTTCGTGGAAGCAGGAGTTGAGGAAGGCGTATTCCGGCGTGAGATATCGCCGGTGCTGCAGCGCACGGCCCTTCTGTCCCAGATTATGAGCTTTATGATTTATTTCCATCAGGAAGATATCTCCGAGGCAGTGACTGTGGAAGAGATGAAAGACTTCTTATACGAGAATATCATGAGAATGTTAGGATAACTTATTCGGAAAAGCTGTGATGATACCGAGTAGGGCCTGGTCTTCTGAAATAGAAATGATAAATAGAAATGACAAATTGAAATGGACATGTCCCAAATTGAAATGGACATGTCCCAAACCGGAATGGACATGTCCCAAACTGAAATGGACATGTCCCTTTTGGTTATTTTGGTTATTTTTCTGCCAAATTTTTCTGGGCGGTGGATAACATAAGTTTGATACGGTTCAGCTGGTTTACCTCGCTGGCACCGGGATCGTAGTCGATGGCCACGATATTCGACTTCGGATGCCGCCTGCGGATTTCTTTGATGACACCCTTTCCCACGATATGGTTCGGCAGGCAGGCGAAGGGCTGTGTACACACGATATTGTTGGTACCGCTGTGAATCAGCTCCATCATCTCGCCGGTCAGAAACCATCCTTCTCCGGTCTGATTACCCAGCGAGACGATCGGCTCCGCCATTTTTGCCAGGTCTTCGATGTGGGCCGGAGGGGTAAAGTGCTGGCTGGCCTCTAATGCCTTACAGGGAGCCGAACGGATCCAATTCAGACCTTTGATTCCCAGATTGCAGAGGGCAGCGGTCTTTTTGCTCATGCCCAGTTTACTGGCCTTGAAATTCGAATTGTAAAAGCAGTACTGGAAGAAGTCCAGAAGGTCGGGGACAACCGCCTCCGCACCCTCGGATTCCAGTAATTCTACCAGGTAGTTGTTTGCCGCCGGCAGGAATTTTACGAGTATCTCACCGACCACACCGACCTTGGGCTTTTGAACATCGGTGATCGGTAGCTGGTCGAAATCCTGGATGATCTCACGGCATAATTTTTTATATTCGCGGAAGGACGGGTGCTTCTTTTGGAGAAAAGTGATGCATCTGGCCTCCCATTTTTTGTGCAGTGCGTTTGCAGAGCCCGGCGTGGCCTCATAGGGGCGCATCCGGTACAGGCAGCGCATGAAGATATCACCGAATACCAGACCGAATATGGCTTTTTTCAGTAAGGGCAGTGTAAAGGAAAAGCCCGGGTTGCTCTCTAGCCCGCTCAGGTTGATGGATATAACCGGAATCTGTGGATAACCGGCTTTTTCAAGAGCCCTGCGGATGAATCCGATATAGTTGGAAGCGCGGCAGCCGCCGCCGGTCTGGGATATTACTACCGCAGTTTTGTTCACATCGTATTCACCGGATAAGATGGCTTCCATAATCTGCCCGACCACCATCAGAGAAGGATAGCAGGCGTCATTGTTTACATATTTTAGCCCCACATCCACCGCTGCTTTGTTGTCATTGGGCAGAACCCGGATGTTAAACCCGCAGGATTTTAACGCCGGCTCGATCAGAGCGAAATGAATCGGCGACATCTGGGGGCAGAGGATCGTGTAGTCTTTTTTCATTTCTTTGGTAAATACCACCCGGTCATAGGCGGAAGATACCACCGTCCGGCAGATCGATTTCTGCTCCCGCACCCGAATGGCGGACAGCAGCGAACGGATACGGATTCTGGCGGCGCCCAGGTTATTTACCTCATCAATTTTCAGACAAGTGTAAATCTTTCCGGACTTGGACAGGATATCGCTTACTTCATCGGTGGTAACCGCGTCCAGACCGCAGCCAAAGGAATTTAACTGAATCAGATCCAGATTATCCCTGGTTTTTACATAGTTTGCCGCCGCGTAAAGGCGGGAATGATACATCCACTGATCCATAACGATCAACGGACGCTCCACCGGATACATATGGGAAATAGAATCTTCCGTCAGCACAGCCATCCCATAGGAGGTGATCAGCTCGGGAATACCGTGATGAATCTCCGGATCTACATGATAAGGGCGCCCGGCCAGAACGATCCCGCGCTTGCCGTTTTCGTTCATCCAGGCCAGGGTCTCCTCCCCCTTGCGCATCATTTCCTCCCGGAAGTTCTCAAGTTCCATCCAGCCCTCGTGAACGGCCGCCCCCACTTCTTCAGCCGGAATCTGCATGTACTGCGCAAACTCTTCTTTTAACCGGTTGGAGAGGACTTCTTCGTTTGTAAATGACAGGAAAGGGTTCTTGAAATTCACCTGTCCTGAACGGATTTCTTCTATATTATTCTTAATATTTTCCGCATAGGACGTGACAATGGGGCAGTTGTAGTGGTTGTTGGAATCAGGGAATTCATTCCGCTCATAGGGAATACACGGATAAAAGATCATATCCACATTCTGCTTGATCAGCCACATCACATGTCCGTGAGCCAATTTGGCCGGATAGCATTCCGACTCACTGGGAATGGATTCAATGCCCAGTTCATATATTTTCCGGTTGGAAGAAGGGGAGAGCACCACCCGGAACCCCAATTTGGTGAAAAACGTATGCCAGAACGGATAATTGTCATACATATTCAATACCCTGGGAATCCCCACGGTCCCTCTTGCGGCCTCATCCTCCGGCAGAGCCTCATAGGCGAACAGCCGTTTATTCTTATATTCAAACAGATTCGGGATATTATCCTTGTTCTTTTCCTTTCCAAGTCCCCGTTCGCAGCGGTTACCCGTCACAAACTGCCGTCCGCCGGTAAAACGGTTGATGGTCAGCAGACAGCTGTTGGTGCAGCCTTTACATCTGGCCATACTGGTGGAAAATTGAAGGGTGTTGATCTTCTCAAAGGGAAGCATGGTGGTATCCATACCTTCCTCATAGCGTTCTCTGGCGATTAGCGCCGCGCCGAAGGCCCCCATAATACCGGCGATATCAGGCCGGACCGCCTCACAGTCCGCGATCTTTTCAAAGCTTCGCAGCACCGCGTCATTGTAAAAAGTCCCCCCCTGCACCACGATGTTCCGGCCCAGGGATGACGCATCGGAAACCTTAATCACCTTGAACAGCGCATTCTTAATCACAGAGTAAGCCAGGCCCGCAGAAATATCGGATACCTCGGCCCCCTCCTTCTGTGCCTGCTTTACTTTAGAATTCATAAATACCGTACAGCGGGTGCCCAGATCGATGGGATGCTTGGCGAACAGAGCCGCTTTGGCAAAATCCTCCACACTGTAATTCAAAGATTTGGCAAAAGTTTCAATAAATGAACCGCAGCCTGAAGAGCAGGCCTCATTTAACTGTACGCTGTCCACGGTCTGATTCTTAATCCGGATACATTTCATATCCTGTCCGCCGATATCCAGAATACAGTCCACAGCGGGCTCAAAAAATGCCGCCGCATAGTAATGGGCTACGGTTTCCACCTCGCCCTCATCTAATAACAGAGCTGCCTTGATCAAAGCTTCCCCATACCCGGTAGAACAGGACCGGACGATCGAGGCGCTTGGCGGCAGCAGCGTGTAGATTTCCTTTATAGACTTAATGGTGGTAGCCAGCGGGCTGCCATTATTATTGCTGTAGAAAGAATACAGTAAAGAACCGTCCTCCCCGACCAGTGCTACTTTTGTAGTGGTGGAACCCGCATCGATTCCCAGATAGCAGTTCCCCTCATAAGAAGCCAGATCGGCCGTAGCCACACAATGGCTGTTGTGACGATTTTCAAAAGCCTCATAATCCTCAGCGGAAGCGAACAGAGGCTCCATCCGTTCCACTTCGAATTCCAGTTTTATATTCCCGGATAACTTATGAATCAGGGCAGTCAGGGTAGTGCTGACCTCAGGCTTTGCATTAAGCGCAGAACCAATGGCAGCGAACAGATGAGAGTGATCCGGAGCGATCGTATGCTGTGCATCCAGTTTCAAAGTCCTGACAAACGCCTGCTTTAACTCAGATAAAAAGTGCAGCGGCCCGCCCAAAAACGCCACATGCCCCCGGATCGGCTTCCCACAGGCCAATCCGCTGATCGTCTGGTTTACGACTGCCTGAAAAATAGAAGCGGACAAATCTTCTTTGGTCGCTCCTTCATTGATCAGAGGCTGAATATCGGACTTGGCGAACACCCCGCACCGCGCCGCGATGGGATAAATGGCCTGATAATTCTTAGCGTACTCATTAAGACCGGAGGCATCCGTCTGAAGAAGAGAAGCCATCTGGTCGATAAAAGAACCGGTACCGCCCGCACAGATCCCGTTCATACGCTGCTCAATATTCCCGCCTTCAAAATATATAATTTTCGCGTCTTCCCCGCCCAGCTCGATCGCAACATCCGTCTGGGGAGCTTCCGTCTGCAGCGCCGTAGACACGGCGATCACTTCCTGAACGAAAGGTACCTCCATATGCTTGGCCAGAGTAAGCCCGCCGGACCCTGTAATCATAGGCCAGACTTCCAAATCCTCCAGCTGTGCGTGGGCTTTCTCCAAAAGAGACGCCAGCGTCTCCTGAATATTAGCAAAATGCCGCTCATAATCCGAAAACAATATATTTTTATCCTGGTCCAGAATGGCAATCTTTACCGTAGTAGAACCAATATCGATGCCCAATGTATGTAATATTCGTTTATCCATAAATAACGCAGTTGCCTGCTGTACCTCCTTACTCTAATATCAGCCTACATTATACGACAAAGTCCCCGAAAAAACAACCGGAAACATCTTCTGGTGCCGGCTGGGAATGGCTGGGACTGGCTGGGAACTTCTGGGGGGTGGCTTTTTTTCGGGGGCGGGAAGAGAGGCAAGGGGCCGGGGACGAGGACGAGGCGGAATAGACGCCGGGGGAAAGCCGGGGGCATACTGGCCGTGTCGGAGAAACGCTTCGGGCGGGCATAAGCGGATCTAGTTCCGAAGGAGCCAGAACCCCCTATTCGCGGGTCCGGGGCAAACTCGCCAAAAAGCGGCTCAGACAGTGCCCCGGACCCGCAGGGTTCTGTCTCCTTCTCCACAAGATCCGCTAATGCCCGCCCTCAAGCGTTTCTCCGACACGGCCAGTATACCCCCGGCTTTCCCCCGGCGTCTATTCCGCCTCGTCCTCGTCCCCGGCCCCTTGCCTCTCTTCCCTTGTTTACAGAAAGCCGATTTCCATGTTCTTCAGCCATGAATCTATGCAAATGCCCCAAATTTGAACTAATTGAAAGCCTATTTCACTGTTCCCGGCCGATTGGTTACTAATATTCATAAACACGATTATCTGTAAAACCTAACCTGGATTCGCCAGAATTAAAATATTGCCTTTGCGCAGATAATCATTTATAAGAGGCTAAATCATCCACAGCTTTGATGCATTCAATAATGGCATTCACCATAGCAGGAGGGAGCTGGGGCGGGGCGGGATTCCGGGTGGGGCGGGACAAACGTATCGGGGGCCAAATCGCTTGAGGGCATGCCTTAGAACGGGTTACGCAGAAGAGGACGAAACCTCGCAGGACCCGGGGCACTGTTTGAGCCGCATTTTGGCGAGTTTGCCCCGGGTCCTGCTAATCAGAGGTTTCGCCCTCTTCGGAGTTACCCGTTCTTAGGCATGCCCGAAGCGATTTGGCCCCCGATACGTTTGTCCCGCCCCCCCCCGGAATCCCGCCCCGCCCCAGCTCCCTCCGTCCCTAAGTCAACTCCCCCAATCTAAACCAAGCCCCCCATGGTGATTTATCACATTCTATGCCGGAAGGCATATAATAATGAAGAAAGTTTTGTGGAAAGGCGTGTTGGTATGTGCAGGACGGATGTTTCTTTTGATGCGGGGAAGTGGTCGAACGGGATTACTTGCGAAGGAGAGATGTATGTGGTGAAGGAGGGGGATACGCTGTACCGGATCAGCAGGCAGTTTGGCGTGAATCTGGCCAGCCTGATGGCCGCGAATCCCTATGTGAATGTGTATAATCTGCAGGAGGGGGATGAGATTTGTATCCCGATTTTTTCAAATTTCTATTAACAGGAATGGGATTGTATGATAAAATAGGGCACATATGAAAATTATTAAAATACCGATGTGTAGGAGTGTATTAGGA
Organism: Diplocloster hominis; assembly: GCF_032380655.1. NCBI lineage: Bacteria > Bacillati > Bacillota > Clostridia > Lachnospirales > Lachnospiraceae > Diplocloster > Diplocloster hominis. Next base: position 10,049 of record NZ_JAWDIY010000003.1, on the reverse strand, counting down.
TGAATAAAGTAAGAACGAGATTTGCACCCAGCCCCACCGGGAGGATGCATGTGGGGAATTTGAGGACGGCGCTGTATGCCTATCTGATCGCGAAACACGAGGGCGGGGATTTTATCCTGAGGATCGAGGATACGGACCAGGAACGGTTTGTGCCGGAGGCGCTGGATATTATTTACCGGACACTGGAGAAAACGGGGCTTAAGCATGATGAGGGCCCGGATATCGGCGGTCCGGTGGGGCCTTATGTACAGAGCGAACGGCAGGAGCAGGGGATCTACCTCGAGTATGCGAAGCAGCTGATCGAGAAGGGCGAGGCCTATTATTGTTTCTGTGATAAGGAACGGCTGGAGTCGCTGAAGCAGGAGATTAATGGCAAGGAAGTTATGGTTTATGATAAACACTGCCTGCATCTGTCCAAGGACGAGGTGGAGGAGAAGCTGGCGGCAGGGGTGCCTTATGTGATCCGCCAGAATAATCCCCAGACCGGAACGACCACGTTCCAGGATGATATTTATGGGGATATTACCGTGGATAACGCGGAGCTGGATGATATGGTACTGATTAAGTCCGATGGGTATCCCACTTATAATTTTGCCAATGTGGTGGATGATCATCTGATGGGTATCACGCATGTGGTGCGGGGAAATGAGTATTTGTCATCGTCCCCGAAGTATAATCGTCTGTATGAGGCGTTTGGATGGGAAGTGCCTACGTATGTGCACTGCCCTCTGATTACGGATGAGGAACATAAGAAGCTGAGTAAGAGAAGCGGTCATTCTTCTTACGAGGATTTGATCGAGGCCGGTTTCCTGAATGAGGCGGTGGTGAATTTCGTCGCGCTGCTGGGATGGAGCCCGGAGGAGAACCGGGAGATCTTTTCCCTGGAGGAGCTGGTGGAAGCGTTTGACTATCATCACATGGGTAAGGCTCCGGCTGTGTTTGATGTGGTGAAGCTTCGCTGGATGAACGGAGAATACATGAAAGCCATGGATTTTGATGTATTCTATGAGAAGGTGGAGCCGATTCTTAAAGAAGCGATCGGAAGAGATGTGGATTACCGCAAGGTGGCGGCTATGGTGAAGACCAGAATCGAGGTTTTCCCGGACATTCCGGAGATGGTGGATTTTATCGCGGAGCTGCCCGGGTATGACACCGCCATGTATGCCCATAAGAAAATGAAAACTACACCGGAAACCGCCCTGGTTGTGTTAAAAGAGGTACTTCCTGTGCTGGAGGCTCAGGAGGATTACAGCAACGACGCGCTCTATGAGGCGCTGGTCGGTTTTATTAAGGAAAAAGGCTATAAGAACGGCTATGTTATGTGGCCGGTCCGCACTGCCGTGTCGGGAAAACAAACGACTCCGGGCGGAGCTACAGAGCTTATGGAAGTCCTGGGAAAAGAAGAGTCTCTGAAGCGTATCCGGTTAGGAATTGAATTGCTGGAAGGCTGAGTTTTTAGGGGGAATTATGAGAATTCAGATAAGAGCTTATGATAAAAATGATGTAAAAGACGTGGCGGAAATATGGAACCAGGTTGTGGAAGACGGGATTGCTTTTCCCCAGTTGGAGGTGCTTGACGAAATCTCAGGAAATGCCTTTTTCCAGGATCAGTCGTTTACCGGAGTGGCTTATGATGCGGATAACGGAAAAATCGTCGGGCTTTATATCCTTCATCCCAATAACGTGGGCCGATGCGGCCATATTTGCAATGCCAGTTACGCGGTAAAAAAAGAAATCCGGGGGCAGCAGATCGGTGAAAAGCTAGTGCTCCATTGTATGTCAAAAGCCAAAGAACTGGGTTTTTGCATTTTACAATTCAATGCGGTTGTAAAATCAAATAAATCCGCGCTGCATTTATATGAAAAACTGGGATTTGTCAAATTAGGTACGATACCCGGAGGCTTTTTGATGAAAGACGGTACATACGAGGATATAATCCCCCACTATCATATTTTATAACAGTTCGGACGTTCCAATTACAGAGGGGCAGATGAGGAGAATCAGACGCTGAAACAGTGGCTGGGAGGCTCTCTGCGCTGATCGTCATAAATAAGCGCAGACAATGGCACCGGCAATATCAGATGGGAAACCTATCGTGATTACCCATTTGGTATTCCGGTGCCTTTTTCGTTAAATCCTGCATGCCTGCAATTTTATTTATTCGTCTTCTTCCAGTAATTCATCAAATTCAGCGCTGTCCAGAAGTTCATCGAAGGCATCCGCTACTTTTTCATATTCGTCATCGTCTTCGATATTTTCCAGTTCCGGTTCACCGTCTGCGGTTTCTTTATAACGATACAGATATACTTCGCCTTCTTCGTCATCTTCTTCCGGCTCTAAAGGAAGCAGTGCGATATATTCGTTCTCACCGGCGGGGAAGATGGTCAGTACGGCGCATTCCATTTCGGAGCCGTCATCCAGTGTCAAAGTTACGGTAACTTCTTCTTCCTCGTGGCCGCATCCGCATCCACATCCGCATTCACAGTCGTGATTATGTTCACTCATATTAATACCTCTTTCCTTTCTTTGTAGGTATTTCCACTGTAGCAGACTTGTCCTGCAATTGCAAGGATTTAAATATAGAATCAAACAAAAAATTTATCGACAGAAAAGCCCTGCTTAACATAAGCGGTTCACAGGGAACGGCGGATATGTCCGGGGACTCATACCGAAAAGCAAGTCTGGGAATTTTATGACGGATACCTGCAAATACTGTCGGAGCTGTTCAAAAGATGTTGAAACATCTGGATAAAAATACCAGAAGGAAATAGGGTTTTGGCTTGTATAAATTCCGAAGATGAATTATAATAAATTCATGTAAAATTATGGAAGAGCTGGTTTTCGTTACCGGTCGTGGGGGGAACACATCGGAGGATGGAAAAGGGTGTAAATACTGATTATAGGATGAGAATAGATTAAATGAGAATGAAAATGGATCAGGAGTGGGAATGGGAGTATTCCAGGAAAAAAATTAGGAAGCAGAAAAGACAGAAGAGAATGCAGCTGATCGGGCGCATGCTGTTCTTTTTTTGTGTCCTGATAGGCGGATTTGCCGCGCTGGAATTCGCATGGGGAGCGTTCGGACAGGAAGGACCTGCGAATGAGCTTCTCGGACAAAAGTACGAATTAAACGAAGTATATGCCGCAGAGTCCGTAACAGGCGGTGCTTTGGATGAGACGGAGGGAGTCGTTTCCAACATAGGGAAGCCGGCGGAGCCGGAAGTGAAGAATCCCTTTGAGGAGTTTTATTATTACGAGAAGGACAAGCAGTACCGCTATGAGGATTATCAGCAGGAGAATCCGGATCTTCCTGCGGGGGATGTGGTATGGAGGGTAAATGTAGGGCTGGATCAGAAATTCTATACCATGTCGGAAGCAGCCGGGGTGGTTGAGGAAGGCCCCATGCTGGTCAACAAATACCGCTATCTGCCAAGGGATTACACTCCGGAGCAGCTGGTCAGCGTCGGAAAAGGGAAACGGATGCAAAAGACGGCGGCGGAAGCCTTCAAAGAGCTGAAGAAGGCCGCGAAGGCAGCAGGTTTTAATCTGCAGCCGGTATCCGCCTTCCGGACCTATCAATATCAGGAAAATCTGCATAATAACTATATGAAGCGCCAATCAGAGGCGGAAGTGGACACCTTCAGTTCCAGAGAAGGATACTCCGAGCATCAGACCGGGCTGACGGTGGACATTAATACCGGCCAGAGTACGCTTCGTGCCTTCGCGGGAACGCAGGCCGCCGAATGGGTGGAACAGAACTGCGGGGACTTCGGCTTCATTGTCCGCTATCCCGAAGGGGAGGAAGAGATCACAGGATATGAATACGAGCCGTGGCATATTACCTATGTGGGTGTTGAAACCGCTGCAGATATGAAGGCTAGGGGGATCGGGACTCTGGAGGAATATTTTGTGAAATACATAGAACATACACCAGAGCAAAGATCGGAGTAAACAGTGAAATTCATCAAATTACAGCCAGGGTCTTGACTTATGGCGGATTTTGTATGATATTATTTAGAATAAGAGTGTAATGCCGGGGGCTGTGAGTACGCAGCTCCTTTTCTACGGCAACAGTGAAAGAGATTGGTAGGAGGAAGGCTTAATTGGCGGATAATAAAAAAGAAATACAACGAAGAAGAACATTTGCGATTATTTCCCACCCCGATGCGGGTAAAACGACGCTGACGGAAAAACTGCTTTTATATGGAGGCGCTATAAATCTGGCTGGAAGCGTAAAAGGAAAGGCGACAGCGAGACATGCGGTGTCTGACTGGATGGAGATTGAAAAAGAAAGAGGAATCTCCGTAACGTCCTCAGTCCTGCAGTTTGAGTACGACGGATACTGTATCAATATCCTGGATACTCCGGGGCATCAGGATTTCTCCGAGGACACATACCGGACGCTGATGGCGGCGGATTCCGCAGTTATGGTGATCGACGCGTCCAAGGGTGTGGAGGCTCAGACCCGAAAGCTGTTCAAGGTCTGTGTTATGCGGAAAATCCCGATCTTCACTTTTATCAATAAAATGGACCGGGAAGCCAACGACACCTTCGATCTGCTGGATGAGATCGAAAAGGAACTGGGGATCGCTACCTGTCCCATGAACTGGCCCATCGGTTCGGGGAAAGCGTTTCAGGGAGTCTATGACAGAAATGACAGGGAAGTGTCCCTGTTCAGTGATACCCAGAGAGGGACCAAAGAAGGCGAAATTACAAAGATATCCATCAATGATCCGAAAATCCAGGAAATCATCGGAAAAGATGCGTTTGGTAAGCTGACGGATGAGATTGAACTGCTGGATGGCGCCAGCACGCCATTCCGGCTGGATGAAGTCCAGGCGGGAGAACTTTCCCCGGTGTTCTTCGGATCTGCGCTGACCAACTTCGGGGTCCAGACCTTTTTGGAGCATTTCCTGAAGATGACCACAGCGCCGCTTCCCAGATTTGCCGACAGCGGGATTATCGACCCGGTCAGCGAAGATTTTTCCGCCTTTGTATTTAAGATACAGGCCAACATGAATAAAGCGCACCGGGACCGTATTGCGTTCATGCGGATCTGTTCCGGCAAGTTCGATGCCTCCCAGGAAGTGTACCATGTGCAGGGGGAGAAAAAAATGCGCCTTTCACAGCCCCAGCAGCTGATGGCCCAGGAACGGAAAGTTGTGGAGGAAGCCTATGCCGGTGATATTATCGGCGTGTTTGATCCCGGCCTTTTTTCCATAGGGGATACGTTCTGCAGCCCCGGCAGGAAATTCGCATATGAGGGGATACCTACGTTTGCGCCGGAGCATTTCGCCCGCGTCCGTCAGGTGGATACCATGAAGCGGAAACAGTTCGTCAAGGGAGTAACCCAGATCGCCCAGGAAGGCGCGATCCAGATTTTCCAGGAACTGCACAGCGGATTGGAAGAGATCATCGTCGGAGTGGTCGGTGTTCTGCAGTTTGATGTTTTAAAATACCGCCTGAACAATGAGTACAACGTGGAGATTATCCTGGAAAATCTTCCTTATGAATATATCCGCTGGATCGAAAATACGGATATTGACATGGATTCCCTGACCGGAACTTCCGATATGAAGAAGATCCAGGATCTGAAGGGCCGGCCTTTGCTGCTCTTTGTGAACAGCTGGAGCATCGGGATGACACTGGACCGGAATAAGGGGCTGATCCTTTCGGAGTTTGGAAGGTCTTAAGGCTGGGCGTCTTTGGGGGCAGTACAGTTTAGAAGCTTTTATATATTGGAAAAGGAGCCATAGGTTTTAAACAGCGGATACTGCCGCTGTCTGAACCTATGGTTTTTTCTGTAATTGCAAAATTTATTATGGCTATTAGAATTCCTTGCGTTGATAGAGCAGGACAGTGAGAAAGAAGGAAAGGAGCAGGAGCAGAAAAGCAGGGAAAAGCAGCAGCGGGGAAGAGGTAAAATCCTGGAGGAAGGTCAAGTGGATGGGCAGGGACTTCAGAAAACGGGGAAGCAGGTTGACCAGCAGAACCAGAAACACAAAGACAGTAGTAGTCCACTGGCTGGGGAGCAGGGTGTAGCAGGGGATCAGAAGTGCCTGGAGCATGGTCAGGAAAGCTGCAGCACTGAGGATGCCGGACAAAGGGTAATAGACCGTGGGGAGAAATGAGAAGGGAAGGGCATAGAGCAGCCCGGTGAGCAGCAGGGAGAAGAAAAGGATAGCATAGCTATAGCCGCACCATCCCAGATAGCGGGCCAGAAGCAAACGCAGCCGGCCATAAGGGGATGTGATGAGGGTGGGGAGGGCATGGCTCTTTTCCAGGACTTTAGCGAGGGTGGAGAAGCCGAGGAAGGTGGCTATGCTGGTGGCCACAACCAGTCCCAGGGCTTCGGCGGGCTCCATCAGATAGATTCCGCAGTTCAGAAGGGCACCGATCAGAAGGATTCCGGTGAGGGTGTCACCGCAGAGAAGATAGTCTTTTTTGATCAGGGTACGGTACATAGAGCAGACTCCTTTCTATATTGATTTATTTTTTAATCGCTATGAGCACTCAGTACCTAAACTTTAGGCACTTACGGGTTCCGAATCCGTATAATCTTAATACTCTTTCTCTTTTAGACGCTGCAGGGTAAAACGGCCGGAGAGCCGGATTGCCAGGGCTGCTGCAGGTATGAGGAGCAGGATGAATACTGGATAGTAAAGGTGCGGAATAAAATGGCCTGCGGCCTCACAGAGCAGGAATACAAGGAGGTAGGCCGGTAATAGGATGGCCAGGCCCAGGAGTGAGGCTTTGCTTTCCTCCAGCAGGGTGTGAAGCGGGATGAGCAGGGCACACAGGATCGTGGTCAACAGCAGCCCCCCGGCGAGCATGTGAAGACCCAGAGGGGGAAGAAACCGGCGGACAGATGGGAAAAAACCCGGCAGGATATACAGGATGGTGGCTGATATCCAGGTACCGTACCCTGTGAGATAACGGCTGTATAGAACGCTGGAGGGTGTCATCGGCGTGGAGAACAGCAGGGTATGGATGTGGTATTTGCTATCGGCTTCAAACAGCAGATTGAAGATCAGGCCGGTGGTGATACTGCAGCAGAGAAGGTATCCCAGGGAGGGGAAGAAAACGGTCACTGAGGGCAGCAGGGCTGTGATTACTAGCGTCAGACAGTATTGCAGGAGCACCATTGGCAGACTGCGCCTGATCAGGATCAGATCTTTTTTTAATGCGGTAAGAATCATGTCAGGACCTCCCGGCGAACGCCATCATGATATCCTCTATGGTGGGTTTGGCAAAGACGGCTTTTGTCAGCCCGCGTTTTGCAGCGGCGGAATCGCAGGTCAGGCCTTCGAAGTGAAAACCGTGTTCTTCCAGATACAGGAAGGAGGTCCGCAGTTTGGGAGTCAGTTCTTCCTTACTGCCCTTGACCAGCGTATATTTTTCCAGAAGCTCGTCTTTGTATTCGTCCAATACGATTTTTCCGCTGTCAATCATGACGATGCGGTCTGCGATTTTGTCCAGGTCAGTGGTGATGTGTGTGGAAAAGAAGACGGACTTGTTCCCCTCTTCCATGTATTCGCGCAGGATTCCCAGCAGTTGATTGCGAATCAGAGGATCCAGGCCCGAGGTGGGTTCATCCATGATGAGGAAATCCGCGTGGTGGGATAGGGCTATGGCGATGGCGTATTTCATGGTCATACCTTTGGAAAGGTCGCTGATGTGGTAGCTGAGCGGGAGCTTGAACTGGCGCGCGTACCGTTTGAAGGCGTTCTCGTCCCAGTTTGTATAGGCCGGTGCCAGTATATTTTTCATATCGTTCAGAGACAGGTTTTCATAAAAGTAACCTTTGTCAAATACAACACCGATGCGATTTTTAATTTCCCGCTCGTTCTCCTCCAGTGTCTGCCCGAAGAGGCGGATTTCACCCGCATCCTTTTTGGCCAGGCCCAGGATGGATTTGATCGTGGTTGTTTTGCCCGCCCCATTGACTCCGATGAAGCCGGTAATCTGGTTTTGTTCCGCGGCGAAGCTGATATCATTTAATACTGTTTTTCGATTATATTTTTTTGTAAGATGGCTGATTTCTAATACATTGCTCATAGGGGTAACTTCCTTTCTGTCAGGAATCATAGAGGATCGACATCATTTCCAGCATTTCGTCTTTGGTAAGGCCTGCGGACTGGCCGGTCTCGTAGGCTTCCAGAAGCTTGGATTCGACGAGGCGCAGCTTTTCCTCCCGGAACAGCTCCATGTTCGTGGAGGAGACGAAAAAGCCTTTGCCGGGCACGCTGTTTACATAGCCTTCGGCTTCCAGCTCGTCGTATGCCCGCTTGGTGGTCAGGACACTGACCATGGTCTCATTGGCCAGTTTCCGGATGGAGGGGAGTATTTCCCCCTCTTTTATCTGGCCGGTGTAGATCGCGTCCTTGATCTGATCTTTAATTTGCCGGTAGATTGGTATTTCTGAGGTGTTATTTATAAGGATATCCAAAAAGTTTCACCACCTACTGTAATAGTCTGTATATAACTGTATATCATATTAATATACAGTTGTCAACAGATTTATATCATTTAGTTGCCGATTTTAGTTACCAATGTATTTACGATTCATATGTATTTACGATTCATATATTAACGATTCATAATTGCGGGGGAGACTGTCCGAAAACCAGGATAAGTCCGTACCGGGCGGATACCCGGGGGACTGTATCCTGGTTTTCGGATAGTCTCAGGGAGGATCCGGCCATCTGTCCGCAGCCGGGATCTGCAGATGCTGGTGCAGTTCTATAACCGCTTTTAAACCCGCTTATAGGGACCCGCTTATAGATATTGCAGAAGGGTTTCCTAGTTAACGGAATCGTGTTATAATATCGGCAGACATTATATTTGCCGGAGCGCTTTTTTTAGCGCGGAGTGTGTATCCTATGAGGTTATTTTGATTGCACGCAAGTGCTATATGTTACTTAGCTCTGTTTTGGGGCAGGAAAGGTGTGGTGCAGTGAAACAGACATTTGCGGAACTGATTGAAGATTGCCCGGTAATAGCAGCGGTGAAAGATCCGGAAGGATTGGAACAGAGTCTGCAGGCGGAGGGGAATATTATATTTGTTCTGTATGGAGATTTAATGAATATACAGGAGATTGTGGAACGCATTAAAGGGAGCGGAAAGACCGCCATGGTCCATGTGGATCTGATCGCCGGGCTCACCTCCAGAGAGATCGCGGTTGAATTTATCCAAAGGCACACCAGCGCGGATGGCATTATTACCACGAAACCGGCTTTGGTGAAAAAAGCCTCGGAACTTGGCTTGTATACGGTTCTGCGTCATTTTATTATAGATTCCCTGGCGCTTTCCAATATCGAGCGGCAGAATGACAGCGTACATCCGGATGTGATTGAGATACTGCCGGGAGTCATGCCGAAGATTATACGGAAAATATGTACCTTGTCCAGAGTCCCGGTCATTGCCGGCGGACTGATCACCGATAAGGAGGATGTGATGGGAGCGTTAAGCGCGGGTGCGGCAGCGATTTCGTCTACGAATCCGGATGTTTGGTTTTTATAATAGGCGGGATGGGAACTGTGGGAGAGATGGATAGAGTGTGGAAATGTTATAGGACGCGGATGCATGGTGTATAATGGCGTATATATGACTAAGGGGGTTAAATTATGAAATGTCCCTTTTGTAATCGGGAAATGGAGAATGGATATCTCACATCAGATGCCCGTGCTATCGCATGGAGAAAAGAGAAATATGAACCAGCAATAATAAGAAAAGGCGACGGGATCCAGTTGGCCCGGAATCCTTTTGGTGGAGCAGTTGCCATAGCGAATGCGTTTTGCTGTCAGGAATGTAAGAAAATTGTGATAGATTATTCCGATAAAGAGGAAAATGAGTGATTTATGGCGAAATAGCGTAGGAGCCGATTCGGGACTGCGGAATGATCTATAAAATTTAAAATAAAATAATTAGCTTGAGTGAAAAAGTAAATTCCGCATGTAAACTTAAATTCCACACGGAAGACTAAATTCGGTATTAAAGGGTTTGACGAAATGCGTCAAACCCTTTAAAGTGGAATTTAACCGGATAA